>NZ_CP135442.1:0-295277 GCF_042295465.1 Mesorhizobium sp. ISC25 | reverse complement strand
TGTGACGGGCGATGTTCTGGGCTCTTTTGCGACGCGCAAAAAAAAGGCCCGCGACGGAGTACTCCGCCGCAGGCCCTTTTTGTGTTGCCTACTTGGATTGGTTGAGGTGTTTCAGCAGTTCCCCGAGGATGCCGTCCCGCTCCGGACGCGCGCTGGCTGTCGCTTTGTCGTCGATCAGCTTTGCGGCCAATTCGGGCGGCAGCGCCATGAAGTCGTAGCCCTCTGAGATGGCTGCATGGCGAAGATCCTCAAGCGCTTCGAACGCTCGATCGGCGGTGCCAAGCCAGAGCGCGGGCTCGTCGGTTTCTTCGTGGGGGAACGCTTGCAGGAAGTAGGTCCGAAGCGGTGGGTCGTAGCCGATGACAGCGTCTGGGTCCGAGCGGACCTGTCCGGTGACGGTGCCAGTGACAGTGATGGTGTAGCGGCTCATTGCAACCTCCTTTTGCCGGTGGGGTGGCCGGCCCCTTAAGGGGCCGGCCACCGATGCCTCACTGGGGGTTGTTCCAGAGGATGACCTTCTTGTTTTCCTCGCCACCCGGGGCGGGAGCGAGATTGCCGAAGATGACGCCGATCTCCGGGGCTTCCAGCTTGACCGAGAGGTATTCCTCGCCCGAACGCTGGGAGATGCGGTGCCAGCCGGCTCCGATCTCGAAGCCCGTGCGCTTGTTGACGATCCGGTAGTCGGGGGCGTCCTCTCGCGACTTGTTGGCGTTCGGGATAAGGGTGATCGGGGCGTTGACCCGGAGCGTGGCAAAGACGCCTTCCATCGAGCCGTCGGCCTTGGTGGTGAGGTTTGCGATCGTGGTGGCCATGATAGTTCTCCTTCGGTTGCATCGGGACCATTCCCGATGGCGCCAAAGGAGAGGGCCGTCCTGCTGCGGTCATCTCGGCGAAAATTCTTGAAAATTCTATTTGCCGAAAATTGCGGGCAGGCCCTTCGCCTGACCGCAAACAAAAAACAGGAATCGAATTTTCCTGAATTTTCGTCGAGCGTACCCCCAACGGGGGTTGACCGCACAAAGCAGGCGGGTCGTCTACAAAGGCGACATGAAACGGGAATGGCCCCGGATGCGGCAGATGGAGAAGAACTCAGGCCGCCATCGCCTGGCCGCCCATGCAACGCTGCCGGATGGCCGGAACAGGCTGCAGCCTCTCAGGTCATGTCGCCTGCGTCGTCAACACCTCGAACAGCAGCATGGCGCGTGAACCGCCTTGCGCGTTCGTATGGCGGCACAGCGGTTTCGAGATCGGAGCTGGCTGGCACCGAACTTCACACCCCTGGTGATGCCTCGCGGCCAGGAATGGATGACCGCGCAAGCCAGGTTCGGCACGTTTGCACCCGCTTCAGAGGCGAGACGGGTCAAGATGATCATCTGCACAACGCCACGCGGCTCTGCGCGTGGGCCGGGTCGAAAGGTGCCGGTTCCGGCCGTTCAAAAAAGTGGAGTTGGGGGCGCGGGGCCGGAACAAGCATATCGTATCAGCCTCGACGGGCTGTCGGTGGGACAGCGTACATCATTCTGGCAGCGCCAGACGCTCGTCCGGCGTCATGCGGGCTTCGGCTTGCCGGCGAACGTCGAGGCCGGCATGGCGAAGCATGGCGCACCAGTCTTCCACATTGTACGTGGTCGCCACGCTGCCCCTGGCCAGATCGTAAATGACGCACGGCTTGTTCGCGATGGCGAGCCGAAGCACGTTGACGGCCGTGCCGGATGATGCGCCGTCCCAGACCATCATGCCAAAGTCAGCGCGCCGCGCCATCTCCCGGTCTTTGGCGGCGTGGACCCAGTATCCTGTGGCGTTGCCAGGAGAAGGAACATGGTAGGCGGCCCAGTCGCCCAGATTATTGCGGGGTTCCTTGCCGGTATGGAAGACCCCGACATGCTCGTACCTGTAACCCGCGAGCAGCCCTTGCGCCTCCGCATCGGCTCCTGACGCATCGCCAATCAGCACGCCGTGCTCGGCAGCAACGATTGCGCCGATGCGAGCGATGGCAGGTTCCGGCAGCTCGAATATCTCGCGTGATCCACCTATGAATATCATCGACATCGTGACTTTCCTTCTATCGAGCGCCCCCGCCCCGCACCGGCCGCCCTCTCCCTCTGCCCTGCGCGAGGGATCGTCACCCGAAGGCCGAGACGGCGAAGCCGGCGCGGGGAGCGGCGGGACGCCGCGACTAGAGCCCGGCCGGCCGCAGGCCGGCGCGCCTAGGCCCTGCCGCTGCCGGACGACGCGCGTGGACTAGCTGCCTTCGGCTAGCCAGAGGCTCACGTCCTGGATCGAGCGCATCAGGATAGACGGGTTGTCTCGCGACGGGACAAAACCCCAGCTCTGCCAATAGCGCTCGGCCTCGGCGTCGATCGCCCGCACAACCACCGCGCGGCCGGCAACGATGTCGGCGCCGGCGACACAGCGACGAAGCGCGTCCTTGACCAGGCCGCTGCCGATGCCTTGTCCGGCATAGCGATGGTCGACGGCGAGTTGTCCGATCAGCAGGCAGGGGATCGGGTCGGGCGGGCGGCCGGTGCGGATGGCGCGCGGTGCGCTGTTTGGCTGGATCACGCCCGGCGCAAGGCCGTAATAGCCGACGACTGTTCCCTCGTCGTGAACGACCAGAACGCGGGTAAACCCGCGGGCCTGGTTCGTTCGTGCGAAACCGGCCAGCCAAGCGTTAAGCGCCGGCTTGCCGCAATCGAAGCTGTCGAGGCGGTGCGCGTCGTCGAGGAGTTCGATGCCTGAAAGCGCCACCTAGCGATCCCAGGGCGGGGACCGACGCAGCCGCTCGGCCGCCTTCGGCGGGGGCGCGGCGGCGGGCGCTGAGATCGCCTGCATGAAGGCGTCATAGGCTTCCGGGGACACGCGGATGACGGTTTCGTTGAGGATGGCCGCTTGCGCCTCGTGGAGTGCTGCGCGCCGCATGAACTCCGTGCGCGATAGGCCAAGCAACTCCGCGCCGCGGTCGATGATGGTGAGATCATCATCGCGAAACCGCATCGAGACGGGTGTTTCCTTCCTCGGGGCTGTAGTGGCCATGGCGCGCTCCTGTGCTGCGGACGTATATACGTCCATGTAACGCTGAACGCAATACACGTTGCCTGGCGGAATGCTCCACCGCGTCGATACGATCTTTGAAAGCGGAGGTTGCCGTGCTTCCCGCGCGGCTTTGGTGCGCTTCGCGCGGGCCGAACCCGACCGCGCCCGGTCGGGTTCGATAGTGCGGTTGCGAGGAAAGCGGCGCTTCACGCGCCGCCCTCCGCGAACCGCCAGACGGGGATGCCGAGCCGACGGGCCTTGTCGGCAAGGTTCTCGGTGATCCCGGAGCCGGGAAAGACGATCAGGCCGTAGGGCACCACCGAGAGAAGCTGGTCGTTGCGGCGGAACGGAGCTGCCTTGGCGTGCCGGCTCCAATCCGGCTTGAAGGCGATCTGGGTGACCTTCCGGTTCTCAGCCCAGCAGGCGGCGATACGTTCGGCGCCGCGCGGGCTGCCGCCGTGGAGCAGGACCATGTCGGGATGCTTCTCGCGGGCCTTGTCGAGCGCGTCCCAGATCCGGTCATGATCGTTGCAGTCGAGACCACCGGCGAAGGCAATCTTGGTGCCGGCCGGGACGAGCACCTCGGTTTCGGCGTGGCGGCGAGCGGCGAGGAAGTCGCGGCTGTCGATCATCGCCGCGGTCATTGCCTGGTGGGAGACCTTGGAGCCGGTGCGCGGTCGCCATGCCGATCCTGTTTGTGCCTCGTAGAGGTCGGCGGCCTCGTCGCGCATGATTTCGAGCACATTGCGGCGCTCGATATAGGTGATGCCCTCGGCAGTGAGCCGTTCCAGCTCGACCGACTTCACCTCGGAACCGTCCTGCTCCTGCTGGCTTGAACGCTGGGCCTCCTCGTTGCGATCGAGGCTGCGGGCGACGCGCTCGGCGGCGCGGTGGAAGACGTTTGCGAAGGACCAGAGCAGGTCGTCGAGATCGGGTTCGAGCCTGGTGTCGCCGAGCATGCCGGCGAAGGTCTCGACGATCCCGGCAAGGCCGGCCCGGATCACACTCTCGTCCGGCAATGGGCGGGGATCGGGCTCATCCTGATGCGGGCGATGGCCGTACATCTGCAGTTCGAGGATGACGCGGTCGGTCGGCGAGGAGGTGTGGTAGGGCTCGTAGGCGTCGTCGAAAGGAAGCTCGTAGGTCATGGCGGTGTCTCCGTCGGTTGTGGCCGCGCCCTTCGCGGCCTGACAGCGCATCCCGGCCGCGCCCCGGGCGCGGCCGCACCGAAGGCCGGAGCGTGAAGCGGAGGACGGCGCAGCCGTTGCGGCCGTGAACGGGGGGTGGCAGGGGTCGCCTCTCGGGCAGGCCGCGGGCGCGGCCTCTCCGGCGGATCGCCGCCATGCCTGCACGCCCTTCTGTAACGCCACCCCTGCCCGCCCGCAGGCTCGGACCGTTCATCCCGCCGGCAGGAAGAGACGGGCATCTTCCGGAACGAGCTGATCGGCGAGCCATGCCGCGAGATGGGCCGGCCCGAGATGGCGCAGATCGTCATTGAAGTCGCCGAGCTGCGGCTGCAACGTCAGAGCGAGAATCCCCGCCTCGCCCGCGCGCTGGCTGAGACGTTCGATACCGTGCCGGCCGGCGGCGTCCGCATCGGCCGCGATGTAGAGGCGACGGCAGCCAGGCGGGAAAATCAGGCCGGCGAGGTGATTGGCCGAAGTGGCGGCGGCCACCGGCAGCGACGGCATCACCGTCCGCAGCGAGGCCATCGTCTCAAAACCTTCGCCGGCGGCCATGATCGGGACAGGAGCACCGGGTTCAAGGCCGAGCCAGATGCCGTTGCCCAGCAAGTGACCGAGAGAGCGGCGGGGATCGTCGAGTTGAGCTTTGCCATTGCCGTCCGGAGCGAGCCAGGTACGCTGGAGACCGGTGATGCGTCCGTCCAGACTGGTGACGGCGGCGATCAATGCGGGCAGGGTCTGCGTCTTGCCCGTCACCAGATCACGGTAGTAGCAGCCGGGGTGGAAGCGGAGAGCGCGCTCACGGGCGGACAAGACGATGCCGCGGCCGGCCAGATAGCGTTCGGCCAGCGTGCCGACGATCGGCTGCGACATGGCGAACAGGCGGCGCGCCGATTCGGGGGAGCCGCGTGCCACCGCAGGCTGGCGCTGGGCACCGAATGGTCGGGACTGGGGCTCTGGCCGTGGCATGGCGAGGAAACGCCGCGCTTCGTCCGCGACATCGCGAAACTCGATGAGGCCGCAGCTTTCGCGGATGACATCGAGCAGATCGCCAAACTCGGTGGTCGCCTCGTCCACCCACTTACCAGCAGGGCCTTTGGCATTGGCCTTCAGCCGCACATGCATCGAGCGGCCGCGCGTGTTGCGGACATCACCGACGATCCAGTGATTGCCGGAACGATGGCCGTTGGAGAGATATGCGCGGCACACCGCCTCTGCATGGTCGCCAAGGCGGCGCGCCAGCTCGGAGGCCGAGCCGGTCATGATCGCCTCCATTTACGCTGCGGATGCGCGGTCGGTGACGCCGACCAGCGTGTGGCGATCGAGAAGCGAGGCGAGAATGGCAGAGCCATGCCCGCCCGTCGGGATGAACAGTCTGAGCTTCCAGGAGATGATTTCGGAGATCAGTCCCAGCGCCTTCAGCCGCGGCACCATCGCGTCGGTGAAACCGATCAGTTCGACGCGGTAGTCATTCATGACGCGGCTGCGGCGCAGGATCAGGCCGTCGGCGAGTTGCGCCCCGATCCGGCCCTCGATCAAGCCGGTCCATGCCTCGTGCGGAGCGAGCGTCCGCACATCGTCGATACCGAGATTGCGCAACATGGTCGCGACCAGCGTCGGCGCGATGTGACGGCCAATGATCCGTTCGCCGGCATCGGTCTGCATGCGGTAAACTCTGCAGTCATCGTCTGGCAGACGCCGCCAGATCGGCAGCAGCAGGCCGGTGACGATGTGGAAGGTGCTGGTGGTAAATTCCGGGACCGCTGCCACTTCGGCGTCCCATAGTTCGCAGAACAGTTTGCGGTCGGCCGGCTGCCAATGGGTCTCGGCGAGGGCATCAAGACCGAAGCGCAGCTCGTCGGTCGGCCGCAGCAGGCGCACGCGGTGCTCGACGGTCCCGTCGTCGAGCATCAGGCTCGCGGTCGGGAGCTGGATTGCCGCGCGGCTCGACCGCGAGTTGACCAGCAGGACCGACTGCGGTTCGGAGCGGGCGATGGCCAGCGCATCGACCAGACCGAGCGGCCGGATGCGATCCTTGCGGGCAACCGTGAGCACATGCGACTGCGCGCCCGAGACCCGGTGGGTATAGACGGTCCGGCGATCAGTGACGACAATGCTCTCCGCCGTGATCGTCTCCAACCCCTTGTCATAGTTGCCCGCGGCGGTGGCGCCCTCGACCTTTGCCGTCATCAGCTGCTCGAATACCTCGAACAGCAGATTCTGGGTTTCGATGCGCAGCGCCAACAGCCGGTTGAGCCAGGTCGTGATCGGCGGCAGCTCGTCGCGCAAACCGCCATCCTCGGTGGTCAGCGACAGGCCGGTGACCGTCTCGAAGGTCGTAAGCGAGCAGCCCTCGATCTTGCCCTGGTGCAGCAGCATGTAGAATTGCCGCAGAGCGGCGCGGGCATAGGAGCTTTCCAGATTGTCCTCGGACCGGAACAGCCCAGCCCCGCCCGTCTGACGCTGGCCCCGCGTGATTGCCCCCAACGTGTCGAGCCGCCGCGCGATGGTCGACAGAAAGCGTTTTCCCGCTTTCACATTGGCGGCCATCGGCCGGAACAATGGCGGCTGCGCCTGGTTGGTGCGGTGGGTCCGCCCAAGACCCTGGATGGCGTTGTCGGCGCGCCAGCCGGCCTCGAGCAGATAGTGCCTGCGCAGCCTCTGATTTTTCACCCCGAGGTCGGCGTGATACGAGCGGCCTGTCCCGCCGGCGTCCGAAAAAATCAGGACGCGCTTGTCGTCATCCATGAAGCTCTGCGTCTCGGCCAGGTTGGCCGAGGCCGGGCGGTTCTCGACCGCAAGCCGGTCGATGCCGTCGCGGCCGGTCTTCCTAACGATACGGCGCGAGCGGCCCGTCACTTCGGCAACGGTCTCTGTCCCGAAATGATGAACGATCTGGTCGAGCGCGCTGCCGACCGGCGGCAGCGAGGCCAGCCTTTCGATCATCTCGTCGCGCCGGCGCACCGCCTCGCGACATTGGACCGGGTTACCGTCCTCGTCGTGGACGGGCCGCGAGTAGACGTTCCCCTCGGCGTCCGAATACTCCTCGAACAGCTGCGTCGGGAAGGAATGCATCAAATACCCGCCGACATACTCGCGGGGCGTGACATCGACATGGAGATCCGACCATTCCTCGGTCGGGATCTCTGCAAGCCGGCGTTCCATCAGCGCCTCGCCGGTCGAGACGATCTGCACCACGGCCGCGTGGCCGTCGGCGAGATCCTGCCTGATGGCGCTGATCAGGGTCGGTGTCATCATCGAGGTGATGAGATGGCTGAAGAAGCGCTGCTTGGTGCTCTCGAAGGCCGACCGCGCAGCCGCCTTGACATTGCGGTTCAGCGTGGCGGAATCGCTGGTGATGTTGGCCGCCTCGAGCGCCGCGTTGAGGTTATTATGGATGACCTGAAACGCGTCCGCATAGGCGTTATAGATGCGGATCTGCTCGTCGGTCAGCTCGTGCTCCAGCAGGTCGTATTCGACGCCGTCATAGGAGAGCGAACGCGCCGTATAGAGACCGAGCGATTTAAGGTCACGGGCGAGCACCTCCATCGCGGCGACACCGCCGTCCTCGATCGCGGCTACGAACTCGGCACGGTTTGCGAAGGGAAAATCCTCGCTGCCCCAGATGCCGAGGCGTTGTGCGTAGGCGAGGTTCTCGACTGCCGTCGCACCCGTTGCAGAGACGTAGACGACGCGGGCGTCGGGCAGTGCATGCTGGAGCCGCAGCCCCGCCCTACCCTGCTGTGAAGGCGCAACATCGCCACGCTCGCTTTTTCCCCCGGCGGCATTGGCCATGGTGTGCGCTTCGTCGAAGACGATGACGCCACTAAAGTCCTTGCCGACCCAGTCGAGGATCTGGGCGATGCGGGATTTCTTGCCATCGCGTTCCTGCGAGCGGAGGGTGGCATAGGTGGTGAAGAGGATGCCTTCGGCAAGGCGGATCGGCGTGCCCTGCCGATAGCGCGAGAGCGGCTGGACGAGAAGACGTTCTTGGTCGAGTGCCGACCAGTCGCGCTGGGCGTCTTCCAAGAGCTTATCCGACTTGGAAATCCAGATCGCGCGCCGGCGACCCTGCAGCCAGTTGTCCAGGATGATGCCGGCGACCTGCCGGCCCTTGCCGCAACCGGTCCCGTCACCCAGGAACCATCCACGGCGGAAGCGGAAGGCATTCTCGGCGCCTTCGGAGGCGGCGGAGACGACATCGCAGTTTTCGTCGACCGTCCAGGCGCCGGCGAGATGGCCGGAATGTGCCTCACCGGCATAGATCACACTTTCGATCTGGGCGTCGGACAGTAGGCCTTCGTCGATGATCGTATCGGGCAGGAGAGGCCGGTAAGACGGTTTTGGCGGCGCGACCGCAGCCATGGCTGCCGACTGCACCAGCGGCGTCGGATGCGGCTTGGCGCGCGGGATGTCGATCGACTGCAGCGCATAGGGCTCGTAGATCGTGTCGGTAAGCCTGCCGCCCTTCTCCGGCATCCAGTCGCGCAGCTCGTAGGCAAGGGGAACGGCAGGCGTGGTGCCTGTCACGACCGGGAGGATGGGCTTCATCCGGGCAGCCGGGTGGTGGGTTTGGCGGAAAGTCTTTGCGGCAGCTGCAGATGCTGCGATGGGTGCGGCTTTCGTCGCATTTCGCGCGGCCATTTGAGCCGCGGCAGTGCGCAGGATCTGGTTCGAGAGGGCGCCGATCGAGTCCGGGAAGCCGCCCGGCGTGCGGGGCGGCAGGTCGGATATCCAGGCGAGCAGCGTTTCAACGTCCAAAGCCTTGCCCGGCGAGGCCGCGAAGCGGGACGGGTCTGCTGCGGGCACCTTGTCGATGATCGTGAGGCGGGTTTCGGCGGTCGTGCCGTGGCGGGAATAGACGCGGCCGTCGATCGCCGCGGTGAAGACGATGGTGCCCTGCCGCTGCAACCGTTCAAAGGCGGCTCGCCATTTGGGGTTTTCGGGAGAAAGCCCGGTGCCGGTGATGGCGACAATTCGCCCGCCGGCGCGCAGCCGGGCGAATGCGGAGGACAGGTGCCGCCATGCCGCATCGGAGACATGGCCGTCGACATAGGCGCCGACCGTGAAGGGAGGATTCATCAGCACGACGGAAGGCTCGATGGTGGAATCGAGATGATCGTCGATATGGGCTGCGTCGTGCCGGGAAACGGGAGCGCGCGGGAACAGCAAGCCGAGCAGATCCGCGCGGGTCATGGCAAGCTCGTTGAGGGCGAGCGAGGCTTGGGCAATCTCGGCATGGACTGCGATCAGGCCGGTGCCGGCCGAGGGTTCGAGAACGAGATCCGAAGAGGAGATCGCGGCCGCTTGAGCGGTGACGAAGGCGAGCGGCAGTGGCGTCGACAGCTGCTGCATGGCCTGGCTCTCGTAGGAGCGCCGTGTGTGGGTGGGAACGAGATCGGCGATCCGCCTCATCATCGCCAGCGCTGCCTCGGGCGAGGCCGACCGGGACAAGATCGCCGGTCCGAATCTGCGGATGAACAGGACCTGGGCAGATTCGAGCGCCTCATAGGCGTCCTTCCAAACCCAGAAGCCTTGCGCGTCGGTGCCGCCGAAGCTGTCGCTCATGGCAACGCGCAATGTCCTCGTAGTGATGGGCTTGCCTTGTTCGAGGAGAGGCAGAAGCTCCGCGGCCGCCAGGTGGATCGCGTGGGCGGTGTCGATGGCGTCGGATGCCGGCGCGGTAACGGGAGGGGCCGTTCGAGCGACGGTCGATGGGGTCGAAACAATGTTCATGGAGATGTCCTTCGCGGGAGAGAGTGCCTGCCCCGCCGGCATTCTCTGTGCCCCGGCCGGGCCGCGCTCCTTCCAGCCCCGCTCTCCCTCTCGCGACGAGAAGCGAGATGTAGCGAGGGGCTGTTCAGGTACGAAAGCTGCGGACTACCCAGCGGCTGGAGGTCGCGGCGACGGCGGGATTGTTGGACCGCTGCTCGTGACCGAAGTAAATGACGACCGGATCCTGCAATGGGATCGATTCTCACCAGGGAACGCGACTATGAAACGACCCACGCGACCGTTTGTCGTGGAAGTGAAGAAGAGGCGCGGCAGTCCTGCAAAACCGCGATCGATCTGGGGCGACCTGGACCTTTCCACTGTAGCCGCCGACGCTTTGCCGGTTTCCGAGGGGACCCTAGGGCCGGTCGGGAATGATCGCGTCTCGATCCGATCGTCGACGTTGACTGCGCGAGCAGCGCCGGCTCCTCGATCGACACCCCATCAGAAGACGGTCATGCGCACGCCATTGCCGACGCAACCCATGCCGAACCGCATCCCGCTGAGGTCGAGACGGAAGGCGTTGACGAGGAGCCTGCGCGGTCGCCTCGAAAACGTGTCAGACGTCTCGACGAACCAAATTTGCCTCGTGGGCAGCGTTGGAAACGTCGGCTGCCAAAAGCCCTTCGTCGAGTGATCTGACGGTTTGCTCCGAAAGGATTTCGGTCCTGCATTGGTGCTGATCATGACCCTGCTGTTTGCTCATCGGGATCGCGGCGTTCCTCGATGATCGCTTTTGCCTTCTCAATCGCGACAATTGCCTTCGGCAGCCAGCGCTCGAAGTCGACCGTGGATAAACCCATCGGTTGGGCGACATAGACCAGCTGATCGAACAGCTCCTGGAAGTGGGCGGCCTTGCGCTGGATCGTCTCATGAAACTGCGATGGCACGGTTATTGACTCGACACGGTAAGCGGCATCCGCACCGGGCCAGATGCCTGTGATGTATGTCTCGCCGGCCGTTTCGTAGTCGAATTTCTCGGCGGACCAGTCGTCGTCCTCGACGGCCTGACGACACGCCTCGGCAGGCGTCGCGGCATCGTAGGTACGGTGCCGATACACGGGCAGATGGTAGGTGCTCTCGATAGTGAATTTTGGCATTGCCGTTCTCCTGCATTGATGTGCGATGCCCGGCGCTCGCGCCGGATAGAGTTCAAAGCTGATGGTGGTTTTGCGGGTCGGTTGAGGCGACATCGCTTCATGTCAGCCGCGATCGGAACCCGTCGCGGCACAACTGGTCGGTCAGGCGACCGAACAGACGTCGAGCGCTTTGTCGCCGCCCCCGAAGTTGATCGGCCATCGCGCGAAAGCGGGCGCGTTCTTCGGCCCACGCTTTACGCCGAAGGCATCGTCGATGACGACGAGCGTCGGGTGGCATGCGACGGCAGGATCACGGTTTATGGAGCGCTCCCCTCATCGGCGAGGGTCGTATAGGAATCGACGCCGGCGTCCGTCTTGCGCTGTTCGAACCAGGCGTCGAACTCGGCCAGGCGGCGTACGCGCGTCTGCCGGGCAACTTCCGGCAGTTTGCGCGTTGGAACACTGGCGAGCCGATCGGCGGCGGCGTCGATGGAGGAGAGATTCAGATAGCGCTGGAGATTGGCAGCAAGGCGGCCATTTTTGCGGGAACGTCTCAGGATCACCGTCGCCACCTCGTCGTCGTCATAGTTGTCGAAGCAATTGTCGAAGGCGCAGGTCGGTCTTCGTCCGCAGGCGATGACCTTGGCCGTATAGTTCACGCGGCCGCGGAAGTTCTCCGGATCATTCAGGCGCGACATGTGGCGTCTCCCTGTCTGGGGCTGGGTATGCAGCCCAGAAAAGCAGAAGCCGGCGAGGCCGAGCACTGTCGCCGGGCCGCACGAGATTGGCGACGGTCGGGGCCCGGCGGCGTGCGTCGGTATCGGCGACGATCGGGCACACCGAAGGCGGCCGTATAGCTCGAGTGCGCCTCCCAGGTGTGTTTGGCCGTCGGCAACTGCTTATGATGGCTCCGCATCACTCGCCCCTCCTCACCTCGACCGTGCATGAATTGCTGGCATGCGATTGTCGATCTCTTCGTCGGAGAGATCCTCCAGCAGCTTGAGGACTGTCCCCTGCGTGCCAGCATTGATCAGGATGGTTCGCTTGCCGTGATGCTCCGGCGGCCAGGCGTCCGGGTTTGCCTCGCCAGCGATGCCCTTGAAGTCGGGATGGGTGGCGGACCAGATCGCCTCGAGCTTTTCCTGGCGCGTCATGCTGTCGACGGCGCCCGTCTCGTGGGCGATGATCGCCGCGCGCATCGCGTCCGGACTGCGTTTGTCGGAGAGGTCGCAGAAGCCGTGGAACCATCGTTCACGGCCACGGATCCTGATGGCGAAAAAGACGCTGGTCACATAGCCAGACTTGTATTCGGACATGCCGAACATGCCGGTTCGCTGGAACAGCGGCGGCAAGAGCGCGAGCATGAAGTGGTATTGCTCGGCGGCAATCTCGAAATACTCGCCGGCGTAGGGCGTGCCAGAAATTGGATTTATACCCGGAGTGTCTTTGTGCCGGTTGAAGAGCCGGAACATCTGCTCGCGCGTTGCGACGCCGTCGAACACCTTTCGGAACGGGGGATGGGTGGACATGGCTGCTCTCCGGAAATAGGCGGTCGCCCGCCACAGCAGCGCTGCAGCGGTCGGCGGGTGACGGATCGGTGGGCAGTTCAGGCGGCGCGGCGATCCGCGGAAGGCGCGGCATCGTATCCGACGCCCGTAATGGCGCGGACCGCTGCGGCGAGCGCCGGGATGTCATCGAGCATGCCGAGCGCGACGAAGTGGTTGGCCCCGCCAGTATAGTCCTTGCGGCCCTTGCAGGTGCGGATCAGAATACCGTGCCCCGACGACAGCCCGAACTGGCCGACCTGGATATAGGCGCGGTCATGATGCAGGGTGATTTCACCGGATACGGCGATACCCGCCCTATTCCAGCGCAGGTCAAAGCTACCCGGCGGCAAGGCAAGTTCGGCGACAAGCTCTTTCAGCCGTGAGCGCGCCCTCGTATGAAAACGTCTCTTCTGCTGCTCGTTGTAGGAGCAGCTTGTATTCCAGTCGAACATGTCGATCTCCATGAAACGGAACATGCCCGGCGATCGCTTGCGCGACCGCCGGGCATGTCGTGGGTTGGTTTAATGCGATGAGGAAGTCAGGCAGCCGCGCGGCCTTCGATGACGTCGGCGCCGACCTCATCGGCGGAGACCTCCTCGAGATAGGCCCGGCTGTACGGATTGTTGGCGAGCCAGCGTTCGGCGGCCTCGCGATCCCTGGCGAGATTCAGGAGTTCCGGGCTTTCGCCGATGTCCTGCAGCACGCGGACCATGCCAATCGACGGACGCTCGACAACCTCGAAACGCAGGTCGCTTTCGACGGACCACGTGCGCCGGACCGAGACGACGATGATGCCGCCTTGGCCGAAGTCGCCCTCATGCAGGGTGAAACAGGCTGGCGAGCTATAGGTCGCGCGCGTTCGCGGCGGCTCCTTCTTGACCAGTCGGCCGGTGCCGTTGCGGCTCTCCCAGGCGGACAGCTTCTTTCTGAAGCGGGCCGGCGGCCACGCTGTGCCGTCGCAATAGCGGACAACGCTTCCCAGAGAGGCGCAATCGTAAATTGTATGTGCGGACATGCGTTTTTCTCCTTGTCGGAAAACAAAAGGACCCGGCGGAGATGCTGGGCCTAGTGGTGAGCGGGAGGCCGATTACTCGGCGGCCTGAAGGTGCTCGGGTTCCTCGCCGGTTTCGGTCACCGGTTCATCGGAGGACGTGCCGGTATCGTCGGCGAGGAAGGCCGGCAGCTCGGCGGCATCGCCGTCGAGAGCCGTCTCATCCGTCACATCATCGGTGGCGGCGTCGTCGACTTCAGCAACCGGGTCGTCGACATCAAGGCGCAGCGGCTCGGGCAGCCAGTTCGACCCTTCGAGAAGGCGAGCAGCCTCGCGTGCCATCAAGTCCTTCTTCATGTGGTCGATCAGCTGTGCGGAATCCTCGCCGCGTCCCTCGCGCACGGCTTGAACGATCCGGGCCTTGGTGACGCGGCCGAGGTAATTGTCCACCGTGGGCGACCAGCCAGCCTCCACCATGTCGAACTGAAGCGTGGCAGCGAGTGCATCGGCATGGGCAAGGGCGCCTGACCGCCTGTTCCAGGGCTCGACGACGGCGTTGAGCGAGAGCGATGCGCAGTGCGCGAATAGCGCCTTGCGGCTCGCTTCGTCGAGACCAAGCAGGAACTCCCAGAGATTGCTGCTGTCGGGCATATCCCTGTCCCAGGCCTCGTGGCGATCGGCGATCTCCTTCGCCCAGGTCGTGTCGGCCAGACCCTGGACTTGGCCAAAACTGTTGCTCACCATGTTGACCTCGAGGCAGCTGTCCTTGGCAAACCGATAGAACACCTGCAGCACGAGTGCATGGAGCACCGCGACGAAGGCGATGTCGAGGTCGCTTGCCAACGCGTTACGCAGCGCAAGCGTCTTCTGTGCGGTGAGATCGAAGACGAGGCGATCGGGCAGCGGCTTGATCCCTTCATCCTCGGGCTCTTCGGCGGTGTCGGATGCGCCGTTCACGGACCGGCCGTTGACGACGACGTGATTGGCGCTGTCATCGTCGGATTGCGACGGGTCGCGATCCCCGTCCTCGGCTTCTTCATCGTCATCGCCCGTCTCGACCCGTGGTTCGTCCTCGGGGCGGACAAAGCCGGCTTCGATCTGCAGTTGGCCGTTGGCGCCAAGCGCGACAAACGCTCCGGCGATAGCCTTTTGCGCCGGGTCATAGACCTGGGGGCGATCGCTGAACGCGTCGAGTTCGGCGCCGAGCTGATCGAGCTTGTCCTCGATCTCCTGATCGGCGTCCTCCATCTCGGCATATTTGGCATCGAGCGCATCATACTCGGCCTTCACCGCCTCATAGCGGGCGGTCTCCTCGGTGCTCAACTCCGCCGGCTCGGCATAAACCCGCCGCATGCCGGAGGTGTGGCCGTACGGGAAGCTGATCGCCGCCTCGACCCACTTCCAGCCGTCGGCGCGAACGGTCTCGGCATCTACCTTCAGTCTATCGAAGACCAGCTGCTCGAGGAGAGCTGCATCCTGGAACCAGCCACCGGAATCCTGCTCAAACAGGTCGCGCAGTATGACGCCGCCGGCATTCTCATAGGCTTCGGCACCGACATAGACTGCGCGGCGATCGTCGGCACGCACCGTCGTCTCGGTCAGCAGACGCCTGATGTAATAAGGCTCCTGCATATTCGGGTTGTTTGTGATGCGCTCCCAGACCTGCTCCTGGCGGGCATGGTCGTCCGAAATCGAGAACGCCATGATCTGCTCGAGCCGGATTTCATCCTTCTCGTAGAGATCGAGCAGTTTTGGCGAGACCGAGGCGAGCCGCAGGCGCTGCTTCACCGTCGCTGACGAGACAAAGAAGCGCGCGGCGATTTCTTCGTGATCGAGTCCCTGGTCGCTCAGTGTCTTGAACGCCCGGAACTGGTCGAGAGGATGGAGATCCGCGCGGTGGAAATTCTCGGCCAGAGAGTCCTCTTCAGCCGATGTCGCCGTGCTTCGATTGACGATGCACGGTATCGGCTCGTTCTTTGCCAGCCGCTTCTGTTTGATGAGCATGCCGAGCGCTAGATAGCGGCGGCCGCCGGCGGGCACTTCGAACGTGTCGGTCTCCTCTCCGTCTTCGCCGAGGACGGGACGGACGTTCAGGCTTTGGAGCAGCATGCGCCGTCCGATGTCTTCGGCGAGCTGCTCGATGGAAACGCCGTCCTTTACTCTCCGAACATTCTTCTGCGACAACACGAGCTTGTCGTAAGGAATGTTTTCCGATGGGTTCATAGCGATCTTCTGAATGGCCTTTGCCATGGTCAGGTTCTCCATGACGGGCGGCCCGGGGCCTCTCCCTGGACCTCCAAGCCCGTCAGGAAACCTCCCCTCCCCCCTTTGCCTCTGGCGCCGGCGCCAGCGCAGGCAACTGCGGCAATCGTGTCATGCGCGCATGGACAGCGCAGCGGTCGATTTTGCAGATTTCGGTACTTTCGAGCTTGCCTAGTGCCCCCAACTTATCGGCGTAATCCATGAGCTGGTGGATCAGCGCTGCCGGCCGGGCCTGGCCTGGCACCCTTCAGGTGTGCCGGCTGGCCCCGAATATAGCTAAATTCCTCGCCTCGGCCGCCGCGTGCTTCTTTCCAGCAATCTGCAAATAGTGAAGCGAACTTTCGCCGGCCCTTGCGCGGGGGATAACTCCCTTCGTTCGCTCTTTGTTCTTTTCCAAAAGCAGTCCCTAAGATATAATCTGGCACCTCTTTCATCCAGCTTCCTCAGCGAGTCACCGCGAATGACAGTCCAGCCCAGGATCCTCAATGAACCGACAATCATCTGCCCAAGCTGCAAGGCGGACATCAAGCTAAACGAATCGCTCGCGGCTCCGCTGATTGCCGCCACCCGTGAGGACTATGAGCGGCGTTTGGCGCAGAGCAACGCTTCCATCGCGGCCCGAGAGGAAGAGCTTCAACGCAAGCAATCCGCAATCGATGCCGCCCAGTCGGATATCGACAACCAAGTGGCGGAAAAGATCAAGCTTGAGCGCGCGGCTATCGCGGCCGAGGAGGCCCGCAAGGCCAGGCTGCTGCTCTCGGTCGATCTTGAAGACCGGGACAGGAAGCTTGCCGAGATAGAGGCGACGCTTAAAGCGCGGGACGAGAAACTCGCCGAGGCTCAGCTGCAACAAGCGGAATTCCTGAAACAGAAACGTGCGCTCGATGATGAGAAGCGCGAGGTGGCGCTCACCATCGAACGAAAGATCCAGGAAGGGCTGGACGCCGTTCGCATCAAGGCGAGGTCCGAAGCCGAAGATGGCCTCAAAATGAAGGTTGCGGAGAAAGAGGAACAGATTGCCGGCATGCAGCGTCAGATCGAGGAGCTGAAGCGTCGTGCCGAACAGGGCTCCCAGCAGTTGCAGGGCGAGGTCCTCGAGCTCGAGCTAGAATCCCTCATTGCCAGCCGTTTCCCGATGGACATCATCGAACCGGTCGCCAAGGGCGAGTTCGGCGGAGACGTCTTGCACCGCGTGGTCGGACCGGCCGGCCAGCCGTGCGGCGCCATTTTGTGGGAATCGAAACGAACGAAGAACTGGAGCCAGGGCTGGCTGGGTAAGCTCAGAGGCGATCAACGAGCCGCGAGAGCGGATATTGCGTTGATGGTCTCGGAAGCGTTGCCTCCCGGAGTGGAAACTTTCGATCTTTTGGACGGAGTCTATGTCGCCCACCCCAAATGTGCGATCCCGATCGCCATTTTGCTCCGGCAATCCCTGATCGAGCTGGCCAACTCGCGCCTCGCCCAGGACGGCCAGGCCACCAAAATGGAGCAGGTCTATGGCTATCTGACCGGTCCGCGGTTCCGACATCGCGTCGAGGCGATCGTGGAAAAATTCTCGGATATGCAGGAGGACCTCGCCAAGGAACGCAAGGCCACAACACGTCTGTGGGCCAAGCGCGAGGCACAGATCCAAGGGGTAATCGAGTCGACCGTCGGCATGTACGGTGACCTGCAGGGCATCGCCGGAAAAGTGATGCAGGAAATTGAGGGGCTGGATGTGCCAGCAATCGGAGTGTCTCAACCCGATACCGAATAAGTGAACCGATCGGCACGTTCCCGGAAGAGTTTTCGGACCGGAATGCCGAATACGGCCTGGCGAAGGAGAGCACATCCGTCCTCTCTCTGGTGTAACAGTTGAGACCGGGGACGGCCCGACGGCCTGCCTTGCCTTTTTCTGACCACCACGTGCTAAGGCGCCGCCCTTGTGCTCGAGGACGACGCCGGGGAAATAAGCGGGAGATGCCCGCAGCGAGGCCGGCATCGGAACGCGTCAGGCAGCCAAATCGAAGAGCTTCTTGGCCTTGCCCTCCATCTCCAGGCGGACATCCTGGTGCGGCTTGTCACGCGCGACCCGCGTGATGCCCTGCACAAAATCGAAGATCGACTCCGGCGGCCTGCCTTCTTCGGCCAACACAGCATCGATGATCTTCGTGGTTTGAACCTTCGAGAAGGCCCGCTTGCGCAGGAAGCTCTCGCGGTCTTCATCGGTGCGGGCGACGACACGCTCGCGCGCCGCCTTGATGCCGTTGACGAAGGGCATGGGCGAGGAGTCGGCGAACTGGATCAGCGCCGGCTCCGCCTCAGCGGCGAAGCGCGAAGCCGCATATTTGGAATGCCGGATGGTGATCTCCTCAAAATTTTCCACGCCCCAAAGATTGCGGTTCTGGCAAACCGCACGAAGGTAGAAGCTTGCGATACCCAGTGTCTTGGCGCCCACTTCCGAATTCCAGCAGTAGAAGCCTCGGAAGAAAAGATCCGGATCGCCGTTTGGCAGCTTTCCGGCCTCGATCGGGTTGAGGTCGTCAACCAGGAAGACAAAGACGTCGCGGTCGGATGCATAAAGCGTTGTCGTGTTCTTGGAGATGTCGACATTGGGGTTGTAGATTCCCGTCGACCAGTCGAGTACGCCCGGCACCTTCCACCGCGTATCGCCGGTGCCATTGCCGGCAATCTTCTGCACGGCCTCGACCAGCTCGTGATCGAAAATCCGGCCGTAGTCGGGACCGGTCACCGCCCGCAGCTCGACGCGGCCGTTCTGGATTTCAAGCGTCTTTACCTGCTCGGCCCGCTGCGAGGTCAGCCCGTATTGGAGATTGATGGCGGCAAGCGGGGCCGGGAGTTGGCGCAGATAAGCAGCCGGTGCGCCGACCAGGCTGGCAAGCTGGCCAAAGCTCCAATGCGTGGGCGCAACCGGTGCCTCGGCATCGGGCAGCATGAGCATGAGGCGTTCCGCGTCGTCGCGGCTGGCTTCGACGCGGATCCGTTCGCTCTCGACAATGCGCGTACGGCTACGCTGCGACCGTGCCCTCACCGAGTTCCGCAGGTCGGTGAGCGACAGGTAGCGCTCATCGGCCGGTCGGTTGAACCACTCCGACGACACGCGGCCGACGCGCTGGCCTCGGCTCACATCCACCTTGTAGCCTGCTCGCGCGTTGCGCGTCGGTGCCTGAATTTCCATATGTGTCATGGGTTTGCTCCGCGGCGGACGCCGGGAGCCTCTCTCCCGGACCTTCGTCCGTCCACCGAAAGCCCCGCCTTCTCTCTTCCTCTGCTGGCCGCAACCGTCGCCTATCGAAGTGCCCGCCGCGTGGCAGCGCCCAAACTCACACCCAAGGGAAGACCAGCCGCAGGCCGGGTGTTCAGCGAAGCCGGCAGCCCCGTTCCGGCGAGAGAGGCGGGTGATGATGCCCTGACGAATAAGCCCGTTGCTTCGATGGTAAAACCGTGACTCAATGGGGGCGTGGGATGCGGCGGCGTCCGGAGCAACGGAGGCAATGCGACGTTTCAGACTTGCTGACCTGGTGATCGAGGAGGCGGCGTCTGATCTACAGGCTGCGCTTGCGGATGCATATCGCAGAAAGCTGCGACCGCTTTGCTTGTGCAAAGAGCCCTCCCCGACGATGTATATTGCGCAGGTTGGCGACCAATACATGGTCAAGCGGATGCCGCTGTCGGGTGGCAGCCATGATCCTTCCTGTTTCTCTTACGAGCCGCCCGACGAACTGTCCGGCCTTGGCGTGCTGATGCGCAGCGCTATCCAGGTCGATTCCGAGAGCGGCATGGCCGCGCTGAAGCTGGACTTTCGCCTATCGAAGGTCGGCACGCGATCTGCGCCGGCAGTTGGCGCCGCAAGTTCGGACAGCGTGGTCGGGGACATCAGGAAACTCTCCCTGCGAGGCCTGCTCCATTATCTCTGGCACGAAGCGGAACTGACAGTCTGGACGTCGCGATGGGCTGGCAAAAGGCATTGGTGGAATATTCGTTGGCACCTCGTTGAGGCCGCTGGCCAGATGACGGTCAAGGGCAGAGCGCTGAGCGAAATCCTGTTCGTGCCCGAGCCGTTCCGGTCCGCCGATAAAATCGCGATCGAGCAAAGGCGCGGGCAGGCGCTTGCATCTGCGCTGCCCCCGAAGAGCGGCCCCAGAAGGCTGATGATCCTGGTCGGCGAGGTCAAGGAGTTCAGCCCGGCTCGGAGCGGCCACAAGTTGATCGTCAAGCACATGCCGGGGTTCGTGTTCTTGTTGGACGAAAGCCTTCATCGTCGGCTTCGAACCCGCTTTGAAAGTGAGATTGCACTCTGGGGCGCGGATGAGGCATCGCATTTGATTGCGATCGCCACCTTCGGGTTGACCCCGGCGGGGCTGGCTGTGATCGAGGAAATTGCCGTCATGGTGGTGGCGGAGAATTGGGTGCCGTACGAATCCGCCTATGAAAAGAAGCTGGTCGACGCCCTTGCCAGGACAAGGGAGCGAAGCGTGAAAGGACTGCGCTTCAATCTGCCGGCGGACAAGCCGACCGCGACGGCGATATTGCAGATACAGCCGCGGCCGGTTGGCCTCTATGTCGTACCGCCCTCCTCCGATGGCGCGTACCAGGAAATGCTGGGCGAACTGATCGCATCGCGACCGGAGTTCGATTCCTGGATCTGGCGCACGGCCGATACTGAGATGCCGACTTTGCCTGGCCGGCAAGACGGTGGGCCCGTCACATGAAAGAGGTACCGTTCGCGCCGCTCTCTCCGCCAGAATTTTCCTAATAATATAATCTTTTCATATAGCTCGCGGAATCGCCAAGCCCCTCAAAGCTGAAACATCCTTGATCTGTGTAATAAGCTTAGTCCGCGATGGCGTCGCGGTGTTCAGCGTCCTGTGGGGCCGCAAGCAGACGCTCCGGTTCTGCAATGAACTAGTCAGAACGCGACCCGGGCGCCTGGCGCCCGAATCCCGTTCGGATGATGCGGGGTCACTTCTTGCCGACGCCAGCAGCCGCCTGTTCGATGATCTTGGCGACAGCTGCGGGATCGGAAACGTAGACAGCGTGGCTGCCGGGCACTTCGACCGTCGTCGCGCTGGCCCGGATCGCCATCTGGCGCTGTGCCGGCGGCGGGATCATGTGGTCGTCGGTGGCGACGAGATACCAGCTCGGCTTCACCCTCCAGGCCGGCTTGGTGACCTTGCCTTCGAGCGCCGGAATGCCCCACGGAACCTGCGAGTCCGCCATGAAGGCAGCGAGCGAGGGACGCACATCGGCGGCGAACGCGGCAGCGAACTTGGCCTTGTCGAGCATCAGGAAGCCATCGACGGGCGGCAGGATCGGCGGCACGGAAGCACCGGGAGGCGGGTTGGCGATCAGGGTCGAGACCGACTCGCCGGCATCCGCCGCGAAGGCCGCGATATAGACGACAGCCGCCACCTTCGGATCGGTGCCGGCTTCCGACACCACGACGCCGCCATAGGAATGGCCGACCAAGATGACATTGCTGGGGGCGGCGGCGATAGCGCGCTTCGTCACCGCGACATCGTCGGCGAGCGAGGTCGTCGGGTTCTGGACGATGGTGACGTCGTAGCCGTCCTTCTTGAGTTGGTTGTAGACCCCTTCCCAGCCGGAGCCATCGACGAAGCCGCCATGAACGAGGACCACGGAATTTGCTGTGTTGTTCGACATTTGAGTTCTCCTTTTCAAAGTGTTGTTTGCGTTGGTGCAGGAGGACTATGCGACGACAACGACCCGCTCGCTTTGAGGCAGCCTTCAGGACCTCTTGATTTTCCCTTGAGATGGCTTTGATTTTGCCGCCACCGCACGGCTACAATGTCCAGAATCGCTATTAGCCGCGTTCCGGAGCCAGCAATTTGCCGTATCTTTTCGAGGATTTCGCTCTGGACGGCGATCGGCGCGAACTGCGTCGCGGCAACGACCTGATCTCTGTCGAGCCGCAGGTGTTCGACCTCTTACAATATCTGATCCGCAACCGCGAGCGGGTGGTCAGCAAGGACGATCTGGTTGATGCGGTCTGGCAGGGACGCATCGTCTCGGACGCGACGCTTGCCAGCCGAGTTAACGCCGCCCGCAGCGCCCTCCAGGACAATGGCGAGCAGCAGCGCCTCGTCCGCACCATCCTGCGCCGGGGCTTTCGGTTCATCGGCAGCGTGCGCGAGGAGGCCGGCGCCGAGGCGACAGCATCGGTGGAACAGGCAAAGCCTGGCCTTGGCATTCCCGCACGCCCCTCCATCGCCGTGCTGCCTTTCGTGAACCTGAGCGGCGATGCGGATCAGGACTATTTTGCCGACGGCATGGTCGAGGACATCATCACCGGCCTGTCGCGCATCCGCTGGTTGTTCGTCATCGCGCGGAACTCAAGCTTCACTTATAAAGGCCACGCGGTTGATGTGAAGCAGGTCGGGCGCGAGCTCGGCGTGCGCTACGTGCTGGAAGGCAGCGTGCGCAAGGTGGGAAGCCGCGTGCGCATCAGCGGCCAGCTCATCGACGCCGAGGACGGCAGCCATCTGTGGGCCGAACGCTACGACCGCGAGCTGAGCGACGTGTTCGCGCTGCAGGACGAGATCACCGTCAGCGTGGTCGCTGCGATAGAGCCCAATCTGCGCCGGGCCGAGATCGAACGCGTCAGGCGCAAGCGCCCCGACAGTCTCGACGCCTACGATCTTTTGCTGCGCGCGTTGCCCGACGTCTATACCTTCATGCCGCAGGGCGCCGCCAAGGGGCTGCCGCTGCTCGACCAGGCGCTCGCCATCGAGCCGACCTATTCGCTCGTCCACGGCTTTGCCTCCTGGGCGCATCAGACCATTTTCATCCGCGGCGGCATGCTGGCCGAGCACCGCGAGAAGGCATCCCGCCACGCCCATGCGGCCATCGAGCATGGCTCGGGCGATGCCATGGCTTTGGCCTTGGCCGGCTTCACCATTGGCCTCGTCGAGCATGACCGCAAGCTCGCCGACGAGGCGTTTTCGCAGGCGCTCTCGCTTAGCGCCTCGTGTGCCTTCGTCTATGCCTTCGGCTGCGTGCCGGTGGCCTATGGCGGCGATGCGACACGCGCCATCGACTGGGGCGAGCAGGCGTTACGATTGAACCCCCTGGACGTCATGAACTGCGTGCCGCAAGGCATGATTGGTTTCGGCAATTTTCTCAACGGCCGGCATGAACATGCGATCGCGGCCGGCCGGCGGGCGGTGGAGCTGAACCCCGGATTCAGCATCCTGCACGGATGGCTGGCCGCTCCCCTTGCCCGGCTCGGACGGATCGAGGAGGCAAAAGCGTCGGCCACGCGGCTCATGGCACTCGACCCACACTTCACCATCGGCAGTTGGTCCACTGCAGTTGGACTTGCGCCCGAGATCGTCGACAACGTCACCGACGCCTTTCGGATGGCAGGCCTGCCGGAATAGGAGCTCCGGCGCAAGTTATGTCCGCTTTTGGGGACGGACCGATCGTTGGAATGACCAACATCGGGCGCGTTGCTGCTCGGCAGCCTAATTCACGGAAGCGGTCCGACGTCTTCAGTGAGCATGGATACGAGGGTAGCTCGGAAAAGCTTCTAGGAAGCCCAGGGCGATTCCCAATTCTAGAACCGTACAACAAGCATTTTAGCCCCCATACCGGACGCTTCGCGGATGTCGACTCGCAGATCGCCGAAGCCCTGAGGCGGCTGATTTCCATGCCGCCCCAGATGCCGCCAATCTCGCTAGCTGAGCGATCCGGCCGCTTGCGAGATGAGCCCGGCGATCTCGTGCGGGTGAGAAATCAACGACAAATGGCTTGCCTTCACCTCGATGGTCTTTGCGTTCATGCGCTTGGCCATGAAGCGCTCGAGATCGGGATTGATCGTGCGATCTTCGGTCGAGACCGCATACCAGCTTGGCTTCGAGCGCCAGGCCGCCTGCGTTATCTTTCCAATGAAAAGCTTATCCGAGATCGGCCCCTGGACGGCATAGAGGATATGCGCCTTCTCGCGAGGAACACCGCCGGCGAAATCCCGCAGGAAAGCCTCCTCGCTGAGCTTGCCGTAGCCTTCGGACCAGACAAGGCCGGCCGAGGCAGGCGGCGCCGCAAAATTCTTAGCGAGCGCCGTGTAGTCTTCGCCCGCATCCGGAGCGCGCGCAGCGACGTAGACGAGCGAGGAAACCTTTGGATCGATCCCTGCCTCGCTGACGATCATGCCGGCAAAGGAGTGTCCGACAAGGACCGTCGGCCCGTCCTGAAGCGCGATCGCACGGCGCGTTGCCTCAACACCCGCCTCCAGCGTCGTCAGCGGGTGCTGGACGACGGTTGCATTGAAGCCGGCCTGCTGCAGCCGGCCAACCACCTCCGACCAGCACGAACCATCCGCATAGGCGCCGTGGACCAGAACAACATTGCGAACCTTGGGGGCCGTCTGCGCTCGCGTCGTCTGGGAGCTGGCCAGTATGCCCGCTGCCGCTCCAGCGGCCAGCGTGGCGGAGAAAGTGCGCCTATTCATCATGATCGTGGATTCCTTGAGAGTTTGGCGGATCGCGCCCAGACTTCGGCTGGAACGCGCCGCAAATGCGTCGCCCGGCGCCTACGTCCGGTCTTCGCAACCTGCCGGGCCTTCGTTACAGCCGTCACCGCTTCGTGATCGTTGAGTCGGCGGCGCTCCCCTCAGAAATATCGTCCCGATACCATCAAAACGATGTTCCTCGTCGCTCAGCGGCCCGCGGCTATCAGCTCATTTCGCGGCTGGTTTAAGATGTGCACTCGGAAGCAATTTTGCATTTCCTTGAAGGACCGGAAGCCGAGGCGCGGGGCAAGGCGGGACAAGGTTGTCGGGGATACCCCGCATCGGCGTGCGATTGAGGCGGCATTCTCGAAGGCAACGTAATCCGGTTCCGCAAACATCAGGCGCGCGACAGTTTCCAGCTTCGCCGGGAGGATGAGTTCCCTCTTTGCAACCCGTATTTTCAGTTCTGCGAGCGTTGGCGCCGGCGCATTTCGGGCCTGTCGACCGCTCGCCCGTAAGGGATCGGATAGCTCCATTCGCATGGTGTCACCGTTTGGCCGCTTGCATGAAGGTCTCGAACTCGGCATCGCCAATCGGGACTGTATGCTCGTAACCGGGATACCTGCCGGAATCGACCTCTCCCTTGTATTCCTTGAAGGCAGCGATGCGTTCGTCCTGGATCTTCTGCAACTCTGGGCCGAGGTTTCGGTAGACTTTTCCGTGTCGCGGCTTGTGGTTCCTGCCGTAGCCGCAGACATCTTCAGTGAAGAGGTACTGCGCATCCGCATACTTGCCGGCGCCCATGCCGAGCATGACGAGCGATGAGTTTTCCGCCAGAAATTTTGCGACACGGTCGGGCACGACTTCCAGTTCCGCCCCGAAGACACCGATCTCCTCGAGTCTCTGTGTGTGTCGCCACAGTCGGAGTGCTTCATCCGCGGTCTTGCCGACTGCCCGCCAGCCCGTCCAGGTGATGTATGAAGGGATCAAACCGATATGGCCGACCACAGGGAGGTGGTTGTCGCAAAGCGCCTTCTGGATGTCGTAGGACGCGGCACAGTAGAAGGCGTCGCCGCCGATGGCGGCGAAGTGGAAGGCCGCGCGCAGATAGTCCTCTGCCGTCGCGAGCGGCCGACCGGCAAAGCTCCCCCAGCCGCCATAAGGCAAACCGACCTGGACGAAACAGTTGCCGGCTGCCTCTCGCATCTCCTGGTCGAAATATCGACCTTCGATGGACAGCATGTGGATGCCTGCCGCGGCCGCGGCTGCTGCCTCATCGGGCGTTCTGACGAAGAGCATGGAGATTTTCTGTCCATTCCTCTTCATCTTTCGGATGTCCTCGACATGAGGACGGTTGTGATACATGCCCATGGTCAGCCTCCGCTGCGGTTCAGATGATCTTCAAAGGAATTGGCGAAGGTGTCGGATCGGAGTATCGCCGGCCCGCGCCCAGCATGGCTCACACCGTGAAAGCTCGCCGAAAAGCGTCCAGCGCCGCTTCCGGATCGTTTCGGGCAAAGGCTTCCAGACCCACCGGCCCGCGGTATCCCATCTCGAACAGGGCTCTCGCGATGTAGGGCCAGTTCATCTCTCCGGTTCCAGGTTCACAACGGCCCGGATTGTCGGCGACCTGGACTTCGCCGATGAACGGCAGGCACTTCTGACACCAGCGCACGATATCACCCTCGCCGATTTGGGTGTGATAGAGGTCGAGATTGATGCGCAATTGCGGCCTGTCGATCGACGACACCAATGCCAGCACCGCTGCCGTCGAACCAAACGCGCAGCCGGGGTGATCAAGCAGGTTCAGGTTTTCGAGCGTGAAGACGACCTCTTCGGCCTCTGCCATGTCACAGATGCGGTTCAACGTGTCGCGCGCCTTCAGCCACATCGGGCCGGTCTCGACGTCGGTCTTGACGATGGGAATCCCGCCCTCGCCGAGCCCGGTGCCGTGCAGGTTCAATCGGGCAACGCCGAGGCGCTTTCCGACTCTGGCGGTCTCAAGGGCCGATTTCAAGAGAATGTCCGCCCCCTCGTCATCGGCGAGCCTTCCCTCGAGATAGCCGTTCATGATCGTGAAAGTCGCGCCCGTCTTCACGAGCGCCTCGAGGTCATGGTCCGGCCAATTCCACAAGCCGACGCCAAAACCCATCTCATGCAGACGCGCGACGCGCCAGGCCATAGGCCGATCACGCCAAAGCATCTCGGCGCATGCGGCGAGTTGGAAAGGTTGGCCCATGACGGCTCAAAGCTCGACCAAGACGCGGCCGTTCTCGACCCTGGTCTTGTAAGTCTTGAGGTTCTCGCAGGCGGGTGGTGTTTCTACTTCGCCAGTCGTGAAGTCGAAAACGGAAGCGTGTTTGGGACACTCCACCGTATTCCCCATGACGAGACCGTCGGCGAGGTGGATCTTCTCGTGCGTGCAGAGCCCGTCCGTGCAGTAGTATTCATCCGCGTCGTTGCGGAAGATCGCGAAGGTGCGGCCGCCATTCTCGAAGCGCTTGGCTTCCTCAGCGTCGATTTCGTCAGCAGCGCAAGCGTCGACCCAGGGCATTGAGTACCTCTTCAGATATCTTGTGGTTTGAAGTCTGCACGAGCCGACGGCATCACCCCCTGGAGCAGAGCGACGGACTTCTCGAGCCCCTCCAGCGAATTCAGCAGCACGTCCTCGTGCTCGATGGAGAGCCAGCCGTCATAGCCGGCCATCTTCAGCCGATAGCAGAACTGCCGCCACCACTGCTCGCCATGGCCAAAGCCAAGCGTGATATAGCTCCAGGCGCGGGCCGGAATGTCCATCAGGCTGCCGTTCTCAAGCAGCGAGGTCGTTGCCTGAACGGGTCGGTTGAGCATCGTATCCTTGGCATGAACATGGTAAACCGCCTTGCCTAGGGCTTCAGCTGCGGCCAAGGGGTCAGCACCCATCCAGAACAGGTGCGAGGGATCCAGATTGGCACCCACGACCGGTCCCACCGCTTCCCGCAGTTTTAGCAACGAGGGCACGTTGTAAACGCACTGATTGCCATGGAGCTCGAGTGCGATACGGTCGACGCCGTTTTGCTTCGCCAGCGCCGCGATCTCGGTCCAGAAGGGGATCAGCTTTTCTTCCCATTGATATCTGAGGATCGTCTGGGTTTCCGGTGGCCAGGATGAGACAACCCAGTTCGGCATGCTGTCGCTGGCACTCCCGGCCGGCAGACCGCTCATGGTGCAGACGGTGCGAACACCCATTTCGCCGGCGACGCGGATCGTGTCCTTCAATCCCTCGCCTTGTGTGTGATCGGTTGGATGCAGCGGATTGCCGTTTGCGTTCAGGCTGATGATTTCCAGCCCGCGTTCCTCGAACGCTCCGATAAAGCGCTTCTGGGCTTCCTTGTCCCCCAGCATCGACGAAAGCCGAAAATGGGGGGCGGTCGACCAGCCACAGGTGTTCACCTCGATGCCGGATACTCCCATGCGCTGGGCATGATCCAACATCGCATCGAACGGCAGAGCGCCGAGACTGTCTGAAACGAAACCCAGCTTCACGCGTAAAACTCCGGCTTGGCAATCATCTGGACGGGTGTTCGACGCGCTTCCTTCAACGCGACCACGCCAGCCTCGGCAACGACGGCGGCGCAATAGCCGTCCCAGCAATCCGAGGCGGTCGCCGGGAAGTCGCCGGTCAGGACGAAGCGAAGGAAGTCGCGGTTCTGGCGACGGTAGGCATCGTAATAGCGGGTCCGCCAGTCGACATCGTAATTTGTGCTTTGGGTGAGCGCGGTTTCCGTGCGGGTGAAGGCGACGTTGTTGGTCGCCACGCTGCCTCGCTCGCCGACCAGTTCGGCGCGGACGTCATAGCCGTAGCTGGCGTTGTTGTTGATCTCGATGTTGACAAGCTGTCCGTCGACTGTCTCCAGCACCATCACGACAGGTGCGACACGGGCGTCCGAGCGGCGCGGCTGGAATGCGGTGATCGAGGCATATTCGGTGCCGAGCACATAACGCACGACGTCGAATTCGTGCGGTGCGGAATTGGTGATGGCCATCGCGCCGGTGAAATCGGCCGCGGGTGTTTCAACATTGCGGTGGAAATTGTGCATCATCAGCGCCCGGCCAAGATGGCCCTCGTCAAGCGCGCGCTTCATCTCCTGGTAGGAGCGATCGTAGCGCCGCATGAAGCCGAGCTGGACGAATTTCGCCCCCGCCTTCTGCTCGGCCTCCATCACTGCAATGCAGTCGGCGCATGCTTGCGAAAGGGGCTTTTCGCATAGAACCCGCTTGCCGGCGGAAATGCAGGCCGTCGAAAGCGGCGCATGCGTGAAGTCGGGGCTGGCAATGATCACGGCGTCCACGTCTTGCCGGGAGATGACGCGATCGGGGTCGGTAGCGATGTCGAACGCCCCACACGCGTCCGCGACGCGACGAGCGCGTTGCTCATCCATGTCGCAGACCAATTGAAGGGTTGCGCCGGGCAGTTCCTCGGCGACTATCTTGGCATGATCTGCGCCCATCAAGCCGGCGCCGATCACTGCAATGCGGATTTTCATTTCTGTCCTGCTTTTTTGCTTGTTCAAGTTTGGGAGGGAGAAGCCGCGCCTTAAACAGCATCCCAAGAAAGCCTATGGAGCGGCTGGGCTCTCCAGCACCTTAAGGGATGGCGCATGCCCCTCATGCGTTTCCATGTAACCCTCGACCTGGGCTTCGAGGTCGGCCATGGTCTCGCCGCCAGCCATCAAATCTGTGATCTCCTCGCGTGATTTTTCGCCCTTGCGGAAATCGGCGGCGATGGCACCGCGGATCAGCACGGCGAAGTGGTCACCGACGGCCATGGCGTGCATGACCTGATGGGTGATGAAGACCACCGCCAGGCCGCGCCTCTTCGCCTCGTTCACGATGCGCAGCACGTGCGAGGCCTGCTTGACGCCGAGCGCCGCGGTCGGCTCATCCAGGATCAGCAACCGCGCGCCAAAATATACAGCGCGGGCAATGGCAAGCGACTGTCGCTCGCCGCCGGACAGGCCCCCGACCAAACGATCGCCGTCATCGATGCGGGTGATTCCGAAATCGCGTACCGCTTTCACCGCGATCTCGTTGGCGCGCTTGCGGTCGTAGATCTTGAACGGTCCCCAGCCTCGGGTCGGCTCTACGCCGACGAAGAAGGACCGGCCGATGCTCATCAGCGGGAAGGTGCCGCCGAACTGATGCACCGTGGCGATACCCTTTCCCTGGGCCTCTCTCGGCCCGGCGAAAGTCACCGGCTGGCCATCCATCAGTATCTGGCCGCTGCTGGGTTTGTGGACACCAGCCAGCGTCTTGATGAGGGTCGACTTGCCGGCACCGTTGTCACCGAGCAGGCAAAGAACTTCGCCGGCGCGCACTTTTAGCGAAATATCGTGCAGGACGTCGATTGGTCCGAAGGACTTGTTGACGTTTCTCAGTTCGAGAATGGCAGGTTTGTCGTTCATGACGGGCTCATCTCCATCTCTGATCGGCTTGGCTGACGCGGTAGATCGGCCATCGAATTCGACGCTCGTTGGTCGATGCGCGTCCAGGGGCCGGCTGCGGTGGCTGTTTCTCATGGGTTTGCTGGCTCCCTCGGCACGCTTCGCTTGTTGCGCGGCCGGAAGTAGACAGCCAAGTCGCGGAAGGACTGGTTCATCATCACGGCCACCAGAAGCATCACACCGATGATCAGGTTCGACCAGTTTCGGTCGATCTGGGTGAAGTAGATGCCTTGGCTGACGATGGCGAAGGTGATGGTGCCGACGAAGATCCCGACGACCGAGCCGAAACCGCCGGTCAGCAGTACCCCACCCACCACCACCGAAACGATGGCGTTGAAGATGAAGTTCATGCCGCCGGAGACTTGCGCGGAATTGAACAGAATGGCCTGGCAGATGCCAACAAAGGTGGCGCTGACCGCGGACAACACAAACAGCGAAATAGTCATGCGGTCTGTCGGAATTCCGGCATTGCGGGCGCTGACACGGTCGCCGCCCATTGCAAACAGCCAGTTGCCGTAACGGGTCTTGTGCAGAACGAAGCCTGCGACGACTGCGAATGCAACCCACCAGACTATGACGACCTGGTGACTGCCGCCTATCAGCTGGCCGAAGAGGAATTTGGCCCAGTCCGGCGCGGTCAGGGCAACGCTGGCATTGCCGGTCAAAAGCACGGAAGCACTGAGCACCACGCCCTGCATGGCAACCAGCGTCGCCAGGGTAATGATGAGCGAGGGCACGGAGGTGCGGACCGTCAGCAGACCGTTGACGAGACCGACCGCCACGCCGATTGCCAGCGCCCCAGCTATCCCCACCGCCATGGGCAGTTCGTAGTAACCGGTGAGGATGGCGGTTGTCATCGAACCAACTGGGATCATGGCGCCGATGGAGATGTCGAGTTCGCCTGCGATCATCAGCAGGCCGACGGGAATGGCCACAATCCCGAGATTGGCCGCGAAATTGACCCAACTCGCTGCGCCAACGAGCGTAGCCAGGTTGGCGCCGCCAAACAGAACGAAGAATAACACCACGCCGATAAGGCTGAGAATCGAGCCGGCTTCTGGACGACGCAGCACGGATTTGATCGCGTCCATCATGGCTGTTTTTCCTTCTTCGACGAATAGCTGAGTGCCAATTGCCGGAAGGTGTCGTTGGTCAGCACCGCGATCAAAAGAAGCGCGCCGATTATGATGCTCCCTATGTTGGGATCCATGGTCGTGAAGTAGATCCCCTGGTTCACAATCGAGAAGGTAATCGTGCCAAACACGATGCCGACGATCGAGCCGAAGCCGCCCGTGAGCAAAACGCCGCCGATGACCACGCACATGATGGAATTGAAGATGAAGGACTGGCCGGCCAGAACCTGCGCGCTCTGGTAGACCATCACCTCGCTGACCCCGACGAAAGCAGCGCTGAAGCCGGACAGCATGAACAGGCCAATGGTCAGGCGCTTTGTTGGGATGCCGATGTTGCGCGCGCTTTCCTTGTCGCCGCCCAAAGCATAAATCCAGTTGCCAATGGGCGAGATGTGCAACAGCCAGAACAAGCCGATCACGAACACAACCCACCACAGGATCGTGACCTGAAACATGCCGCCGAGATAGTCGCCGAAGATTGCCTTGGTGAGCGGGTCCGGCACCAGCGATACGCCGGTGCTGCCGGCGATCTTGACGGTGAGACCCAGCGTCAGACCCATCGTGAGGAACATGGTGCCAATGGTGATGATGAGCGACGGGATGGTCGTTCTCGTCACCAGCAGCCCGTTGAGGAAGCCGACAGTGAGGCCAAGGCCAAGGGCTGCCACTATGCCGAGCCAATCTGGTAGCCCATAATGCCCGGAGACGATTGCAGCGGTCAGAGACGCCGCGGGGATCACGGCACCGACCGAGATGTCGAGTTCCCCGGCGATCATCAGCAATCCTATCGGCATGGCGATGATCCCGATCTCAGACGCGATGTTCAACCAGCTGGCCGCCCCGGCTGCCGACATGAAGCCGCTCCCGCCGAACAGGCCAAAGAAAAGCAGAACCGCGACCAGGCCGAGGAACGAGCCCGACTCTGGTCGACGCGCCAGCCGGCCGAGGGCCAGTCCGGACCGCGTGGGGTTCGGCGCCGCTGGGGTTGATGTGAACGTCACGGGATGTGCCATCAGGGTAATCCGCGAGCATGCGGCCGGCCATGATGCGGCCCGCCGCAGAGAGAGGTAAAAAGGGCCGCCCGACGTCAAGGCAGGGCGGCCCAGGCGGGAGGAACTATCGCGTCCCTGCTTTCACGCCAGCAATGGTGGCGTCGACGTTTGTCTTATCGATGATGCCTGGTCCGGTAAGGATCTCGCGGGTGGGCACCGACAAGCCGTAGTTGACGTGGCCATTGAGGATCGCGACGGCCAGGTATCCCTGCAGGTAGCCTTGCTGGTCGATCGCGCAGTCCTGCTGACCACCCTTGATGTTGTTCAGGATGGTCTCGTCAAAGTTCATGCCGCACAGGTGCACTTTTCCGACCTTGCCGGCCTGGGTTAGACCATTCATCGCGGAGTTGGCGTCGACGTTGCCGATCGTAAAGACGGCGTTCACGTCCTGATGCTGCAGCAGATAGGCTTTCACTGCCTGCGCGACGGCTGTGGCCGATCCGAAGGAAGTTGCGGGCAATGGCAGGACATCGGCTTGGCCGCCGCCATTTGTCATGCCTTCCTTGAAGCCACCGCAGAAGGCCTCGATATTGGCGGCGCCTGGCAGCGTGTTGATGCACACGCCCTTTTTGTTTCCGGCCTTGGCAAGGTACTCGCCCGCCGCAACGCCACCCTTGTAGTCGTCCGAACCGACATAGTTCATGGCGCCGAGGCGATCGGCCGCTTTCAGTCCGCCGGCATTGTAAATGATCAGTGGAATGCCGGCGTCCCTCACTGCCTTGAACGCAGGATCCATCGCTTCCGGCACCCAGTCCGGACCGACGATGGCGTCCGCCTTCTGGTCGATGGCCTGGCGGATCAGTTCGGCGGCGTCGACGCCCAGATTGTCATAATTCTGAGGTCCGAGCCAGGTGACCTTGCCGCCCTGAGCCTCCGCTACCTTGCCGGCGTCTTCGGCGCCACGCTTGACGATCGACCAGAACGGATCGTCCGGCTTGCCGCCGACGACGAAGATGTTGGCGGCGAGCGTCGCGCCGGTGCTGAACCCGACCAGCACCGCTGCCGACACAAGCGTCTTGAAAAGCTTCATGGTCTTCCTCCCAGATTTACCCCGCGGGGCTTTTGAACAAAAAGTCCTGCTGTCCCCGGCCCGCTCCTCACGGGCAAAGTCGAAACAGCATTTGGTTCGTCATTCGGCTGGCATTCCAGACGCCGGATCGCCGCGGCCTTCCTGCCGGCTCCGTACCTTTTCCTTTTTCTTGCGGAAGCGGGCCTTCATGATTTCGTCGGCTTCCTTGCTGCCGTCGTGCCAAGTGCCGAACAGCTTATCGAGGGGCACTAGCCCATCGCCGCCGTAGTTCACCTCGAAATATTTGTGGTGCAGGTAGTGCACGTAGGAATGGCTATCGAGGTTGACCTTGTCGGTGATTTCGAAGATCTCGAAACCGAGATGGCCGTTCACCGCGCCGAATCCCGCGCCGTGCAGCGTGAAGTAGGCGCAAACTGGATTGGACGGGATCAAGAGGTGTAGCCAGGCTTCGGCATGATAGAGGAAGCCTTCGACCGGGTGCATCGACAGCGACGACCAGGGACTCGGATTGATCGAGTTGTGATGGACCGAATGCACCCATTTGTAGAGCGGCGGCCAATGGATCGCCCGGTGCAGGAAGAAGAAATAGACCTCATGCACGGCCGGCGCGATAAGCACCAGGAACGACAGGTAGATCCAGTTTGTCGTCCACGGGAGCCAGACCGCCCAGCTGTTTGCGTAGACCCACAGCATCACGATCTCCACCACGGTCCACAGCGGTATAGTGACGAAAAACGAGCGGGTGAAATTGTCGATGTTCTGGTTTTGGAACCAGAATATGTCAGACGGCGCGTCTGACGGGAATTTTGGATTGTACTTGAAGCGGTTCTGTTGCTTGCGCTGAACGTAGTAGCGCAGCTCGAAGAAGCCGTAGAAAAGAAAAATTCCGGCGGCGTTGAGGCCGTATAACCAAAGGTAGTTGAGCAGCGAGAAGCTCGCGAGGCTCTGCCAGCTCGGAATGAGCAGATTTACCCAAATGAGCGACGTGGCGAGATGGAATGTGTTCCATGGCCAGAAGAAATCAGGAATCCAAGCGACTACCTTCTTTGCATTGAACGGACGGTGCCAGATCGGCGCCGGCTCGGCGCGGCGGTGCGGGGCCCAATTGCCGCGCTTGTCACGTGTTCCATACTGAAGGTCATCCATCGTAACAGCGCCTCCCCGCCCGGATCAATCTGGAGTCTGTGGGGTTCGGACCCCGTCCTAGGGCTCAACTGATCGAGCCCTCACTCGGCGCAATTCATATCGGAGGCTTGATATTCAGAGAAGGCATAAATAATATCAAAATTGCATTTGTATCATTTAGTTTCAATCATGATGATACAGCTGAGGAATGAGGATTCATGAAGCGCCCGACAATCCACGATCTCGCTACTGCGGCAGGGGTATCGGTGGCGACTATCAACCGGATTTTGAATGGCACCGTTTCCGTGCGCCCCAAAACCGTGCAACGCGTCCAAAGCGCGGCGGAAGAAATAGGATTCTACGGCATCGGCGCGATTGACGACCGGGCTCGTAAAATATCGCCACATTACCGATTGGGTTTCCTGCTCCAGCAGTCGACCCGCGACCTCTATCAGTTGTTCGGAAAGAAGATCGTTGCCGCTTGCCGCGAGCGACGGGACGAAGTGATCGAGCCCGTCGTCGACTTTGTGGATCTGCTGACGCCAGAAACCATCTCCAGTCGACTGATCGCGCTCGGCGACACATGCGACGCCGTCACGGTGATCGCTGCCGATCACCCGATCATTGGCCAGGCCATCCGTTCCTTGAAAGAGATGGGGAAGCCGGTGGTTTCTTACATTACGGATCAATCAGCACCGGAACGGGCGGCGTATGTGGGCACCGACAACTGGAAGCTGGGGCGCACCGCGGCGTTCCTGATTGCGCAAACGACTTATGGTCCCGGGCGCATTGCGGTTTTCATAGGCAACCATCGCTACCAATGCCAGGACGTCTCAGACGCCAGCTTCCGTTCTTATTTGCGCGAGCACGCTCCACGGCTGACCGTAGAGGAAAGCCGCCCCACGCACGAAGAATCGAGCGAGGCTTACCTTATGGTCTCCGAGCTTTTGAAGGCGACTGATGATCTCGTGGGAATTCTGATCGTCGGTGGCGGGATAACCGGCGTGCTTCGTGCGCTTCGGGAGGTTCCTTCCGAGAGGCGGTCCGGGATAAAGGTGGTTTGCCGTGACATTGGCCCCGAGACGCGAAAAGGCTTGTCTGAGGGCCTGATCACAGCAGCTCTTTGTCATCCCCTCGAAGCGACCTCGGCACTACTCGTGCAGACAATGATAGACGTCATTGGACCGCAAGCCCCTCTCGCCACCCTTCAGCGGTCAATACCTTTCGAAATAGTCACGCCGGAGAATATCTGACGACAATTCAGTTCGAGGGAAACCGGGCACGAGGCGATATCCGGTTCAGGCGGGTATCGACGTGATCTGATGGTGGACCTTCACGGAAACCTTCGTGGGCCATGGTTCGCCGACATTTCGAAATTCGCCACCGAATGCAGTTTAGAACCGGTCGGACCTAAAACCGGAGAGCAATGCCCTATTAGTTCCGTGCACCACCTCGGGACGGCCACGGCATGGCGTGCGAGACGCTTTGCTAATGCCCGCCGCCCAACGAAGCCATTCGTTCTAGAGGAACTCGATAGATTCGCGTACCGATCGCTGACCACGATTACATCAGCGCGCGCTTCTGCAGTCGCGCTCGTCTACGGTCCCAATTCTTGTGGCAGGCACAACAGGCCCTTGAAAAATATTTCAAATTCATCCTGCTGGTCCACCGGATCAAGGCCCCCAAAATTTCGCGCTCGCAGCTTCATCGTCGCACCGCAAGGTTGCCCAAAACCTCATTTTTCTGCCGACAGGCGCTCCGGAGTGATCATCCGTTCAGGGTGTCACGGGTGTGCTATACGGCTTTGATGGTTATTGGTTCGATGTTGCGCCGGCGTTGGCTGCCGGAAAAGAGCTTTCCATCCTATGCGTATCTGCCGGGCAGGCAACCGCATCCGGTGCGCGATCCCGCGGGACACAGCTACAATAGCGACGCCATGCTGTCGGCTGAGATCTCGCTTGATTCAGACACATTCCTCTGGGGTCTCGACCTCTTCAACCATGGCTATTACTGGGAAGCCCACGAGGCCTGGGAAGGTCTGTGGCAAGTTGCAGACCGAGGCTCTCCGCTTCGGACGCTCTTCAAGGGATTGATCCTGTTATCGGCGGCCGGCGTGAAGATCCGCGAGGGCAAGCAGGCGGCGGCGATGCGTCATGCCGGACGCGCCGCGGCGCTCCTTCGTCGGCTGATGAACACGGCCGATCATAGCTTCGAGCGTGCGCTCGGCATGTCACCCGCAGCGCTCGCCGAACACGCCGAAGCCACGGCAAGGACCCCGGCAGCCCTGCAGCCGACAGCGCTCGGTCAGCCGCAACCCGTGTTTGAGTTCATTCTCGGACCAAGCTCCGGCGGAAGCCCGATCAGATCGCAACAAAGACAAACAGTCATCCGGAGAAAACGCCAGGGAATAGACCGGCCTCGTTGGCCCCACGTCACTGGCGAACGACGGATGCCCAGGTTCCATTCACCTGGCCGTGTTTGATGGTGCGCGTAATTTCCTCACGTTGTTTTCGGAATTACAAAGGCTCAAGATGGACGGCTGCACATCGGTTCCGGCGCACAGCAGCCGAACGAGCACCGGGGCCGACGCGTATCAGCGTTAGCTTATGCCGATACTTATGCTGCCCAGACATTTATTGCTTTCAGCGACCGCCATCAATATGTAGCAGGACTTCGCCCGCTGTCTTTCAAGCCACCCGGAGAGTTTTCATGACAGAAGAAGCCGATCACAATCTCGACAGCCTCATCGAGCTTACCGCCGATGTCGTCTCAGCCTATGTCTCGAATAATCCAGTCCCGGTGGGCGATCTCCCCGCCCTGATCGGCCAAGTGCACTCGGCTTTGAAAAGCACCGCCGGAGGCGTCTCCGCAGCAGAGCCGGAGGCTCTCAAGCCTGCCGTCCCGATCAGGAAGTCGGTGACGGCGGACTACATCATCTGCCTTGAGGACGGCAAGAAATTCAAATCGCTAAAGCGCCATCTTTCAACCCGCTACGGGCTGACCCCGGACGAATATCGCGCCAAATGGGGCCTGGCGGCGGATTATCCGATGGTCGCGCCGAATTACGCTGCTGCGCGCTCTGCGTTGGCCAAGACCATGGGTCTCGGCCGCAAACCGAAAGAGGCGGAAACGCCGGCGCCGGCGAAGCGGACCCGCAAGAAGGTCGCAGCCTAACTTTATCTCTCGAGGGTCATTTTGGAGCGCGCAGCTGCTTATCGGTATGATCTGCGCAGAATAAGAAAAGGCGGGAACCAATCCCCGCCTTACCTCGCGTTCATCGCTCTTGCCGGGACGCAGGCGAAAATTCAGCCAGCTTTGCTGAGGTTGCCGGCAGAGGACTTGCCTGTGCGGCGGTCCTGTTCGATCTCATAGTTGATCTTCTGGCCGTCATTCAGCGTCGAGAGGCCCGCGCGTTCGACAGCGGAAATGTGGACGAAAACATCCTGACCGCCATTATCGGGCTGGATAAATCCAAATCCCTTGGTGCTGTTGAACCACTTCACGGTTCCGGTCGCCATATCTGTGCATTCCTCTGTGACAACTGCGACGTGGACTTGGCCGCTAAGCCAGTCCGGTTGATTTCGAGACTGGGAGTTAAACGCAGCAGAAGCGAAAATTGCAAGACCCCATTCTATCGGCCAGTGGTGTGGGTCGCGCACGACGAGGATGCTCTCTATCGCGGCGCCTCAACTGTCGGCGCAAGTCCAAGGCTTCTTCACCGATCGTGCGCTGATCGGCACTGATCGGCGCTTACGCGGAGCGTGGCGTGCTCCTGTGCGCTTGGCTTGTCGCAATGGCGATAAACCGTCGCTTGACCGCTGCAAACAGCGCTGGCGGCAACGGCCCGTAATAGCCGCTCTCCGTGTCCAGCGGCCGGATATCGGGGCCCGGCCAGGCGAACCGGTTGCTTTCCGTCAAAACGATCCACGACCGCTCGCCGTCGAGCCGCAGGCGCAACTTGACCGCAGCCGGGATTTCGATGGCATTGGCGGGATCGGAGGGCGGTGTGTGCGTGATCGGCAGGACTCGGACAACCGGTGAGCCGTCCTCCTGCATGGCGACCAGCGCTAGCACCAGGCAGGGCCGGTCCTTGTCGCCTTCCTCGCGGCCTTCGCGATGTTGCCAATACCAGAGATATGAATAACGAAAAACGTGGCCGACCTTGATTTCAGCCGGCAGCATTTTTTGCCGTCAGACCTTTTGCCGGAAGAAGTTCGTCGTTGAGATGGTCAAGACCCGGCTCCATTTCGGCGGCTTCGACCGCGGCGATTTCGTCCGCACTGAGCTCTGTCGTCAGCTCGACCCGTCGGTCCCGCTTGGAGAGCCGGATGAAATCCTCGTAAGCCAGCAGCACGGTGCGCGGCCGGCCGTTCTTGGTGATGATGACCGGGTCGCGAACCGCGGCATCCTGATAGGCGCCGAAGTTTTTCGAGACGGCGGCGGCGGTGACGGTAGTGGTCATCGGCAGAGCTCCTTTCTTCCGGAATATACGGACTTTCCGGGCTTTCCACAAGTATCGACAGGCCCGCGAAAAAACTACTGCCCGAACAAAGACGGCCTTTGTGCACTATTACGACACCGATTCACGGTAGCGCCTTGGCAGTAAAGCGCCCACTCTTCCACCATCCAAAGGCCGATCAAGTCCAAGGACCCGACGCCTCCTTCGGCTCGGGATCTGTTTCTATGGGACCGAGCGTCACCGTCCTGCTTCCTTGATCCCTTGCCTTCCCTTACAATCTCTTCCGGACACAGAGGAGTTCCGCCATGAGCGAAGACGCCTTCAACATGTCGATCCGCAAGTTCCTAAAGGAAGTCGGCGTCACCTCCCAGCGCAAGATCGAGGAGACGGTGCGCGAAGGGCAAATCGGCGGCGAGAAGAAGAAGTTGAACGTCCGCATGACGCTGACGGCGGAAGGCACCGGCCTCAACCACGTGGTGGACGGCGAGATCGAACTTCCATAAGCCAGGCCAAACGTCCGACGCGGCCGAAAGCGTCGAGACGGATTGGCAGTTGGAATGGGATCTGGTCGGATCCACGCAGTACCGCTCACCACGCTCTTGGCTATCGGCCCGACTGGTGCAGTTCGAATACAAGCGAAAACGAGGCCCTCGGCCCGTTGCGGACTGCGCCGCTCATTCGACATCGACATTGGCCAGCGGCCACGCCGGGCCATCGCCAGTCGCCTCCTCCTCCCGGCCAAGCTCCCGCAGCACCTGGCTTGCCGACACCCGCCAGGCAAGCCATTCGAGACGATCATGGGCGATCTGTTCAATGTACTGACCGTAAAGCTGCGGATAGGCGGTCCTCAGCCAAAATCGATGCTGCGGACAAAGCGCCATTGCCGCAAACACCTTGTCGCGCCACGCGTTCCGGATCTCCGGCTCGAAAAGATCGGGCTGAACACGCACGGTCTTCGGACCTCTCCAGGAGAAAGGCTCCAGAAGGACATCACAGCTCCACTTCACTTCCTGATTTTGTGTCACGGTTCCTGCGCAAGCTCTTCGTGGGGCCAGCGATGTGCTCGCAACTTCATCCGGTCATCCTCGCGGTGGCGCCGTTGGCTTTAAGCGCCGCCATCAGCATAGGCCCGACGGAGAACTGCCCTGCCCTCGCCTTTTCGGTCAGTACCCGCAGATAACCGCCGGCCGAGTTGATATGCTGCGCCCTTTGCAGGATGCAGGCAATCACGATCGCGGCGACCTCCTGGCCCATCACATGGCAAGCCTCTTCATAGGCCGAGGGCGACACGCCAAGGTAGCCTCGCACCTGAGCCGCGGTGATCATCAAGTCGCGCCAGTTTGCGATCCCGTCGGCTGCATAGTCGGCAATCTCGGGGCAGGCTTTCAGCACAAGTCCGATCGGATAGCCTTTCGGCTTCTCGTCGGCTGCCCGTCTTGGTTCGACCGTCGCCCCGCTTTTCTCTAAAGCAGGTTCAAATTCAAAAGTAGAGTCGGTGTTTGAATCAGATTGCTGCCGCTCAGTTTGGGACTCATTGCCGCTCGGAATTGTGAAATTCATGAAGCTTTCCAGCATGCTATCCACTTCGTCATGGAGCATGGTCAGCTCAGCAACGATCCCTCCCAGCTCAGGCAACCCTGCCCGCCTCGGAATCGCCTCCACGATGGCCCTGAACCGCGTCCAGATGGCTCCCCAGTCGCCAGGTGCGCCCTCGTCGATCGCGGCCTCGACCAGCTTATGGATGTCACGGCGATGGAGCGTGATCCGCTCCCGCATCAATTTGAGCGCCCGGCTGTCGGCGCGAACCTGCTCGGCCGCGCGCTGGAACTCCTCAGCCCGCGTCAGCAGCGGCGCCAGTGAGAAGCCAAAGGCTTCCATGACGGTCCCCCCCTGCCCCTTGCGAGCGAACCTTTTGCCGTTCGGACTGTCACGGCGGATGATTAGACCGCAGGTCACCAGTTCGGCCAGATTCCGGCGCAGCGTGGAATCTGCCATGCCGTGCGCTCGCATTGACAGCTGGGCGTTCGAGGGGAAGACCATAAGGCCGTTTTCCTCACTTATCTGGTCGTCCGGATAGAATGACAACAGCCCGCTCAGCACGGCCAAAGCGCGGTCTCCCACTCCGATGATCGACTTGCCCTCGCAAAGCCAGCGATAGACCTGCCATTTCTCCACGGCAGACCCTTGCGGGATCTCTCGTGCCGCCACGTTCGCCTGCACCAGCGCAAGCGTCATCGGCCGCCGCCCAAAGGGCGTCGTTGCGGTATGCGTTCCCATTTCTCTTCCACCTATTGCTAGGCAAAAGAAATCAGCTCGCCAAATCGGCGCCAATGACTCTTGACAGTGATTCGTGGATTTGCGATTCTCAGACTGCTTAGATCATGAGAGAGGCTTCCACGACGGCGACGTCTGGGGGCCTTTTTCTTTTGCGGGTTAGTGCTCCTTAGTCCGTTATCTTTTGACGGAATTCGTCATAGAGCGCTTGCAAGCGCTCCCGAACGAAGTTGGCGAATTCCGGTTCGATACGCTTATCGAAGGCGAAGGTCGTCTTGGATTCGCTGTCGCTGATGCTGACCAGGCGAGAACCGTTGGGTGCTGTCCATAGCGTCCGGTCGGGCTTTTTTGCCGGAATCTTGACCATGTCGTAAACTGACTGGAAGCGCTCGTCGCTGGAGAGTGCTGCGAATTCGGGATCCTCGATTGCCTTCAGAGCTCTGGCGCGCTTGGCCCGCTCTTCGAGCAGATCGGCGAGCTCGGCCCATCTTTGGCGACCGAACGATTCAGCGGTGCCGATGGCCTCGATGATCTCCGCCGGCAGGCGCGCGACCAGCGCAATCATCTTTGACAGCGCTGCCTTGTCGACCCCAAGCGAGGCCATGATGATGTCGCGCGAGAAACCCCTGGCTTCGAGCTTTGCCGCGAAATAGCACCTTTCGATGTAGGAAAGGTCGCTGCGACTGTTGTTTTCCTGCCCTTGGCTGACGACGAGCTGCTCGTCGGTCAGTTCCCTGACGACCGCGCGCACCATCCGGCCGAGTTGCCGAACCGCAGCCAATCGACGGTGTCCGTAGGCGACCTGGTAGCGAGCGCTGTCGCCTGGATGCGGCCGCACCAGGATGGGCACCTGTTGTCCGTGCTCGCGTATCTGATCGACGAGCGCCGTTCGTCTTTCGTCGGTGATGCCCAGGCGATCGACCACGATAGACTGATCGATAAGGCTTGGGTCGAGTTCGACAACCGCCTGCCCTTCCGATAATTTGCGCTCGATTTCGTCGGCACGCTGGGCGCGCGAGTTTATATTCTCCAGCGACTGCGAGATGGCGCCCACCGGCCCGCCCGGCTTCAATGGTCGATCAAGGCCCATGAGGGGGCGTACAAGCGAGGTCCTGGCGGCGTCAGGCGGTGCCTGCTCGCCGGCAGCCTCGGACAGTTCGAAAAGGTTCTTGCGGGCCATGATTATTTCCGCCCCCAGGTTTTGCGGATCAGCTCCTCGATTTCGCCGTTGACAAGCGTCAGGCTCTCAAGCGCTCGGTCGTAAGTCCCGCGCGTGAATTGTCCGCGTTCAACCTCATAAAGGGTCTGCTTGGTCAGTCCCGCATCGGAGATCGCGGTCGACTTGAGCATTGAATTTTCGAGAACCCGGTTGCCGAAGATCGAGCGCATAAACCCGGCCATCTGGCTTTGCGGGCCGTCGTTCGGCTCGAACCGGGTGACCAGGTAGCGCATCCAGTCATAGTCGGTGTTGCCGCCGGCGTTCTCGACGACGGTTAGCAGGTCTGAGGTCATGAGCAGGAACTGGGACATCGACATCACGTCGAGCATCTGCGGGTGCACGGTGATGATGACGGCCGTGGCCGCGCATAAGGCAGACAGCGTCAGGAAGCCCAGTTGCGGCGGGCAATCGATGACCACGACATCGTATGCGGCCTCGATTTCGGCCAGACATTCGCCAAGCCTGGCAAAGAACATGGTGCCCGGCTGGCGGTTGGCCAGCACTTTCGGCGTCTCGTGCTCAAATTCCATGAGCTCCAGGTTGCCGGGGACCAGATGCAGGTTGGGTGTATAGGTCGAGCGGACGATTTCCAGAATGCTTCTGCATTCCGAATCGTAGCGGATCGCGCCGTAAATGGTCTCGTTGGCCCCGACATCGAGTTCAGGCTGATGGCCGAACATGGCTGACAGGCTGGCCTGAGGATCAAGGTCAATCGCAAGAACCCGGTAACCGCGTAACGACAGGAATTGGGCAAGGTGAGCCGCGGTGGTGGTCTTGGCGCTGCCTCCCTTGAAATTCATCACCGAGAGAATCTGGAGTTTCTCCCCTCCCCTTCGGTGACGTATGTATTTTCCCGGCGCCTTTGAGTTTGCCTCGTCGAGCACCTGGCGAAGCCGGTCGATGTCCCCCACGGAATACAGGCGCCTTCCGTTCGCCTGTGGCTGCGGCCCGTGGCCTTCGGAGACGATCTGGCGCAGGTAGCCTTCATGAATGCCGATGAAATCAGCAGCCTCGCCGGGCGTGAACAAGCGTATGCCCTTTTGCGCGGTCGGCGGGAAGGTCCTCGCCTGGTGCGCCTGCAGCTGCCTCGATAGCTCGGTGGCGTCCGCGGCGATGAGTTCGCGAAGGCTTTCACCCGCCGGCCTGCCATGGCTGACCTTGTCCAACACGACCCTCTCCTGATCTGCGCATTTTAGCGAAAGAGAAACGTAAATGCGCTGATTAAGATGAACTGATTCTGGACGGCCGACAAACGCTTTTTGGTTAACAAAAGGTTAACGCAGCTGATCCCTGAGCGAGTCTGCGGGGACTTGGAAAGTCCAAAGAATCAACGTGCGAGTATACTATGTCGGCAAGACATCTGGGGGAGCTTTCTCGCGCATACTTTGGGTAACCCTCGCGCCGGCGCATAGCCGCGCGCCGCAGTGGGCGCTGACGGCGTGCGAATTGGGCGCGGTGCGTCTTGTTCGGTTGTACATGTGCAACCCGACTTGAAGGTCGGCGCTGGAAGCCATTGGCGTGAGCGGCATTTTCTCTGCTCGCGGCGTGGGGCTGTTAGGGTTGCCGACAATTCGCGCGCTGCGGCAGGGCCGGCCCGTCGCCTAGGCGGCACTAATGCATCAGGGGCATGGAGCCGGAGTTCGCGCGATGGCGTTCGATGGGTTTGACCCAAAGCACGATGTGACTTCGCGCATTGTGTGGTGCTCGAGAATTCTGCCGTCAACAGAGCCATCACACTTGCGGGACCGACGTGCGAGGAGCCCTGCCCTGCTCGAAGCCCGAGGTGTACGTGTGCAACTCATCTGGATAACGCCCAGTCCAGCCACCTCGACTTGTGCGGCCGTGACAACTGCGCCCGCCGATTAGCCGCGCGGGACGTTGTCGTCGCCGGTGAATCGCGGAAAGCTGCAAGGGCAGCTCGGCCGTTGAGCAGAATGGAATGCGGCTTACTGTTGTTGACGCAATGCGACGACAGCTACACCGCAGTCGGCAGTTGTCCGTGTACAACTCAATAGGCGCTCTCACGGCCCAGTCGCAGGCGAGCTGCTCGTCGTAGTCGCCCTGGGGCAATTCCCGCCCGGTTCCCGATCAGTGCGCCTTGCCGCGATCGCTCTTGGCGATTACCGGCAGTGCCGCAGGCGTCTGCTTAGACCGCAACCGATGTCGCGGCGGAATTGCTCTAAGCGCCTCGGCACCCTGGTCGGGACCGACGGCGGATCTCGCGCAAGATTGAGCCCGTGCAGCTGCTCTGCCAAATCGCAGCGCCTGGAGCCAATTGCGCACCAGTCCTGATGACAGCCTATGCCAAGCGGTCGACATCACGGCCTCGCTTGAGCAGTTGTCCCATGTGCAACTTCATCAAGCACAGGATCAGCCAGCTGGATCGGAAAGAGAGCCGCAGTATCACTCGGGCTGCAACAATCCCTGGATCTCCCAGCTGCCTACGTGCGAGACAAGGTCAAGGGCCTTGAGGTCGATCTGGGAAATGGACTTTGTCTCAAGCCGTCCTCCAAGCGCGCCTGAGGCTTCGCCGCAGTTGTACACGTGCAACTCGCTCCTGGCGCTTGCTGGATGTCTCTCGGACCCAGCAGCGGTGAGCGGCCCGGCAACGCCCATCGGCAGTGACTTGCCAATAGTACACCAGGGCAGGGGCAGGCTTCCAGAGCATCTCCGCTGGGTCGCCGCTGCAAACGTCTCAGGCGAACCTCTCAAGGGCAGCACAGTTACACGTGGACAACTTCGACCACAGTTTGCGCAGCCGCACAGACACGCGCCAAGGCAAGGACGTTGCCGGCATCAAGGTGCACGATATGGAGGTTGGCGCTGTGGACGCAAAAGCCGTGCGCAAGAAGCTCGATCTGACGCAGGACCAGATGGCAACCGTGCTCGGGACCAGCCCATCCGGCTACAAGAAATGGGAGCAGGGAAAAAGGCACCCGAGTGGCGCTGGGGGCACCTTGCTTCGCATCATGGAGAGAGGCTGTGCTGCGAGCCCTGTCGTCTGAGAAGGAAACGACCAAAAAAGCTGCTGGTGCATCACACTGAGCACGGTAGGGGAGCGGGCTTTTCCTACAACCCGGACGCCCCTGTAGCGCTGAACGATTGACGGTGCTGATATGTGCGCGTTGGCGGCCATAACCGATCTAATGGCGACGCCCTATGCATGGGCCGATCAACTCGACCAGCCGGGGTTGAAAATTGACCTTCTGTGTAATACCTGTTTGGCATTCGGTATTACCAAGGAGCGAACATGACCACCACCGTCACAGCCAAGGGACAGGTGACCATTCCGAAGCCGGTTCGTGATCTTCTCGGCATTGTTCCTGGGAGCAAGGTCGATTTCCGTCGCGCCGCCGATGGCAGCGTGGTGCTTGCGCGCGCCGACAAGAAGCAGCCCGCAAGCCGCTTCGCCAAGTTGCGTGGCCATGCCGGCAAGGGGCTCGATACCGACGCGATCATGGCGCTGACGCGTGGTGAATCGTGACGCTTGTCGACACCAACGTGCTCCTCGATCTTGTCACCGACGATCCCAAGTGGGCGGACTGGTCACTTTCTCAGCTTGAAGCAGCGAGCCTTGATGGGCCGCTACTGATCAATGACGCGGTTTATGCTGAGCTTGCTGTTCGGTATGAACGCATCGAGCACCTCGAGGCGTTTGTCGACGGTGCTGGGCTCGAAATGACGTCCATGCCGCGTGCCGCCTTGTTTCTGGCGGGCAAGGTTTTTACACAATATCGGCGAGCCAGTGGATCGAGGACCGGTGTGCTGCCCGACTTCTTCATTGGTGCCCATGCGGCTGTCGCCCAGCTGCCGCTGCTGACGCGCGATGTGAGGCGTTACCGGACGTACTTTCCGTCATTGAAACTGATTGCGCCCAACATGTGAGCCGCCGCAACGGCAGGGGAGGGGCCTTCTACCAGCGCCTAAAGCTCGGACGCCTTGGTGAGGTTGACCCGGAAGCGGTCACGCCGCCGCTGATACCTGCGGGTCATCTCGGCCGAAGCATGGCCAAGCTGTTTTTGCACATAGCGCTCGTCGACCTCGGCTGAGGAGGGGAGGCGCTTGAAAGCTGCCCAGCACTGCCATATATTTTGCACAGGAAATATGACTCTCAATATGGTAGGATGAATTCTGTGGCTCATGCACTGAAGATCCCCGAGCAGAATGGACCTCTCATCTTGTCCTATATGGACCGGAACGGGAAGATTGCGGTCGAGCAGGTCGCGGACGGTTTTGGCATGTCCAAGGGCCAGTTGGCCCAGACCGCCGGTCTTGCTCGCGAGACCCTTTATCGGTCGGAGCGCAGCGCGACGGTTAAGACACAAGGGCGTCTGCGGGAAATGCTTGAGATCATCAGTCGCGTGACGGATTGGGCGGGCGGCAAGGAGCAGGCGATGGCATGGTATCGAGCTCAGCCGCTTCCAGCATTTGGCGGACGCACTGCTGAAGCGCTGGTGAAGGACGGCAAGGCAGCTGCGGTCCGTGATTATCTCGATCACATGGCCGTTGGTGGTTTCGCTTGAGGTTTGTCGGAACCTGCTACCGCGCACACGATCCACGTTGGGCATTCAAGCCGACTTCCGGTGAAGGAGCGGCGATCAGAGGGGCGCGATTTAATCCCAAAGGCGTGCCGGCGCTCTATTTGGCGCTGACCATCATGACAGCGGTCAAGGAAGCCAACCAGGGGTTCGCGCACCGGATCGATCCGTGCGTGCTGTGTTCCTATGAGATCGACTGCGATGACATCGTGGATCTGACAACCGAAGAGGCGAGGGGAGAATTTTCTATCGCGCTCGAGGACATGGCCTGCGCCTGGGCGACGGCGCTCGGCGACGGAGAGCGCCCGGCGTCCTGGTCCATCTACGACCGCTTGCGACCTCGAAATATTGCCGGCATCGTGGTCCCAAGTTTCGCGCCGAGCGCCGAGATGGAGGATCGCAACCTGGTCCTTTGGGACTGGGGTCCGGGCCTGCCGCACAAGGTAACTGTATTCGACCCGAGCGGTCGGCTGCCGAAGGACCAGCTATCCTGGCGATAACGCACTTCTTGGCATCGAAGGGCAGGGGAGGGACGTCCCCGGCCTATAATCCGCTCGCCTTGGTGAGATTGACACGGAACCGATCGCGTCTGCGCTGATAGCGGCGAGTCATTTCAGCCGAGGCATGGCCGAGCTGCTTTTGCACATAGCGCTCGTCGACTTCGGCCGAGGAGGCGAGGCCGGCGCGCAGCGAATGGCCAGCAAAGAGCTTTCCGCGTTCGCCTTCCGGCAGGTCGCCGCGTACGCCGGCCGCCAGCGCGGTCCGCTTGACCAGGCGGGCGACCTCCTGGTCATTGAGCCGATCGGCGCCAACCGCCTTGCCCTGGCCTGTGACGCGCCGGAACAGCGGTCCGTGCGCGATACGGGCGAGCTTGAGCCAGGTCTGCACCGCGACAACCGGGCAGGTGGCATCGGACGAGCCGCGCCCGACTTCGACCTCCCGCCAGCCGGTCTTGCCGCGAAGGGAAACGAGCATGCCCTTGTCGAGGATCTCGATCCAGCCGCGGCCGTCCTCGGTCTGGTCGCGGCCGACATCTAAAGCCACGATCTCGGAGCGGCGCAGGCCGCCGGCAAAGCCGAGGAGCAGCATGGCGCGGTCGCGCAAGCCGCGTAAGGTGCCGCGTTCGAGCGTTTCCAGCATGGCGATCAGATCCTCGGGCAGGATCGCTTCCTTCTGCCGCGGCGGGGCGGCGTGCTTGTTGCGGATGCCGGCCATGACGGTGGCGATGTGCCGATCCTTACGGTCCAGCGGCCGACCGCGCTGGGCGTAGTTCCAGGTCAGCGAGGACAGCCGGCGTTCGATCGTCGAAACGGAGTTTGGCGTCTTGTCGCCGGTGGCCGTGCCGGACGCGCAAGCGGTGATGTACAGCCCGACGACTTGCGGATCGGGCGGAGACATCTCGACGCCCTGGCGCCGGCACCAGCTGGCAAAATGCTTCCAGTCGGCGGCATAGGCGCGGCGGGTGTTGGCCGCGCTCGCCGCCTCGACATAGCCGCGGGCACGATCGGCGAGTTTTTCCAGATGCGCCGGCACACGCGTCTGGCCGCCGCTGATCGGCAGGGCAGGGGAGGGGGCTTCCGCAGGCTCGTCTTCCGGCGCCTGGTCCATCGCCATGACGATCGAGACGATGTCCGGCAGCTCGCCGTCGAGACTGTCGGCGCCGGCCCCGGGCTCAGCCGACACCGGCGCGGCGGAAACAACGTCTTGCGGCCCCGTACTGTGGGACGGTCCGGAGGGTCGCGTGAGGCGATTTTTGGGCTTCTGCTCGCTGAAAATGGCCATTTCTCCTATAGAGAGCATAACGAACGATAATGCAAGATTATCGTTCGTTCTTGGCGGGCGACAAGCACAGCGCTTTCCGGTCATTCCTGTTGCTAAAAGCGCCGCCCTGATTCATCGTGCTCTTGATGATTCTGCGCCCCAAAGCTTCTCCGCGTCACCACGCCACGCCTGCCGGTGCCCCTCCGACCGCGCCGATGGCAATGGTGCCGACCTGGTTGCGCAAGGCCGCCGCCCTCGACGCCCAAACGGTTGCGGGACAAGGCATAGAGGACATTGCGGTCACGGCCGGCGCCGCCATCGGCGCGCTCGATGCGGTGGTCCGCCGGCAGGAGCGGTGGGCCGGCGCCTGGCGGCAGCGCCTGGCAATTTCGGCGGCCGCGGTCACGGCACGGCAGGCAGGGCGCATCGAGAACGAAGCGGCCTTGCGCGATGCCGTATTGCTCACAAGACCGGGCGACAATGTCGGTCCCGCCGGCCTTTTCCTTCTTGCTTGGCGGCGGCTGGCATCTCGGCCAGCGGACGAATTGCTGACGGAGAAAAATGTCGCGGCGGTGCTGGAAGATCTAGGTCTCACGCTCAACGATGAGGCGGTCAGCGATCTGACGGACGATCTGCGACAGCTTGCCGCCAACACCGGCACGGTCGAAACGCTGGTCGGGGCCTTCGCGGCCGCGGAGCGTTACGGCTTCCGGCGCGTTCTCGGAGCCTGGCTTGCCGATGTCTTGCTCGCGCAGCGGCTAGGCTGGACATATGCAATCCCTTTGTTGGGCGCCGAAGCGACCTTAGTTGTGGGTAAGGGCCGGGCGCGTCGACCAGTGACTGCCGCTCTGGCTGCCGGCGCCGAAACGGAAGCCGATTGGGCCAAAAGCCTGCTGGCCGCGCAGGCGCGCGCTGCGTTGCGCGCCATTGATCTTTTCGCCGAACTTGAGCGCCGCGCGGACCGGCTGCTTGCGGTTGCGCCGAAACTCAGGGCCAAGGCGGCGGACGTCGTCGTGGAAAAGCTGCTCTCTGACGACGCGATCGTCGCCTCGGAACAAATCGCCGGCATGAGCGATCGCGGCCTGCGCCGCCTGTTCGACCGGCTGGTCGAGCTCGGTGCCGTGCGTGAATTGTCCGGCCGCGCCACCTTCCGCATCTATGGGCTGTGAAGACAATGGCGGAGAGTGCACGTAGGCGAGGAGGGAGCCGGCCAGATGACCGTCGATCAGCTGACCAGCTGTTTGACCGGGAACTGGATCATCTGCCGCCGGAAGCGCGTTGGCGTGAATGGATGCACCGGGTCGAAGCAACGATCTTCGCCGCTAGCGAGCCGGTCGACCGCGAAATGCTCGCCCGCATCGTCGGGAAAAGCTGCAGCATTGATCTTCTCATCGACGACATCCGCGAGGACCTGCGCGGCCGCCCTTACGATCTGGTTTCGGTCGCCGGCGGCTGGAAACATTTGACCCGGCCTGCCTATGCAGACGCCATCCGCGCTGCTGTAGGTGGAAATGGGAAGACGGCCGACCTTACGCAGTCGGAGGTTTTGGTGCTGATGTGCATCGGCTACTTCCAGCCGATCACCCGCGCCGAACTGTCGTCTTTCTTCGGCAAGGAGATCAGTCGCGATTTTATTGGTCATCTGCGCGGTGCCGGCCTGATCGCTTCCGGTCCGCGTAGCCCGACGGCGGGCGCGCCCTACACCTATGTGACGACAAAAGAATTCTTGCTGGAGTTCGGGCTCGACACGCTGCGCGACCTGCCGGATTTCGAGTCACTCGAGGATGCCGGCCTGCTCTCTAAGGAGAAGCTGTTAGCCGGACAGATGCCGACAACTTTTGCCAACAACGCGGAAAACGATCCCGATGGCGACTCGCTGGACGGCGGTTAGGCAACGTTCCAAAGGAGGCGTCAGCGGTGCCGCCGGTGCGCCGCTTGATGGAGCCACGGTGCGACCTGTCGACCGTGGCGGTCGGCGCGACTCTGGACGATCTCTTTCGACAGGGCGTTGTTGATCCGAATTCGCGCAGCATCCTCGCGATCGAGGATCTCGCGGCGGCGGACGGGGTCAAACTCCCACAGTAGCGCCCCCTGACATTCCAGGATGCCGGCGCGCTCGATCAACACTTTCGGGTGCGTGTGCATCCAGCGCACAAAGGCAATGGCCCCCGGCGTTTGCTGCCAGAGGCCGCCGTAATGCTCCAGATATTCGCGGGCGATTTCTGGTGCGGCGAGGTTCGAGCCGTGCCAGATCGCGAGCGGCATCGGGTCGGGATTGCCACATAGGATTTCGGCGATATAGCCGTTCGCAACAAAGCCGTGACGCAGGCTGGTCGCGGCGGAGACGGTTTCTCCGGCACGGAGCTGCAGCAAGGCGCGCTCATAATGATAGGGTGGATTGTGGGCGGCTTCATCCGCAAAGATGCGGTCGGCTTTGTCTAGCTCACCAGCGCGCAGATATTCCGAGCCGATCAGGTGGCGAATGCCCTGATTGTCGTTGGGATTCCATGCGAGGATCTTTTCCATGAGCGCTAGCGCCTTACGACGTTGACCAAGCCGAAGTTGGCACAACATTGAGCCCTGGGCGGCACGGAGAAAGGGACGGTTCTCCAGAATCCCCCATTCGATTGGCCCCGTGAAATCCGAAGGGATGGCGCTTTCGCCTATTTCGAGGCCGCGCAAGCACGCCTGAAGCGCGAGCCTCGGCTTGCCCTCTTCCACCAAGGCGTTTCCAAGATGGGCGTAGCCGTCAATGAAGTGCGGGTAATGCTCGACTAGCGTTTTGAGTGTCTTGAGATATTTCGCCGGCGTGATCCGTCCAGCCTCGCGCTGCTCGAGAGCTTCGTCCAGTTTTTCGACGACCTCTTCGTGGTTCTCGCCGTGCCGGAAGACGCCACCGTCTTCGAAGATTTCCAGTGCGAGCGGGCCGTCCATGGTGTCGAGTCTCCTCCTTGCTAGCGATTGCGTTGAGATTGATCGACCGCTCTTGGATCGCACGAATCGCAACACCATATGCGACGATTAACCGGGGAGGGCGTATTTTGACAGACTATCTTGTTACTTATGACTTTAAGGATCGAGCTAGCAAGCAATGGGAAGAGTTCGTCGACTGTGCTGAGGCGGAAGGGCTGCTTTACGTGTTTCATGGCACGTCAAAGCTATTCCGTTTAACAAACACGACCCTATGGGGCGTGTTTTCCGACATCGATGCTGCCACAGCCGCCTTCGACAAGGCTCTGTCCGTTGCCGAAAAGGCTGTCGGTCGCAAGATCGTCCTCGAAAAGCGGTTTATTGCAGCGATTCCCACTTGGTCCATAAGGTCGAACAGGAACAAGGCGCCAGAGAGCCGTTGGACGAAATCAACGAAGTTCGAGACTTGCCGCGCGCATCAGAAGAATGATCCATTCTTCGCGTACTGATCCTGTATGGTGGTGTTCGCCTGTTCGTTCTGCGAGCGTGCCGGAAAAGCCGATCACGCTGCCTGATGCGACCTGTACGAAGTGCTGTAAGGGGCCCCAGCTCTCCGTGAAGATGAATTTCGCTGCGCAGCAAATATTGACTTAACGTCGAATATGCGATAATTTCATATTATTCGCTGCGCAGAAAATGACGATGGAAGAACAGACGGTCGAAGCCCTCATTGAGAATTTTGCCGAGGCCCTGACCGAAATCGTCGGTGCTGCGCCCCACATTCTGCGGGAGCCGGAGGGCGCGCGAGGCTCGTATCGACCGGACTTCATGATGGAAATGAACCGAGACGGCGAGCCCTATCGGCTCATTGTCGAGGCCAAGCTATCGCTCTTTCCTCGGGATGCCCGCGAGGCAATCTGGCAGCTCAGGAACCATCTCGCCCACCACGACGTCGGTGCCGATCCGGTGGTGCCCGTTCTTATTGCCGAGACTATTTCGCCAGGCGCCCGGCAGCTGCTCCGCAAGGAACGAATTGGCTATTTCGACTCCAGCGGGAGTCTGTTCATCGCAGCGAGGGGGCTTTACCTGCGTGTCGACAAGCCGGCATCGAGGAAACAGTCCCGCTCACTGAACAACCTGTTCACTGGCCGACGTGCCCAGGTCCTGCACGCTATCTGGGTCGCCAAGTCGGATTGGTTCGGCGTCCACGAACTCGCGGAGCGGGCCGGTGTGTCGCCCGCGACGGCGTCGGAAACCTTGATCGCTGTCGAGCGCCGGGAATGGGTCGAGGTGCGCGGTGCTGGTCCCTCGAAAGAGCGCCGATTGATCAACCCCCGTGCTCTGCTCGACGCCTGGTCGACCTATCAAGGCTCAGTTAAGCCGAAGGCCGTGCGGTACTACTACGTCCGCTCGACGACGCCTCCGGACCTGCAACGTCGACTTGATCATGCATGCCAGGGCGAAGGCATTCCTTACGAGCTCACCGGCATCTCAGCCGGGCAAATCCATGCTCCTTACCTGTCGAACGCATCCCAGGTTTCCTGTCGCATTCCTGCTGGTCGGGCGATGCATGCCGTGCTGGACGCTATCGAGGCACGCCCCGTCCGGGACGGCTGGAATCTTGGCGTTCACGAGTTGAAGTCCGACGACGAACTGCCATTTCGCCAGAGGATCGATGATCTGTGGGTTGCCGATCCGCTCCAAACCTATCTTGACTTGCTGCAAGCGGGAGGCCGGGCCAAGGAACTGGCGCAGCATCTTCGTGCCGAGAAACTGGAGGCATGATGTCCAAGCCGCAGTTTCTCGTCGACTACAGCCAGGAGGTAACGCGGGACTGCGAGCGTGTGCTTGTCACGCTCTTCAGTGGTCTCGGACCGTGGCGAAATTCGGTGTTCCTGGTCGGCGGTCTGACGCCGCGCTATCTGGTGACGGCGCGGCCGCCGGCCGTTCCGGCTCATGCCGGCACGGGTGATATCGACGTCGTCGTTGATCTTGCCGTTCTCGCGGACACCGAAGCCTATCGTACGCTTGAGGAGAACCTCAAGCGAATGGGGTTCGAGCGCGCGGAAAACGACAAAGGCGTGAAGGTCAATTGGCGCTGGAAGACCAAGACCGAACACGGGGTCACGGTCATTCTCGAATTCCTGGCCGACGACCCGAAAGTGAAAGGTGGTGCGCTGCAAGAGCTGCCGACCGAGGGAAACATCTCGGCCGTCAACATTCCTCACGCATCGCTCGTTTTCGACCTCCACGATCATATGGAGGTGACAGCCGATCTCCTTGGACAAAAAGGGCGAGCGACCGAAACGATACCTTACGCGAATATCGTATCGTTCACCTGCCTGAAGGCGTTCGCCTTCGACCACCGTCGCGAGGGGAAGGACGCCCATGACCTTGTCTATTGCCTTGAGCATGGCGAGGGTGGGCTGGACGGCGCCATTGCCAAATTCAAGGATGCCCTGACTGGCAAACACGCCGGAATCATCGGTGAAGCGCTGGCGATCCTTTTGAAGCGCTTTTGCGACCCGAAGCCTGACGAAGGCTACCTTCGTGAAGGACCGGTAGCGGTCGCGCGGTTCGAGATCGAAGGCAATGATGAAGACGCCGACATTCGCGAACAGCGGTCGCTGCGGCAGCGCGCGGTGAACGATAGCCTTTCTCGGCTGCTCGGCGAGTTGGGCATCGAGGGGTGATCGCTGTTTATGTCGCTTCTCGCCGCCACCCAGATTCCAAAGCCTGCCGACGAGCAAGCCTTCGAGCGCGCCTCTGTCGTGCTGTGGCGAGGCTTGCTCAATGATCGGTCGGTGCAGCGGAATGGTCGGCGCGGCCAACGGCAGAACGGCGTCGATCTTTTCGGGATCCGTGACGATGACGCGGATTGGCACGTTGGCATTCAATGCAAGCTGAAGAGCGAAGGGCATTTCCTCGCCGAGGATGAGGTTCGGGAGGAAGTCCGAAAGGCCCTGACCTTCAAGCCGCCTCTCAAGGAATACTACGTCACGACCACTGCGCCGGACGACGTTGCGATGCAGGAGCTTGCACGCGGGATCACGGCCGAGCTGGCGAAAACGGGACGTAAGCTCCGCGTGTTCGTCTGGGGATGGAACACGCTAGAGGAAAAAATCAGCGAAGACGCGGGGGCCCGCAAGGCGTTCGATCCGACCTACGGCCCGTTCAGCGAGCATATTCTCGACGAAACCCGCCAGATCACCATCGCCCAGACCGAGACCCGTGCCGAAATGGGTGCTGGTTTCTCTCGCATGGAAGCGATGCTCACGGAGGTGAGCGCGCGGTTGGCTGTTCCGCCAGGTGACGCAACGGTGGCTTTGAGCGCCTTCGAGGCGCATCTCGACGCGGAGATCGACGAGTACCGGGAGCTCAACAACAGCGGAAAGACGCTGACGGCGTTACCGCTTCTGGAAAAGCTGCTCGAGCGTGTCCGGAGCACGGCCTCTGGCCGCATCCTCTTTCGCGTCAAGGCGAATATTGGCCATTGCCTGCTTGCGCTCGGTAAGGACGACGAAGCCTCCGCGATGCTGCTGTCGTCCTATGACCATGCGCCGGACGAACCGAAAGCCGTCGCCAACAAGGCTTTTGGGCTGCTGTTGCGAGGAGAATGGCAGGAACTTCTCGCCTTTGGCGGAGCAAAGCTTGACGCGGATCCGGGAAACGAGGGCCTTGCGGGCTATCTGGTTCAGGCCGCCCGGTTCGATTCCTCCGTCAGCGATCCGCTCGGCATCATTCCCGAACAGCTTCATCACACTGCGGCTGTGCAAATCGGTCGGGTGGATTTTATCCGGCGCCGTGGACAGCCGGGCGAGTGGTGGCCCGTCGCCAAAGAGGTACTCGAAGCACACCCGTCCGAACCCCACGCGGTCCAGTTTGCGGCGGAGGCCGAGCTCGACCAGATTCTAACGAGTGAGAGCTTTCAGCGCACGCGTGTTTTGTCGCCTGCGGAGCGGGCCAGACTGGAAGCCGCTACGGCAACGCTGGTATCGCAATGGGATCGCGAAAGGGTGACGGAGGGCGCCTTACGGCCTGAGGATGCCGCGCTGTGTGGCAATGTCCTAGTTGGACTGCATGCGCTCGGCGATCTGCCCAAGGCGCTCGAGGTCGCGCGCCAAGGTCTTTCGCTTGCGCCCGATGATGTCGAAATTATCACCCGAGCGGCCGTTGTCGCTCTAGACGCCGATGATGACGCGTTGGCGCACGAGCTCCTCGCCAAACTGCCTCGGAACTCCGATGCGACCGTCCTGAAGTTCCGCTTCCACGCATCCCGGGCCGATTGGAGCGAGATCGCACGTCTCGTTGAGGAAGATGCCTCTTTGATCCCGTCGGTGGAAGCGCCGATCATTTCGACGACCGGCAAGCTGGCGGCGATCAAGATCGGCGGCAGTGACGAGGAAGCGCGTCGGCGGGAGATTTCCGCTGTCGCGGTGGAGGCGGCCAGCAACCCGCGCGCAAGCGTCGTTGTCGCCGATTTTGCCCGCCGGGAAGGTTTCGAAGAAATCGCAGACGGTGCCTTCAAAGCCGCCCTAGGTCACATCGCGATTGGAAGTCACGCTGCAGACAGGCTGATGGTCGCGCATCATGCAGCTCGCCGTGGCGATTCTTCGATCGTTGCGGATTTGTTGGATGGCCACGTCGCTGAAGATCACGACAACAACGAGTTGCGGGTGCTGGCTCGCGCCTTTGTCAACGACAGCCCCATCCGGCAACGAGCGCTGTCCTTCTTCGAGCGCCTTCCTGCGGAGGTGCGGGGGCTTCCATTCTTCCTCCATGCCGAGGGCCTGCTGCATTTCAACCGCGGTGCGCTTCCCGAGGCGGAAGCGGCGCTGAGGAAAGCCATCGCGACGCAACCGGAGCTCGACACCTACCTGGCGCTGTTCTCGGTCCTGCATCGGCTCGACCGAGGCGCCGAGGTGAAGGCGGTCATCGAGGGAATTGATCTCGATGAAGTGATGGGGACGCCTGGCCAGAAGATGTCTTTGGCACAGGTTATGCGCAAAGTGGGGGAGGGAGCCAAGGCGCTGGAATACGCCTACGCCGTTCTTCAATCCGCCAGGAACGATCACGAGGCGGCTCTCCGCTATTTCGGCCTGATCATGATGGATCCGGAGGACGGCTTTGTTCCGTCTGCGGAAACCGTGGCCGTCGATACCTGGGTCCGTCTGGAGAGCGATCGTCGTGAGGTGCACGCCTTTCTCATCGAAGAGGGGGAGGACCGGCCTGCGGAGGATGTTTTAAGCCCGACACATGCGACCGCGGCCGCAGCTCTGGGCTTGAGCGTCGGAGATGTATTCGAAATGCCGGCGGTCTTCGGCGAGGTTCGCAAATGGCGGGTCGCCGAGATCAAGCACAAATATCTGCATGCTCTTCACGACATGATGGAGAACTTCGAAAAAAGGTTCCCCGACGCGGAGGGCTTCTACAAAATCACAATGGAAGAGGGGGATATTCAGCCTGCGCTGGATCAGGTGAGGCGCGTGTCTGAGAGCAATCGCAAGCTCGCCGATCTCTACCTCCGGAACAATTGCCCGCTCAGCCTGGTCGTCTCCAAACGCGGCGGCGATACCATCCGGTTTGTCGAGTACGTTCGTTCGCTCGATTTCGACATCCGAACCTGCGTCGGCACGGACGCCGAGCGCGTCGCCGCTCGCCAGATCATCGAGCGGCATAGAAGTTCTGGCGCGGTCCTCGATACCTACACCGCTTGGACCGTCTCGACGATGGATGCTTTCGATGTTCTGAAATCGACATTCGGATCGGTCATCGTCGCACAATCCGTCGTTGATGAGCTGCGAACGCTGAGAGACGAGCAGGATCTCACGGCCGAACGCTCGATGACCGTCGCTTGGCATAACGGCGAATACATCAAACAGGAGCACACCGCCGAGGACGCCGCTGAACGGCACGCCTATATCCAAGAGCAGCTTTCTAGAATCGAGACGGCGTGCGAGGTCCGCCCCGTTATTGTCGCCGACAATCCGTCCGAACTGGCGACGATGATCCACCAATCCTTCGGTAGTCATGTGCTTGACGCCGCCAATTTGGCGGGAACGGAGCATGTGCTCGTTTCGGAGGACATGCATTTCCGCCAGTACGGTGAAGCTGCGTGCTCGACCAGGGGTGTTTGGCTACAGACAGTTTTTTCGTTTGCCCAGGACGTTGGAGCGATCGATCGATCACGGTACGTCGATCTAGTCGTTAAGCTGGCGTGGCGTCGCCATGGGCATCTTTCCTTGGAAGCCGACGTGATGCTCACGGCTCTCCGAGAGGATCAGACTGGCGATCTAGCAAACTTCCGCGCCCTATCGAATTTTATGGGCACTGCGAACGCCGACATGAGGTCCCATCTCAAGGTATCCATTGAATTTCTCAACAAGCTTTGGAGTGGGCCAGGGCGCTATGATCTGCGATCCCAGCAGGCGACCAGCATTCTGCTCGAACGCATGATCAGGCATCGGGCCCATGAATGGGCGCTAACGCTTGCGTTCATCATAAGAGGAAGCGCCCAGCCCATCAAAGACTACATCAACGGATGGATAACCGGCCACTTCCTTCCTGCCGGCGCGATTGCGCTTGCTAAAGCCGAAATCGAGGAAATGGCGCAGCGTTTGAAAGCGCGTCGTGAGCCGCAGCCAAGATCTCGGCGTGAAAAAGCAATCCGCGGGAGGGAAAAGCGCCGGAAAAAGAGAAGGTAACTAATGTCACCTTGATGGCACCGCCGGCGGCAGGGCTAGCTGCCCGGTCGCCATCGCGACACGGGTCACTTGGAGAGTGTGGCACCCACGAGTACGAGGCAGCTTTGGCATCTGGAATGTCCGACTTTGCAGGGAGCCATCAGGTTTCGGAGGAACTCTTGCATCGAGATCGGTAGGGACGAAAACCGTCGACCAGATCCGCCGAATCGCTGCACCGTGCTGGAGACGTCAAATAGTCATCGCAAAGTCGCGGCTGTACGACGCTCTTCATCCTGGCCAAGCACTATCCTGAAGCCAGTGCAGGGGCCTGAACAAGACGCATTGCAGGTCTGCCTGCCAGACGCGGTCCGGCTCGGGCTGAATGCGCGCGAGGAGGCAAAACGCAAATCGCCGCTTGTTGACGAGTCCGTGGACATGCCCGAAATCTGGAACATTTTTTAGACTGTTAACAGGCCTTGTCAGAACGATGCTACGTTTTTCGGACAGGACCTGTTATGGCGCATTAACGAAACGCTGCCGCGCATGTTCTTGATCTGTTCTTGTAAATTCGCAGGCAAAATGGAATGCTAGAGGCTCTTGACGAGAGCCGGGAACCCAAGATGGCAAAGCCTTATGCCGCGGAAATGGAAAAACTCGCCGAGACCTTTGCTTGGTCGGCCGCAGTCGATATTGCCCCGCTTCGCAAAGCCGTGCGCACGGCCGGCCTTTCCTCCCTTCTTGCCATCGGATCTGGGGGATCGCTGACCGTCGCCCATGCGCTGGCTGGACTCCACCAGCGGTTCACCGGTCGAATTGCCGCGGTGGCTACACCGCTCGACGCAGTTGCCGATCCACTGGAAGCCAGCGTTGCGCCGTGGCTGCTCAGTGCGGGAGGTGGCAACGTCGATATTCTGGCTGCCACGAAGGCCCTTATTGCCCGCGAACCACGCCAAGTCGGCATTCTATGCGGGCGCGAGGATAGCCCCCTCGCCGATCTCTGCCGGCGACATGACTACGTGGACCTGCTTATCTACGCGCCGCCTGCAGGCAAGGACGGGTTCCTCGCGACCAACTCCCTTCTGGGCTTCACCGCGCTTTTGACGCGGGCCTACGTGACCGAGTTCGGACGCGACGCTGATTGGGACGCGATCAGGGAAACGACCTGGCCGCTGCTCGCGGAGCGCTCCGATACGCGCGACGCCTGGCAGGCCACCACTATGCCGCTCTGGTCCCGGCAAACGACGCTCGTTCTCTACGGTCCGTCAACTCGAATCGGTGCTATCGACCTTGAGTCGAAATTTACCGAGGCTGCGCTTGGTAACCTTCAACTTGCGGACTATCGGAATTTTGGTCACGGGCGACACCACTGGCTCGCCAAACGCGGGGAGACAAGCGCCGTCCTGGCCTTCGTGTCGGACCATGACCGTGCGCTGGCAGATCGGACGCTCAAGCTCATTCCGGCTGAAATCCCGCGCGCACGACTAGATCTTGCAGGTTCAGCATCGGCAGCCGGTCTCGCCTCCCTGGTGGCTGCGCTCCGAATCTCCGGATGGGCAGGTGCCGCACGCGGGATTGATCCGGGTCGGCCGGGCGTCCCTGACTTCGGACGCAAGCTGTACAGCCTCCCGCTTCCCAAACCTTTGCCGTCGAACGTGCATCGCAGTCTCACGGATCGCGACGCGGCTGCCATAGCGCGCAAGGCTGGCGTAACGCCTGCACGTCTTGACGCTTTGGGCGAACTGCAACACTGGAGAACGGCGCTCAATCTATTCCGTGCTCGCCTGCAGAGCGCGATCTTCGGCGCCGTCGTGTTGGACTACGATGGCACAATCGTCGATACCCGCAATCGTTTCGACCTGGCGAGCCAAGACGTGACATCCGAACTCGCTCGGATCCTGGGATTCGGCTGCCACTTGGCGATCGCCACAGGTCGTGGTGTTTCGGTTCGAAAGGATCTCAGGGCTCGCTTGTCCGCAGATCTGTGGCCACGCGTTGTTGTCGGATACTACAATGGCGCTGAGGTCGCGACATTGGATGATAATCAAGCGCCCGACGGAAAGGAAGGGACATGTGAAGCGTTAGCGCCGCTCGCAGCCGCGTTACGTGTCCAGCCTGAGCTTGCCGAGTCGGCCCAACAGACGGACCGGCGGTTTCAAATTACGCTGCAAGGCAGACGGGCCATGCCCGAGAATCGCCTTTGGGATCTCGCGCACCAGGTGATCCTGCTCAGCGGTGGAGCGAACATGACGGTTACACGGTCGAGCCACTCCATTGATATCGTCGCGTCTGGAGTCTCGAAGCTGAATGTGCTGACGAAACTGCGAGAGCGCGTCGGCGATGCCTCAATCCTCTCAATTGGAGATCGCGGTCGATGGCCTGGTAACGACTATGCGTTGCTGAAGGAACCCTTTGCACTGAGCGTCGACGAAATAAGCGTGGATCCGGATACCTGCTGGAATCTTGCGGAATGCGGTCAGCGCGGGGTCGCTGTAACTCTCGACTATCTTCGCTCACTCGAGGCTCATCCAGGCGGCGTCCGGTTGAGGTCGGGAGCGCTTCAGTGAACCAGGACCTCGGCCTGAAAATACTTGGCGAGATTATGGGCTGGGACGACGACCGGGCCAGGCGGGAATTTCAGTGGCTGCGCCTCGTAGCTCGACTGAAATATGACGGCTATAGGGATTTCCAAGCGGGAATGCGATTCATCGAAAGCCTCGCGACTTGGCTCCAGCAATTCACGCCAGCAGAGCGCGAAACCGCATACGCATTCGTTCGACACACACTCATTTACGTTGGCCCCAGCGAAATGCAGCGGCTTGTCGAACAATTCTATCCGCGAACCGTTCGGGATCGTGTGATCGCAACGATTGCCGGGGAGCGTGGCTTGCCTACCTACCGCGTCCTCGCTGATCTTGAAGCGCGTGCTGCCGCCGAGCGGCTTCGGCGCCAGACTTTGTTCATGGGACTGAGCGATGGCGCGCGGATCGATATCGTTCGCCATAGCAACGTTGGTCTGTTGACGAACGAACAGCTGGTGCTCGCGACGCAGGTGGACAAGGAAAAATGGCAGGATTTGGTTGCGAACCTGCGCGAGGACCTCAAGGACAAGGACGCTCGATTTCGGCTCGTTTATCTCATCGACGATTTCATGGGCACAGGGACCTCGTTCCTTCGCTACAATTCCGAGAAGAAAAAGTGGTCCGGCAAGCTGTTGAAGTTCAAGGAATCCGTCGATAATGCGGTGAAAGCCCTGGAGGGCGATCACGTTCTTGCCGCCGACTGGCAGCTCTGTATCCATCACTATATCGGGACTTCAGCTGCGGCCAAGGCCGTCCAAAGTCGATGGGCTGAGGCAAGCGAGGCGCTGAAAGGCGAGGGGTGGGCAAGCGGCGTACATTTCACCTTTGGTATGGTTCTCCCCGACGACCTATCGATCGATGCCGTTTCTGGTCGTCACGACGAATTCCTGGAGCTTACCAAAACCTACTACGATCCAATCATTAGAACACGGCATACCGATGTTGGCGGCGTGACGCATCTAGGGCTCGGCTATGGCGGCTGCGCGCTACCGCTCGTGCTCGAGCATAACACGCCGAACAACTCGGTTGCGTTGCTATGGGCGGAAACCGATGGAGGCAATCGTGATGGCGTGATCGCCCCAGCGATGCGGCCGCTTTTCCGCCGGCGGCAAAGGCACGCATAGGTCACACATGGCAAACCCATTCGAGAAGCGTGCGACTGAATATCTACGTGACGACGAAGCGTTTCTTGCCGTTGTCACGCCTGAGCCACTAGCGACATTTTTCCAGAAGCCGGCGGAAGAGGGGCGGCTCTACGATAGACTGGCTATGATCATCGGGACGCCGGGCAGCGGCAAGACGACCCTCGCGCGCCTTTTCCAATTCTCGACATTGCGCACGCTGTTGCGCAACCGCACTATGAACTCATATAAGCCGCTGATTGATACTCTCAGCGCCTGTGGGGCAATTGCCGATCAACGGCCGACGTTGATTGGCGGCCGGATCCCGCTTGAAGCCGAATATCGCGAGTTTTGGGAATTCCCCTATCCCGACGAATTGAAGACAGGGCTGATGATCGCGCTCCTTCAAGCGCGGACGGTGCTTGCCTGGCTGCGGAACGTCCAGGCCGCTGGCATCGGCCTGGATCAGGTCGAGATTGTTCCGCGTGCCGACGCTGTGGCAGCCCTCACTGCTATCGGCGGAACGACAGGGCCGGCACTGCATGCTCGCGCGCGGGAGGTGGAGCTTGCCATCTATCGAATTTCGGCAGCCCTGGTTCCTCCGGAGATCGACGAAATCGACAGCGAGGCAGCCGCCGCCTACAGACCGTTCGATGTTATCGAGGCATTTCACATCGCTTCGGGCGAGGAGACCTTCGATCTTCGACCGCTCGTGATTTTCGATGACGCGCACAGCCTTCATCCGACACAGCTCATCGCTCTACAGCGCTGGCTCAGCCGACGCGAATTGAAGGTGTCACGTTGGATACTCACACGGCTTGACGCGCTCACTCCGTCCGATGTGCTGCTCGACGACGGGTCCGCCGCGACGGCCGATGAGCCGGGCTTCAAGCGTGCCAGGGAAATTACCAGCATCTGGATGCAAAGCGGGGAAGACCGAGCCAACCAGCGCCGGGCGTTTCGCAAGATGGCGAAGGACATGGCTGGGCGCTATCTCGTCCAGATGGAGGTTTTCAATCGCCGGCGGCTCCACAACCTTGGCGATCTTCTCTCGACTCAGTCGGAGACGATTGCGCAATCGAAGCGAGAGAAACTCGCCAAGCAGGTTGAGACGCTTCAACGTCGCTATGCCGTTTCGGCCGAGCGCCGAAGCGGACTTGAACAGGAGGTTGCCGACTATTTGGAGGGTGCCGACGAAGACGGTGAGGATCTTCGGTTGGCTATGCTCGCAATTCTGCTCGAGCGTTATGCCAAACGGGTCCCTCAGCGCGGCCTCTTTGAGGAAAACGCAGAAGACACCGAGCCAAGCCGCCCGCTGACTGCCGATGCCGGCGTAGCGGATGGCGCGCGGGTCCATCTGCTCCACCGATATGATCGGCCATATTATTTTGGCATCGACCCGCTCTGCGACGCCAGCTCCGAGAATGCAGAGCAATTTCTGCAGCTCGCCGCCAGGCTGGTGTCGCAGTCAGAAACCCAACTGATTCGCTCGAAGCCGGCGACGCTGACCAGTGGCGTACAACACCATCTATTGCGCGAGCGCGCCTCCGAAATGGTGCGAGAATGGGACTTTCCCCAGCATCAGCTCGTCCGCCGTCTCGCCGAGAGGATCGCCTCCGAATGCCTAGCCAAGAGCCTTGAAGGCAATGCCTCTCTAGGTGGAGGGGCATCAGCGTTCGGGATTCCCCAAGAGGAATTTGACACTATCCCGTCAACCTATCCTGACCTGGCGCGCGTTCTGCAGTTCGGCGTCGCATACAACGCGTTCATGTTGGTTCCCAACTATGGAACGAAGAAGCGCCTATGGTGCCTGGTCGAACTCGGCGGTGTCCTGTTGCTGCACCATGGTCTCACTCTGAAACGCGGCGGCTTCCTCGAACGCCACGCCGACGATCTCGTTCGGCTTCTGGGCGAGGTCTGACATGGGACGCGAGCGGCGCTGGGATCCGTGTGTCTCACATCGAGGTGCGGAAGTTGACCGATTTATCGTCGAGTATTTCGGAGGCGTCGGCCGGAAAGTCTTACTGATTGCCGGCGCTGGCTTCGATCCGCGCTCGACCGCCGTCGCCGAACGGCTGAAAGCTGCCGGGGCATCCGTGCGCGCGATCCTGTTTCAAGAAAACCGGCCTAAGCCGGCGCAGGACCTCATAAACCGAGCCACATCAAACGCGGGATCACTGACCACGGCCGTCGGCAACCATGTCGTCATTCCTATCGAAATCTTCGGAACGGACGGTGCTGTTGTCGGCGGCAGAAATATAGCCAGTAGCCTTGGCAAGGAAAAGTTCGAGGACATTACCGATATCGTCGTCGACGCCAGCGCACTGTCAGTGGGCACCAGCTTCCCGATTATTCGCTATCTCGTGGAGCGGATCGAGCGCGGCAAGGGGCCAGCTAACCTGCACGTCTTCGTCGCTCATGACCCAACGCTGGATGCAGCTATTCAATCGGTGCCAAGCGATGCACCAGGTTATGTCCATGGGTTTAAGGGTGGATCTACGCTGGACGGTTCAGCGGCAGCGGCAAAGCTATGGCTGCCCCAACTTGCGACCGGACGCCGTGGCGCACTCGGCAGACTTCATGAGTTCGTCGGGCCGCATGACACGTGCCCAATCCTGCCTTTCCCTGCCAGTGACCCGAGACTTGGCGACAAGCTGGCGGAAGAATTCCTGACTGAGATGGAGAGCGGATGGTCAGTTGACACCCGCAACATCCTCTATGCGGACGAGGCGGATCCCCTCGATCTCTACAGAACCATTCTGCGGCTTGACGACTTGCGAAAGCCGGTCTTCCGCGAGGTCGGAGGCTCGCTACTGGTCTTGTCGCCGCTCGGCAGCAAGGTCATGGCATTGGGAGCGCTGATGGCCGCATTGGAACGAGATTTACCAGTCGCATACCTCGAATCGATAAGCTACGATCTTGACGGGTCAGTTCCGCTTACAAGCTCGACGCCAAATCTTGTACACATCTGGTTGGAAGGCGACGTGTATACACAGCCTCGGCCAGTGCTTCACCGTGAAGGGACGAGTGCCTCATGAAGACGAAAGACTCCCGGCCCAAAGCGTTCGGCACCGGATTGATCGCTCTTGATCTTGTCATGGGCGCCGAGGCCACATCGCCCGTTCAGTCCTGGGCGGGCGGCACTTGTGGCAACGTCATGGCTATCCTGGCATACCTCGGCTGGAACTCCTTCCCCATCGCAAGGATGAACGGGGATCCGGCGTCCCATCGCGTCCGCGCTGATCTCAAGAGATGGGGTGTGGCCCTCGACTTCACGGATTGTGCGCCGACCAGCCACACGCCGATTATCATCCAGCAGATTCGTCAGGATCGCCACGGCTCTCCAACCCATCGGTTTTTGTGGTCATGTCCGCGCTGCGGTCAACGCTTGCCCAGCTACCGACCTGTCACCCAGCACGCTATCGAAACCGTCGCTGCGAACCTTCCTGGAGCAGCCGTATTTTTCATGGATCGCCTTTCGCGCGCCGCGCTCTCGCTCGCGTCCGCGGCGTCAGCCCAGGGTGCCGTCATCGTCTATGAACCGTCGGCTAGGTCGGATGAGAAACTCTTTGCAGAGGCGATTCAACTAGCTCACATCGTGAAATACTCCGATCAGCGCCTCGCAACGGCCGGGGGCACAATGCAGGCCGAAAGTGCCACTCTCCTTGAAGTGCAGACGTTCGGCTCTGACGGTTTGAGATACCGTCATCGTCTTGGAGCGGGCATTTCAGAATGGGCGCATATGAGTGCAATTAATGCACCAAATATGGTCGATACATGCGGTTCGGGAGATTGGTGTACCGCAGGGCTTCTGACGAAAGTCGCCGCTCACGGACAAATAGGCTTACGGGATGGTACCGGAGTCTCGATTCACCAAGCCCTTCGATACGGTCAGGCGCTTGCGGCATGGAACTGCGGATTTGAGGGCGCACGGGGCGGTATGTACGCCGTAGACGGCCGCTCCTTCGCCAAGCAGATTGTCTCTCTTTTGGAAGGTAGGCCAAAGTTGTCGATGGTAGCGGCAAAAGCCATTGGCGACGCATCGGTGGCTTGTCCCGCTTGCCCGCCCGAAGATCACGAACGCGATAGGTCTCCCCGCCAAGGGCGCAGGTCGGCAGCCGTCGCAGCCTAGTGGCCGTTCGCAAGGGACGATAGGTATCTGGATCAGCTACGCGCGCGTCGATGTGGTCGCTCATGTTCTGGCGTCGAAAGTCTGGTTTTGGGAATCGCAAAAGGGCAATGCGACCAATAGGGTCGTGAGCCCAAGGGCGGTTTCTTGCAGTGGTGAACCGAAAGCCGACCTTCCACACCGGCCCAACCCCAGACCTTCAGTGCCGGAATCTGATCGCGGTCCTTCGGCAGAAATGACTTATGGCTCGGAGAGCAAAGACGGTTTTTTCAGGGCTCGATGTTCACGCTACGTGCTTCGAAAGTCGCATAAATGGCACACTGGAACGCCTTCAGCAGGAAGACGTGCGAGGTTTCTGAGCGCAACCGTAACTGACTCCCACGAGTGCTCCGGGAAAGTTTCAGGGCAGGGGCCGCAGACAGGGTGCGGCTCGGCGTCCGCCGTTCCCGGCCGATCGTGCTGACGGCGATGACGGCGGTGCTGGCGCTAATCCCGATCTCGCGCGCCGTCTCAGGGGTCCGCTCGCCTAATGCCATGATGGGCGGTATCCTGGTTGCCACCGTGCTCACCATCCTTGTCCTGCCGGCAGGCTATACCCCCTGTTCTTCGGCAGGGAACTCAAGAAGGCTGCCGAGCAGGCGCCCGCGGCCGAGTGAGGGCCAGAGCATGATCCCGGAAAGTCGCAGACTTTTCGGTGAAGCCCACCGAAGCGGCGGCGTCGCGCTGCACGATCGACGTGCATCGTGAGATCTTTGCCCGCGAAGGGCTGACCGAAGCGTTCGGCCGCGTGATCGCCGTGGTCGTGCAGCCGGGTGTCGAATTCGACAGCCAGAACGTCGTCGCTTACAGGCCGGAAGCGTCGAAGGCGCTGACCGGACTGCTCGATGAAGAGCCATCGCTCGTCTAAGAGGCGCATTCCACCGACTACCAGTGCCGCGCGGCGCTGACCGCACTTGTCGGCAACGGCTTTTTCCCATCCTCAAGGTCGGTCCGGGCCTGACATTTGCCTTGCGCGAGGCGCTCTATGGCCTCGACCTGATCGCGTCGGAAATTGTCGCGGATGACGGCGACAGATCGCTGGCCGGCATCATTGAGCGCGTGATGCTGGCGGCACCTGGCCATTGGCACAGTCACTATCACGGCAGTGAAGCGAGCCGTTACCTTGCAACCCCACCGCCGCCGTTGCCGTTGGCCGCCTGCGCGACGTGCTCAGCGGCGTCAGTATTCCCGAAACGCTGATGCGCCAGTTCCTGCCGACGCTGCCGGCCGAGCTCGGGCCTGCCGGGAAGGCCGAGGCTGTTCTTCACGCCGCGGTCGGCCAGGTGCTGGCCGATTACAACGCGGCGTGCCGTGGGGACGCAGCCTGAATCCTTTGCGCTGTCACTGGCCCAGGGCTTGCTCTGTCTACTGGTCACCGCCCGGTATTGCCTTGAGCCATTGACCATTGATTCTACAATGAGAGAATGCTGTTTCGGCGCGCCACCTCACCGACCATTGGCCATCGACTTTTCGTACTCTTCGCACTCCTTCCAGGCGCCTGATTGATCACAACGCCCGGCGAGGTGAATGTAAAGCGCCATCGGCATGCCGTAGGGCGCCAGCGTATAAGGCGTGCAAATAGGCGGGTCATCCAACGCCTTGTTGAGAGACCCGAAGCCTCAGTCGCTCACACGTCCGCCCTGAACGTCTGCTTCTGCTGACCCAGGCACTCGATGCCCAGCTCCACCACATCGCCGGCCTTCAAGAACATCGGCGGCTTCATGCCCAGCCCTACACCGGGCGGCGTGCCGGTGGAGATGATGTCGCCGGGATGCAGCGACATGAACTGGCTGAGGTAGGAGACCAGATAGGCCACGCCGTAGACCATGGTCCTGGTCGAGCCGTTCTGCATGGTCTTGCCGTTGACCGTCAGCCACATCTTGATGTCCTGCGGATCCTTCACCTCGTCCTTGGTGACCAACCACGGGCCGATCGGGCCGAAAGTGTCACAGCTCTTGCCCTTGGTCCACTGGCCCTGGCGCTCGGCCTGGAAGGCACGCTCGGACACGTCATGCGAGACGCAGTAGCCGGCAACATAATCCAGCGCCTCGGCCTCGCCGACATATTTTGCTTTTCTGCCGATGACCACACCGAGCTCGACTTCCCAGTCGGTCTTGACCGAGCCGCGCGGGATCAGCACGTCGTCGTCGGGGCCGACAATGGCCGAGCTTGCCTTCATGAAAATGATCGGCTCCGGCGGCACGGTGGCGCCGGTTTCGGCGGCGTGGTCGGAATAGTTGAGGCCGATGCAGATGAACTTGCCGGTGCCGGCAACGCAGGCGCCGAGCCGCGGCTTGCCGGACACCGCCGGCAGCGACTTCGGATCGAGCTTCGACAGGGCCTCGAGCGACGCCGGATCGAGCGCCTTGCCGGCAATGTCGGAGACATGACCTGAAAGATCGCGGATCGTTCCATCCGCATCGAGCAGGCCGGGGCGCTCGCTCCCCACCTCGCCATAGCGCAGCAGTTTCATCTAAATCTCTCTCCACTGCCGGATCGGTTGCGGCCCGCGATGTTTGATCACCAGCGTTGATGTACGTAGGGTTTGATGTCTTGATCGTAGATGTCGCGGATTTTGCCCATAAGGTCATCGGACAGTGGCGGCAGTGCCGCGGCCTCGGCGTTGGAACGGGCTTGCGCCGGGTTGCGCGCACCGGGAATGACAACGCTCACCGCGTCGAACATCAGGATCCAGCGCAGGGCGAATTTCGCCATCGTCGTGTTGCCCAAAACCAGCGGCCGGATGCGTTCGACCGCCGCCAGCCCGACCTCGTAGGGCACGCCCGAAAACGTCTCGCCGACGTCGAAGGCTTCGCCGTTGCGATTGAACAGGCGGTGGTCGGTGGTCTCGAATTTGGTGTCGGTTTTGAACTTGCCCGATAACAAACCGCTGGCCAGCGGCACGCGGGCAATGATCGCGACATCTTTCTCTTTCGCCAGGTCGAAGAACAGTTCCGCCGGCCGCTGGCGGAAGGCGTTGAAGATGATCTGGACGCTGACGACGCCGGGATATTGCATCGCCTTCAGCGCCTCTTCGACGCGCTCGACGCTGACGCCGTAATTGCGGATCTTGCCTTGCTCGACGAGACGGTCAAGGCGCTCGAAAACCTCCGGGTGATAGTAGAGGTCGGTCAGCGGGCAGTGCAGCTGCACCAGGTCCAGCGTGTCGGCCTCGAGATATCTCAGGCTGCGATCGATCCAGTCTGTCAGGTTCTCCTGGGAAAAGCCCTCGACCGTCTGCGCCGGCAGCCGCTTTCCGGCCTTGGTGGCGATGAACGGCCGCTCGCCGCCGCGCTCCTTCATCACCCTGGCGATCAGTTTCTCGGAACGGCCGTCGCCGTAGACGTCCGCGGTGTCGATGAAGGTGACGCCGGCATCGAGGGCGGCATGAAGCGCGGTCACCGCGTCGTTGTCATTGACCTCGCCCCAGGCAGCGCCGATCGCCCATGAACCAAAGCCGATCTCGCTGACGTCTCGGCCGGTGCGGCCGAATTTCCGTGACTGCATAGTCCTGTTCCTCGGTCCGATCTGGTCCTGGCCCGCACGCCGATTCGCATCCTGCCCCCGGCATCTAATCGAATGATGACGCGATTGACATCCGTGCTCGTTAGAGTTACCAGATAACAGGGTTGTATGACAACCCGGTAAGACTGCAATGATTTGGAGTCGGGAGGATCTCAAGTTGAAAACCGTTCTGAAAATGGGCGCGTCGGCGGCCTTGTGCCTTGGCGCGCTTGCTCATCCTGCATTCGCCGAAGACAACATCGTCAAGATCGGCGTCGTCGCGGCGGAGTCGGGCTCGTTCGTTTCCGCCGGCCATACCTTGCCGGCAGGCGTCGGCCTTGCGGTGAAGCAGATCAATGACGCCGGCGGCATCAAGGTCGGCGGCAAGACCTACAAGCTGGAAATGGTCAAGCGCGACGACCGCACCGACATTGCGACCGCCATCGCCGCCACCCAGGAACTGGTGCGCGACGTGAAGGTGCAGGCGATCTTCGGATCGGAAACGCATGACTTCACGCTGGCCATGGCCAAGATCACGCAGCCGGCCAAGATCATCCATTTCGCCGGCAATTCGACGCTGGCGAAAATCCTGACACCGGACTCGGTCAAGCCGGGTGGCGAGGATCATTATCTGTTCCAGTCCGAGCCGCAGGAGTTCCAGCGGTCCGGATCGACCGCGCGTGGCGTGCTCACGCTGCTTGAGCCCTTGCTTGGCTACAAACCGAAGAAGTCGGTCATGATCGTAGGCAACGACGCCACCGGCCAGTTCCTGTCGTCCTACTATTTCAAGGCGCTGAAGGCCGAGGGACAGGATGTCCCCGACATCATCTTCTACCCGCCTGACACCACCGACTTCTCGCCCTTCCTGACGCGGGCCAAGAGCCTCAATCCGGATATCATCCACTTCTGGTACAATGGCGATTCAACGCTGACGGCACTGCCGCAGGCGTTGGAGCTCGGCGCCGCCAAGAGCTACTTCCTGTTCGGCGTCGACCCCGGTATCTGGAAGGAGAAGCAGCTTTCGGCCGACGTGCCGGTGGCGATGAGCTGCGTGCCGGTGTGCTGGGGCGAGTCGTCCAATCCGAAAGCCAAAGCCTATTTCGACGCTTACTTCGCGGCCGGTGCGCCGCACGGCGTGACCTCGTCGGTGTCGCTGCTCTACCACGACTATGTCCACTTCCTGGCCGAAGCCTGGGAGAAGGCCGGCAGCTTCGATCCGGACAAGACGGTCGAGGCGCTGCTGACGCTCCACCATCAAGGCGTGGTCTCGGATGACCTGACGTTCAATCCGACCCACCAGGTCACCCATGCCACCGAGGTCTGCGCCGCGGCACCCGGCGGCGCCATCTCCTGCTCGATGCAGCAGCCGCCCGCCGAAGCGCCGAAGAGCTGAGACATCATCCCCAGGCTGGCGGCGCGCCAAGTGCCGCCAGCTTCTCTTTTCTGAAATGCAGCAGGTCTCGATCGCCGTGGATATTTTCATCCAGCAAATCCTCAACGGCCTTTCCATCGCCAGCGTCATCACGCTCATCGCCATCGGCGTGACGCTGATCTTCGGCCTCACCGGCATCATCAACTTTGCCCATGGCGAGTTCCTGATGATCGGCGGCATCGTCACCTGGCTCGCCGTCAGCGCCGGTCTCGGCTTCCCGCTGGCCGTGGTGCTGGCGATCCTGGCGGTCGGGCTGATGGGCTACATCCTCGAGCGCGGCCTGTTTCGCTTCACGCTGGAGCGGCCGACTAACGGCTTCATCGTCTCGCTCGGCCTCATCGTCGTCCTGCAGCATGTCGTCGTGCTGTTCTGGAACCCCAACCAGAAAAGCATCCCGCGCCCGCTGACCACGGTGTGGGAGGTCGGCGGCGTGCGCATCGCTTCCGTCCGCGTCATGGTCATCCTGATCACCATCGCCGTGGTGGCGCTGAGCTTCCGCATGATCACCGCCAGCCGCTATGGCCGCGCGCTGCGCGCCAGCGTCGAGGATCGCGACACCGCCGCTTTGATGGGCATTCCGGTGCGTCGCTACATCACCGGCGTCTTCGTGCTCGGCAGCGCACTGGCTGGGCTCGGCGGCGCGCTGCTGATTGCGCTGTTTCCGATCACGCCCTTCACCGGCGGCACAATGGTGATGAAGGGCTTTGCCGTCGCGCTGATTGGCGGGCTCGGCAACATCTACGGCGCCGTCGCCGCCGGCCTCATCCTCGGCATCGTCGAAGGTTTTAGCGCCGGCTACGGCTTCTCGCAGTGGACCGACGCCTATTCCTTTGCCCTGATGATCCTGGTGCTGATCGTGCGCCCGCACGGCCTGTTCGGCGGCACCGGCGGACCGAGGATGGCTTCATGAGTGAAAGTGCGGCGTCCCAAGGCAGACATTCCACGAATTCCGCCATCCCGGCCTTGCGTTCCCTGCTGCCGGTGCTGGCCGTGCTGACGCTGATTGCCCTTGTGCCGCTGCTTTCACCGAGCAACCGTTTTCTGTCGCTGGCGATCTCGGCCGGCATCAACGTGATCGCGCTCTACGGCCTTTCGGTGCTGTTCGGCCAGACCGGCATCCTGTCGATGGGGCACGCGGCGCTGGTCGGCGTCGGCGCCTATGCGGCGGCGATCCTGGCGCGGGACTTTGGCGTCGGCTTCTGGGCAGCGCTGCCGGCGGCTGCCCTGGCGAGCGCCGTGTTCGCGATGATCGTCGGCGTTCCGTCGCTGCGCGTCGGCGGCCATCACTTCGTCATCATGACCTTTGCCTTCGGGCAATTGCTGGCCATCGTGCTCACCAATGGCGGCGACTATACCGGTGCCGCGACGGGGCTTGATCTCGCCGGCCCGGTCACCCTGTTCGGCGCCGACATGAGCGACCTGACGCGCTACTATCTGATGGTGGTAGCGTTCGTGACCGCCGCGGCGGTGGCGAGCTGGGCGATCATCAACTCGTCCTATGGCCGCACGCTGCGCGCCATCCGGGAGAACGAGAAGCTTGCCGCCTCGCTCGGCATCAATGTCGGCCGGCACAAGATCGGCGCCTTCGTCGTCAGCGGCATCTTTGCCGGCATCTCCGGCGTGCTGCTGGCCCATTTCCTCGGCCACATCTCGCCGTCGCAGTTTTCCTCTTTCCCCAGCATCTACCTGGCGCTGATGGTGATGATCGGCGGCGCCCGCCTGATCGAGGGGCCGCTCGCCGGCGGCGTCCTGGTCGCCTTCCTGCCGGAAGTGCTCAACCTCGACCCGGTCCAGTCGCGCATCGTCTACGGCGTCTGCCTGATCGCGGTGATCATGCTGCTGCCCGATGGCCTGATCGGCGGCATCGTGCGCGCGCTCCGCGCGGCGTTTTCGGGCAAGCCGAAACAGGAGACGGAACAGCGCGACGCGGCGCCCTCGGAGGCGCGGCAATGAGCCCGATCCTGGCGATCAGCGGCCTGAGCAAGCAGTTCGGCGGCGTCACAGCACTTGCAGGCGTCGACCTCATTATCGAAGAGGGCGAAATCCTCGGTGTCGTCGGTCCGAACGGTTCGGGCAAGACGACCCTGTTCAACGTCGTCACCGGCGTCCACAGGCCGAGCGGCGGCAATGTGCTGTTTCGCGGGCAAGACATCACCGGCCTCAAGCCGCATGCCATATCGCGGGCCGGCATCGGCTACACCTTCCAGCAGGCGATGGCCTTCGCCGGCCTTGGCGTCTTGGAGAATGTCCAGATCGCCAGTGAGCATGTCCGGGTGGCTGCCGGCACCGCTTACCCTTGGCCGACACCGCAGGCATTGCTCGACTTCGTCGGGCTCAGCGCGCTTGCCGGCGAAAAAGCGGGCGTGCTGCCATTCGGCAGCCTGCGCCTGCTCGGCCTTGCCCTGGCGCTGGCCACGCGGCCATGGCTGCTCTTGCTCGACGAACCCGCCGCCGGGCTCAACGACCGCGAAACCACGGCCCTGGTCGGGCTTGTGCGCCAGCTTCCCGGCCACGGCATCACTGTATGCGTCATCGACCATGACATGAAGCTGATGCAGATGCTGTGCCGGCGCCTCGCCGTGCTCGATTTCGGCTCCAAGATCGCCGATGGCCCGACCGAGGCGGTGCTTGCCGATCCCAAGGTGCTGGAAGTCTATCTGGGAGGCGATCTGTGAGCCTGCTCGCCGTTTCCGATGTCGTCACCGGCTATGGACCGACGATCGTCAACCGCGGCGTCTCGCTGACGCTGGCCAAGGGCGAGATCGTCACCATCCTCGGACCCAACGGCGCCGGCAAATCGACACTCCTCAAGGCCATCGCCGGGCTGATCAAGCCGCGGTCCGGCAGCATCGCTTTTGACGGCGCCCAAGTGACCGGGCTTGCCGCCGATGTCATGGCCAGGCGAGGGGTGGTCTTGGTGCCGGAAGGGCGCAAGATCTTCGTCGAGATGACGGTCGAGGAGAATTTGCGCCTCGGCGCCTATGCGCGCCGCGACGAGGCCGCCGTCCAGGCCGATTTCGAAACCATGCTGGCCTTCTTCCCGATCCTCGCCACAAAAAAGCGCGACAAGGGCGGCTCGCTGAGCGGCGGCCAGCAGCAGATGCTGGCCATCGCGCGCGGGTTGATGACGCGGCCGCGCGTGCTGTTGCTCGACGAGCCGTCGCTCGGCCTGTCGCCGCTGCTGGTCAAGGAGATCAAGGCAATCATCCTCGGCATCGGCGCGCGCTTCGGCGCTTCGGTGCTGCTGGTCGAGCAGAATGCCGGCCTCGCGCTCTCCGTCGCCTCGCGCGGCTATCTCATGCAGAACGGCCGCATCGTCGTCTCCGGTCCGATCGCCGAATTGCGCGACATGTCGCTGATGCGCGAACTCTATCTCGGCGGTGTCGCCGGATGAGCAAGCAATCAGTCGTGGCTGGCCCCCAAGTCGTGACCGGCCTTGTCGCGCAGCTCCTCGAAGCGGGCATAGCTCTTGGTCAGATGGCTGCGCATGGCGCGCCGCGCCGCGTTGACGTCGTTGGCCTCTATTGCCGCGAGGATGGCGCGATGCTCGCGCTGCATGCGGGCGAGATATTTTTCCCGCTCGGCAATTGTCATCCGGTCGAGCCGGATCCATTGGCGCGGGATCATGGCGCTGCCGAACGTGTCGAACAGCCGGGTGAAATTCGGGTTCTGCGTTGCCGCCAGGATGGCGCGGTGAAAACCGAAATCCTCTTCCGAGCCCGATCCGCCGGCGCGCACCGCCGCTTCCAGCGCGTCAAGCCGCGCGCTCATCTGGTCGAGTGCTGCGGCGCTTCGCCTCTCAGCCGCAAGGCCGGTTGCTTCGACCTCGATGCCCATGCGCAGTTCCAGCACACGCAGCACCTCGTCGATCGATTCGAGGTCGTCCGGCAGGATGGAAAAGGTGCGGGGCAGGGGATCCTTGGCGACGAAAGCACCAAGTCCCTGACGCGTGGTAATAAGCCCTCGGGCGCGGAGTGCTGCCAGCGCCTCGCGCACGACGGTGCGGCTGACGCCAGTTGCCGCGACGATCTCCTGCTCGGTCGGCAGCCGCTGGCCGGGCGCGAGATCGCCGGATTCGATCTGCGCGATCAGCGTGTTGACGAGCCCGGTCCGCAGATTGGGCGCCTGCGGTATGGCATCGAAAAGCATGGTCTCCGCCACGGCGGGGGCTCCGGTCCGAGTCTTCGGCAAAGGCCGATTCTTGTTCGAAGGATTGCATCGACAGGTGCGTGCCGCAAGGTGACGAAAGTTGAGGCCGCCAGGCGCGGGTCATGGGAGGATTTTATGAAAGAACGCATCGGCTTCATTGGTCTGGGCAGCATGGGCGCCGGCATGGCCGACAATCTGCTGCGCAAGGGCTGGCCGCTGACCGTCTGCGTGCATCGCAGCCGCACCGCCGCCGACCGGCTAATCAGGGCCGGCGCGACCGAAGCGGCAAGCCCGCGCGAACTCGCCGTCACCTGCGACATCGCCATCCTGTGCGTCACCGGCTCGCGCGAGGTCGAAATGCTGGTCAAGGGCCCGGATGGGCTTGCCACCGCAGCCAAGCCGCTGCTGATCATCGACTGCTCGACCTCCAACCCGTCCTCGACGACAGCCCTTGCCGCCGAACTCGCAGCACTTGGCGTGACGCTGATCGACGCGCCGCTGGCGCGCACGCCCAAGGAAGCCGCGGAAGGGAAGCTTGACGTCATGGTCGGCGGTCCGGCAGATGTCGTCGCCCGCGCGCGGCCGGTGCTCGAAGCCTTTGCCGCACGTGTCGTGCACACCGGACCAATCGGTAGCGGCCACACCATGAAGCTGCTCAACAATTTCGTCTCGATGGGGTACTCGGCGATCTATTCGGAGGCGCTGACGCTCGGCGCAAAGGCCGGCCTGACGCCGCAGGTCTTCAACAGCGTCATCTCGGGCAGCCGCATGGATTGCGGCTTCTACCAGGCCTTCTTCGATTTCGTCCTCAACCGAAACGAGAACGCGCAACGCTTTGCCATCGTCAATGCGCTGAAGGACATGACCTACCTCGCCTCATTCGCGCAGGCGGCGGGCGTTGCCAACCCGATTGGTGCTGCGGTGCGCAATGGCTTTGCCACCGCAGTCACCACCGGCCATGGCGAAAAATTCGTGCCGGCGCTGTCCGATATCATCGCCGGCCTGAACGGGGTCGCGTTGACGGAACCGTCGTGACGCTTGCGCCGCTCAGGCGTTCGTCCAGCCGCCGTCGAGCACGATGGCGTTGCCTGTCATGAACGCGGTCTCGGGGCTGGCGAGATAGACGACGAGTTCAGCAACCTCTTCCGGCGTGCCCAGCCGGCCCATCGGCTGGCGCGAGATGAAGGCTGCGCGGGCCGTCTCATAATCGCCCTGGGCGCGCATACGTTCGTGCAGCGACGGGCTGTCGACGGTTCCGGGGCAGATGGCATTGGCTCGTATGCCCTTGGTCACATAGTCGACGGCAACCGATTTGGTCAGTCCTATAACGGCCGCCTTAGTGGTGCCGTAGATGAAGCGGTTCGGCGCCCCGATCACGCTGGAGGCGACCGACGCCATGTTGATGATCGAGCCGCCGCTTCGGTCGAGCATGCCGGGCAGGAAAGCGCGGATCATCCGGTACATGGCCCGCACATTCAGCCCGATCGAGAAGTCGAATGCGGCCTCGTCGCAGGCGAGCACGGTGCCGTTGTGCACGTAACCGGCGCAATTGAACAAGATGTCGGGCGCCGGCACCTGTGCAGCAAATTCGGCAATCGCCTGCGCATCGAGCACGTCGAGTTGGCGTAGCGTGACGCCTTCGACCGCGCTGAGCGGCTCCAACTTGTCGGCATCGATGTCGGTGGCCATTACCTTTGCGCCTTCGCGCGCCATGGCCAGGACAGAGGCGCGCCCAATGCCCTGCGCGGAAGCCGTGACCACCGCCGTCAAACCTGCCAACCTGCCTGTCATCCGACCACTTTCCGGTGTACCGCCTGTTTTCTTGCCGGTCGGGGCGCCGACTCTGGCTCGGCATCGTTCGCATGCAGCCCGACGCGCAAGGCCGCGCCCGCCAGATGGTCTCGCATCGCCGTCTGGGCTGCCTCCACGTCCTTGGCGCGGATCGCCACTAGGATGCGCTCATGCTCGCCAAGCGTGATACGCGCCATGTCGTCCGACTTCTGCTGGTTGCCGGCGGCCAGAATGCTTTCGCGCACGCGCTCGGACACGAAAACCAGGAACTGGCCCATATAGGAGTTGCGCGTCGCCTCGGCGACGGTGCGGTGGAACTCGAGATCGCTGCGCAGCCAGGCAACGCTGCCATATGGTGCCGCACGCATGCCGGCGAGCGCCTCACCCATTGCCGTGAGATCGGCATCGGTGCGCCGTGTGGCCGCAAGGGCTGCGGCCTGCACTTCGAGGATGCCGCGCAGTTCGAACAGGTTGCGGAAGGAATCGGCGCGCTGCAGCGTCTCATGGTCGATGGTCAGCACCGTCGGGTTGTTGGTCTCCGCCACGAAGGCGCCGCGCCCCTGCTGTGACCAGATGCGGCCTTCCGAGCGCAGCCGCGCGATCGCCTCGCGCACGACGTTGCGGCTGACCCCGAAAGTGGTCGCCAGCGCCTGCTCGGTCGGCAGTTGGTCGCCCGGCTTCAAGCGCCCTTGCGCGATCTCGCGCGAGATAGAACTTGCCACCAGAGTGGAGAGGTGTGGGCCGCGATTGACCTTGTCGAGTTTCAGCGTCATCGCTCACCTATAGTCGACGGCGGAGGCAGGCGCCAGAATGCGGCCGTTGCTCAAGATATGGCGCGGGTCGAACGCCTCCTTGATGCCGGCGGCCAGATCGAGCGTCACCGGATCGATGCGTTCGAGGAATGCCTTTTGCTTGACCCGGCCAATGCCGTGCTCGGCGCTGATCGAGCCGCCATAGCGGTCGACGACGGTGAAAATCTCGGCTTCCGCCTCTTCGAACAGATGCTCGATCTCGTCCGGTGCCATGCCTTCCGGCGGCACCACGTTGAGGTGGATGTTGCCGTCGCCGACATGTCCGTAGGTGACGGCCAGCGCGTCGGGCCGGGCCTTCTCCAAGGCCACCAGCGCATCCTTGACGAAATCGGCGAGCCTGGAGATCGGCACTGAGACGTCGGTGCGCAGATAGCGGCCGCCCCTGCCTTGCCGCTCGACCATGATCTCGCGATAAAGCCATAACCGCTCGGCCTGCGCCCGCGTCGAGGCGATGATGCCGTCCTCGACAATGTCGTCGACGCTACCAAGGAAGCCGAGCAACATGCTGTTGAGGTCGATCAGTCCGCCGGACGAAACCTCGATCAGCACATAGGCCGGATAGGGCTTGCCGAGCGGTTCGGCAAAATCCTGGCCTTCGCGCATGGTGATTTCGATGCCGACGCGCAGGATCAGTTCGAAGGCGGTGAGCAGGTCGCTGCAGTCGCGCCGGGCGCGGGCATAAAGCGCCATCGCGTCCTCGACGGAGCGCAGGCCCACCAAGGCGGTTTCGATCTGCGTCGGCTTGGGAAACAGTTTCAGCGCCGCGGCGGTGACGATGCCGAGCGTGCCTTCCGAGCCGATGAAGATCTGCTTCAGATCATAGCCGCGATTGTCCTTGCGCAGCACCTTCAGCCCGTTCCAGATTCGCCCGTCGGCCAGCACCACTTCGAGACCGAGCACGAGGTCGCGCGTCATGCCGTAGCGCAGCACATTGAAGCCGCCGGCATTGGTGGCGACATTGCCGCCGATGCGGCAACTGCCTTGCGCGCCGAAAGTGATCGGCAACAGGCAATCGCTCTCCTCCGCGACGCGCTTGGCGTCTTCGAGGATGCAGCCGGCCTCGACCACCATGGCAAAGTCGATCGGGCTGATCGAGCGGACCTTGTTCATGCGCTCCAGCGAGATGACGACCTCGCCGCCATCTGCCGCCACCGCTGCCCCGACGAGCCCGGTCAGGCCGCCTTGCGGCACAACCGGAATGCGCTCGGCATGACAGAACCGCATCAGCGCTGACATCTCCTCGACCGAAGAGGGACGCGCCACCGCCAGCGGTCGACCGTAATGGTCGCCCGACCAGTCGCGGCTGTAGCGCGCCAGGTCCGCTGCCTCGGTCAGCAGCCCGCCATTCGGCAGCACGCCGGCCAGGGCTGCGATCAGCGATGCGGAGGTTGGCGGCACGGCATTCATGGATTGGCTCTGGACCCCTCGGGAAAACGACTGGACAAATACTGGCGTTGTCGTATTATCATACAACCCTGATTGAGAACATCAAGCGAGGCCATCTTGCCGCCAAGCGTTCGATGTGGATGATCAGACTCGCAAATCCCTGAATTCGGAGGACCTCCCCAATGAGCGACGCCCCAGGCTTTCGCTATATGCACACCATGATCAGGGTGCTCGACCTCGACAAGTCGATCGCCTTCTACACCGAAGTGCTCGGCATGACCTTGCTGCGCCGCGACGACTATCCCGGCGGCAAGTTCACCAACGCCTTTGTCGGCTACGGTCCCGAGGACAAGGAAGCCGTCGTCGAACTGACGCTGAACTGGGGGCGCGAGGAACCCTATGAGATAGGCACCGGCTTCGGCCATCTGGCGCTCGGCGTCAACGACATCTATGCCGTCTGCGCGGAACTGGAAAAGCGCGGCGCCAAGATCCCGCGCAAGCCCGGCCCGATGCAGCATGGCACCACCCACATCGCCTTCGTCGAAGATCCGGACGGCTACAAGATCGAACTGATCGGCCTCGACACGATGTAGTGAGTTCAGGCCGGACCGCATCGGCGTCGCGCCGATGCGGTCCCGTCCTGTCCGCGCTTGCTTGGGAGGCGGGATCACTTGATGACCGCGATCTTGCTGCGGTCGATGGTGATGGCGACGGCGGCAATGAGCACCGCGCCGAACACCATGTTTTCCAGGAAAATGTTGACGCCGACAAAGGTCATGCCGATGCGCACGATCGAGATGATCAGCGCGCCGACCGCCGTGCGCGCGACGCCGCCCAGCCCGCCGGTGATCGCCGTGCCGCCGACAATGACGGCGGCGATGGCTGGCAGCAGCAGCTGGTTGGCCAGCACCGGCGAGCCGCTCGACAGCCTGGCTGCCAGCACGACGCCGGCGACAGCTGCGAGCATGCCGGAGGCGGCGAAGGCGATGATCTTGGTGCGGTCGACATTGATGCCCGCTGCCCAGGCCGCCGGTTCGCCGGCGCCGACCGCGATCGCCTGGCGGCCGAAGCGCGTGTAGCGCAGCGCCAGAAAGGCGGCGATGCCGATAACCGCCGAAATCAGCACCACCACCGGAATGCCGACGACGGTGGCGTTGATCCAGGCGGTGTTTTCGCGACCACCCTCCTCGATAGTGATGGCGCGGCCGTTGGAAACCCAGAGCGCCAAACCGGTGACCACGCCGCCGGTGGCGAGAGTCGCCACGAAGGATGGCACCCGCAGCTTGACGTGGACGACGCCGCTCAGGATGCCGAAGGCAAGGCCGGACAGGATCGCCACCGGAAAGGCGGCAAGGCCGAGCGAGGGCAGCAATTGCGCCAGGATGACGCTGGCCAGCGACGCCACGGCCTGGATCGACAAATCGATGCCGCCGAGCAGGATGGCGAACGTGACGCCGGTCGCCAGGATGAACAGCACGGCAGTGTTGGCAAACAGCAGCGCCACGGTCTCGCCGGTGAGGAAGCCGGGCGCGGCGATCTCGATGATCAAAAGCAACGCGACCAGCAGGACCAGCGGAATGGCGCCTTGCGTCCACTTGCCTTCGAACACCCGCTTGATGGAGAACGGTTCATTCATCGGCTCACACCATCGCTCGTAACAAATCGACCTGTTTGGGCTTGTTGCCCGGACTGGCGTCGAAGCGCGCGGTGATCTCGCCGTCGCGCATCACCAGCACCTGGTGCGACAGGCCGATCGTCTCCTCCAGCGTGTCGGAAATCAGCAGGATCGCCACGCCTTGCGCCGAGAGATCGCGTACCAGCTCGTAGACTTCCTCCTTGGCGCCGACATCGAGGCCCCGCGTCGGATGGTCGAGCACCAGTATGCGCGAACCCGCTGTCATCCAGCGTGCCAGCACCACCTTCTGCTGGTTGCCGCCGCTGAGCTTGCGGCAGGCGGCGTCGGGACCCGGCGCCTTGATGCGCAGCCGCTTGATCCAGTCGGCGGCGAGCCGGCGCTCCTTGCCATAGTCGATGGCGCCATGGCGCATGACGCTGGAAAGATCGGCGAGCGAAATGTTTTCCGCGATCGACAGGAACATCACCAGACCTTCGAGCCGACGCTCGCGCGGCACGTAACCGATGCCCTTGCGCACCGCCGGTTCCGGCGAGGCGAAGCGCACAGCGTCACCGGCGATTTTCATCTCGCCGGCATCATGCTGCACGAAGCCGCCAACGGTGCGCGTCACCTCCTCGCGGCCGGAGCCGACGACGCCGGCAATGCCGACGATCTCGCCGGCCCGGATCGAGAGATCGACGCCGTGATAGAAGCCGTTGGCGCCAAGGCCCTTGGCCTCGACCATGACGGTATCGCGCGGCGCCAGCTGGCGCGCCTCGCGATAATACTCAGCCTGCAGGCCGCGCCCGACCATGATCTCGTGCAGCTCCGGTGCGGTGACCTCGGCAGCGCGATGCTCGGCAACGACCGCGCCATCCTTCATCGTGTAGACGCGGTCGGAGATGTTGAGCACCTCGTCGAGGCGGTGCGAGACGAAGACGAAGCTGGCGCGGGATTTGAGCGAGCGCACGCGCGCGAAAAGCACCTCGATGTCGGTGGCGTTGAGCACCGAGGTCGGCTCGTCCAGCAGGATGAGCAACTGCCGCTCAACCACTTCCTCCAAGGTGAGCGCCTTGGCAAGCTCGACCATCTGGCGCGCGGCGAAGGTGAGTTCGGACGTCCGCGCCGTCACATCGATGTCGATGCCGATCTTGCCCAGCTGCCGCCGTGCCGCCGCGTTCATGGCGCGCCAGTTGACGAGGCCGAAACGGGTGAAGCGGTCCTCCTCGCCGAGATAGATGTTTTCGGCGACCGTCAGATTGAGCACCAGCGACTGTTCCTGGAACACCATGCCGATGCCGTGCCTGGCCGCGTCGCGCGGGCTGCGCATGCGAAGCTGTTCTCCGTCCAGCGTCACGCTGCCGCCGTCCGGCCGGTAGCTGCCGGCCAGCACACGCATCAGTGTCGACTTGCCGGCGCCGTTCTCGCCGATCAGCCCGACCACCTCGTTCGGCCGCACCTCGATTGAGACGTCGCGCAAGGCATGGACGCCGGGAAAATTCTTGATGATGCCTGATGCGTTCAGCATGGCGCTCACTTGACGATTCTCAGGCGCACACGGTCGAGCGACAGCGCCACCGCGGCGATGATCATCAGACCCTGCACCGTCTGCTGGATGTAGGGCGAAATGCCGAGCAGGATCATACCGTTGGCGAGCACCGTGACGATCAGCACGCCGATCAGCGTGTTGACGACGCCACCTTCGCCGCCGGTCAGCGCCGTGCCGCCGACGACCACGGCTGTCACGGCGGCAAACAGCCTGCCGTCGCCGATGACGGCATGCGACTGGCCAAGCTGCGCGGCGGCAAGGACACCTGATATGCCGAAGAAGAAACCGGCCAGCGCAAAGGCGGTGATGCGCACGCGTACCACGTTGACGCCGGAGAGCTTGGCCACGTCCTCATCGCCGCCGATCGCCAAGATGTGGCGGCCGAGCTTGGTGTGGTACTGGATGACGGCGGCGAGCAGGAACGCGCCAAACGCGACCCAGACCGCGAGCGGCAGGCCGAGGAAACGGTGCAAGGCGAGGTCGCGGATCGAGGCGTCGTTGAGCTTGATGGCCGAGCCGCCAAGCATGTAGACCGACAGGCCGAGGCCGATGAACCACATGCCGAGCGTGCCCATGAAGGACGGGATGCGCAGCATGGTCTGGACGAGACCGCTGACAAAGCCCATCGCGGTGCCGGCGACGACAGCGGCGAGCACCGCCCACCAGCCATAGTCGTTGCTATTGCCGTCATTGGCGGCGAGCAGCACGAGCACCATCGCTGACACAGACAGAGTGCCTTCGACCGACAGGTCGATGCTGCCCATCAGGATGATGAAGGTCAGCCCCATCGCCAGCGTCAGCGGCACGGCGGCGGAGTTGGCAAGCCGCACCAGATTGCGGACTTCGATGAAATTAGGATTGGCGATGGCGATCAGGACGCAGAGCACAATCAGCACCGCCAACGGCGCCAGGCTGCGCCAGCGCCTGCCGCCGAACACAGCGGCGATACGGCCGGGGATCAAACTCATGGAAGTCGTCCGCTCGATGTCCGAAACGGACTTCAGGGGTTCTGTATGGATTGTCAAGAAACCGCTTCCCGTCTGCTGGTGACAGCCGTCGCGACAAGGGGATCGCGACGGCTGCGGGAGGAAGCGGGCCGCCAGGGAGTTGCAGCCCGCTCCGGTTGATTAGGTGCGGATCGCTCCGGTCACCCGGCCCCATAGATCGTTCCAGTCGATCTCGGGCTTCGCGTCGACATTGGTCTTGTAATATTCCTCGACATTGTCGTGCGAGATCAGCACCGCCTTGCCGTAGAATTCGCGATGCTCCGGCGGTTCCTTGGTCGGGTCGAACTTGCCGATCTTGGCGTTGTAGCCGATGGCGAGACCCATGCCGCCCTGCCAGAACGGATCCGATGTGACGGTGCAGGCGAACTCGCCGGTGCGCACCGCGTCGACCGCCGTCTTGATGCCGTCGACACCGACGATCGGCACCTTGCCAGCGAGGTTTTCGGCGCGCAGCGCTTCCAACGCGCCGGAGCCCATATCGTCATTGGCGGCCCAGATGCCCTTGATGTCGTCGCCGAAGCGGGTGAGCAGATTGCCCATCAGGTCGAAGGCCTCGGTCGATTTCCAGTTGGCGACCTGGAAATCGAGCAGCTTGATATCGGGGTTGGCCGCGAGTGCGGCGTCGAGGCCCTTCTTGCGTTCGATCGCCGCGGTGGTCGAGATCAGGCCGCCGAGTGCTACGATGCCGCCCTTGCCGCCGATGGTCTTAAACAGGATCTCGGCGATGGTCTTGCCGCTCGAGATGCCGTCGAACTCGATGTGGGAAACATAGTTCGGGTTGAAGTCCTTCGGATGCAAATCCGGCGGCTTGTTCCACTGGGTCACGACATAAGCGCCGGCCTTGGCGCAGGCTTCGACGATCGGGCGAGCGTCCGGCGTATCGTTGGGGTCGGAATTGAGCACCATGTTGCCGCCGGTCTTGGCGAGCATCGCCTTGATGTCGGCGATGCCTTTTTCACTGTTGCCTTCCGAAACCAGCGTGACGTGCTCGAGCCCGGCCCATTTGGCGTAGGCCTCGGCGCCGGTCTTCCACACCGCGTGATACGGGTTGGAGAGCGAGCGGATCGATGTCACCAGCGTCGGCTTGTCCTGCGCGCGCAACACCCTTGGCATGGCGAGCGCCGCCACTCCGGCCGTGGCGCCCAGCATCAGTGTCCGGCGGCTGACCGTGCCGGAAAGCGTTAAACTCTTCGTGTCCTTCATTTTTTAACCTCCCGATTGAAATCTGTTTCCGCCCGGCGCCTCGCGCGGGAAGCGCGGCCGGGCTTCCGATCGATGGGTTGTCAAGTTCCTCCACTTGTACGACAACCCTTCAACACGATAACCATACCCTTTCTCTTGACGCGACACAAGCGACTTGACATCGTCACGCGTAAGCGCGGGCGAGAATTTTCGGCTTGGGTATGAGAGGAAGAATGCCGGACTACATCATCGTCGGCGGCGGCTCGGCCGGCTGTATTCTCGCCGCCAGGCTGAGCGAGGATGCAGGCCTGTCCGTCGTCCTGCTCGAGGCCGGCCCGCCCGACACCGACCGCTACATCCATTTGCCGGTCGGCTTCTTCAAGATGACGTCGGGGCCGCTGATCTGGGGCTATGACACGGCGCCCGGCAAGGCGATCGACGGCCGCACCATGGTCTATCCGCAGGCGCGTGTGCTCGGCGGCGGCTCCTCGATCAATGCCCAGGTGTTTACGCGTGGCTGCCCTGAGGATTACGACGGCTGGGCGACTGAGGATGGCTGTGTGGGCTGGAGCTATGCTGACGTGCTGCCCTATTTCGTCCGCTCCGAGGGCAATGACACATTCGCCGACCCGCAGCACGGCATTGACGGCCCGCTCGGCGTCTCCAGCGGTGCGCCGCATCCGCTGACACGGGTCTTCGTCAAGGCGGCGCAGCAGGCCGGCCTTCCCTTCCGCGCCGACTTCAACGCCGGTGAGCAGGCGGGCGCCGGCTTCTACCAGACGACGACGCGCCGGGGGAAACGGTCGAGCACGGCAGTCGCCTATCTCAAGCCCGCGCTTGGCCGCAAGAATTTGACACTGCGCACCGATGCCACCGTCAGCCGCATCGTGGTCGAGAACGGCCGCGCCATCGGCGTGGAGATCATCGCCAATGGCCGTACTGAATTGTTGCGTACCGGACGCGAGGTGATCGTCACTGCCGGCGCCATCGGCTCGCCGAAACTTCTGATGCTGTCGGGCATCGGCCCCGCCGCACATCTCGGTCAGCATGGCATCAAAGTGATCCACGATTCCAAAAGCGTAGGCCAGAATTTGCACGATCACATGGATGTCGACGTCGTTGCCGAACTCAACGGAGCGCATGGCATCGACCGTTACAAGAAGAAGCGCTGGCAGGCCGTCGCCGGTCTCGAATATGCGCTGTTCGGCAAGGGGCCGGTGGCCTCCAACATCGTCGAAGCCGGCGGCTTCTGGTGGGGCGACCGCGCGGAGAAAACGCCTGACATCCAGTTCCACTTCCTGCCCGGCGCCGGCGTCGAGGAGGGCATCGGCTCGGTGCCCGGCGGCAATGGCTGCACGCTGAACTCCTACCATGTTCGCCCCCGTTCGCGCGGCAGCGTCACGCTCAAGTCGGCCGATCTGCGCGACGCACCGATCATCGATCCCAACCCGTTTGCCGAGCGCTACGATCTCGAACGCGCCATTGACGGCATCGAGATCAGCCGCGAGATCCTGTCGCAGCCGGCCTTCGCCAAATACATCAGCCGCGAACATCTGCCGGGCGCGGCCATCCAGGGCCGCGCCGCACTCGAAGCTTTCGCCCGCGAACACGGCCGCAGCGCCTATCACCCGGTCGGCACCTGCCGCATGGGCGGCGATGCCGGCAGCGTGGTCGATCCCGAGCTTCGCGTGCGCGGTCTGCAGGGGCTGCGTGTCTGCGACAGCTCGGTCATGCCAAGCATCGTGTCGTCCAACACCAACGCCGCCGTCATCATGATTGCGGAGAAAGCGGCGGATTTGATCGCCGGGCTGAAGGTGCCCGCCTGATCGTTCACTCCTTTGGAAACATCTCGCGCGGCGGAAAACCGTCGCGGCTGTAGTCGACGACGATGAACTTGCCGCCCTGGTAGCGCTCGACCACCGGGTTGTCCGTCACCTTGCCGCGCACGCGTTCGGCCTGGTTGTCGGAACTGTCGAGCGGCGCCCAGCCGAGCTTGTCCCTGGCATCGTGCCGCCAGAAACCGCGGCTGTTGTTGGACTGGCCCCAGATGACCGAGCAATCGACTTGTTCGGCCGTGGCACATCGCTCGATCAGGCGCACAAAATCGTCATGCGATATCCAGGTCGACAGGATCCTCTCATCCGGAACTTCCGGGAGTACCGAACCGATGCGGATCAGCACGCTTTCGACCGCGTGCTTGTCGAAGTAGAGCCGCGCCAGCATTTCGCCATAGGCCTTCGACAGGCCGTAATAGCCGTCGGGTCTGAGCAGGCAGTCCTGGTCGAGAATCTCGGTGCGCTCGTAAAGGCCGACCGCATGCACGGAAGACGGAAACACCACCCGCGCCTTCTCCCGGCGCCCCGCCTCGTAAATGTGAAAGGCGCCGCGGAAATTGGGGCCGAGCACGGTCTCGAACGACTGCTCGGTGGAGATGCCGCCGAAATGCAGGATCAGGCCGCAACCCTGCGCGAGATCGTCCACCGCCTGCTGATCCTCGATATCGGCAATGGTGAAGCTGGCGTTCTTTGGCAGCCGCATCGGCAACGGCACTAGATCGGTGAGCCGCAACGTCCAGCCCAGCGCCGCGAGCCTGGCTGACAGGAGCCGTCCGATTGTGCCGGAGGCTCCGGTCAACAGCACCGGTTTTTCCGGGATCATCACGCTCTGCCCTTTCGCCGAGACGGCAGATATGTTCGCCCCGATGCGGCAAGGCCAAGGAAGATTGCGCGCGGCGATGGTGCTGGAAATCTTATCATATCACCAGACAAATAATAGGTTGCCAAGAAACGCGGTTCGTTTATTGCTTGGGGACGATGAAACGTTCCTTTGGCCTTCCCCCGCAGATCAGCCGCACGGCGCAGGTTGCCGACTGGTTTGCGCGCGAAATACGTGCCGGTCATTTGACCAGCGGCGAGAAATTGCCGACCGAGCAGAAGTTGATCGCGCAATTCGGCGTCAGCCGCACGGTGATCCGCGAGGCCATGGCGTCGCTGCGCTCCGAAGGGCTTGTGGTCAGCCGCCAAGGCTCGGGCGTGTTCGTCGCCGACCACGCGGCCAACACCACATTCCGCATCATTTCCGACGAGCTTCACTCGCTGACCGAAGTCCAGAACGTGCTGCAGCTTCGGCTCGCGGTGGAACAGGAAGCCGCGGGCCTTGCCGCCGAGAAGCGCGGCGAGGACGATCTTGCCCGCATGCGCGACTGTCTCGATGCCATCGACGCTTCGATCGCCGCCGGCGAAAGCGCCATCGAACCGGACTTCGCCTTCCACCGGGCGATCGCGTCCGCCACCGGCAATCCTTATTTCGAACGCTTCATGCATTTCCTCGGACCCGTCCTCATTCCGCGCCAGTTGATGCGCCCGCGGGACGAGACGCCTGAGCAGCGGCGGCATTATCTCGAGCAGGTCCAGATGGAGCACCGCCGCATCTACCAGGCGATCGAGCGGCAGAATGTCGAAGCCGCCCGCTTCACCTTGCGCGAGCATCTGGAAGCCGGACGCGAGCGCTACCGCCGCATGGTCGACGGCTAGGCCTGACGCGCGACCACACCCGACCTTCGATCCGCCCGACCGACCCATCAGACCTTACGCCAGCTCCGCGACCGGCATCTTGCAGGACTGCATGAGCGCGCTGAGCTGACGCTCTTCATCGGCGGTCAGATCGAGAAGCGGCGACCGCACCGGCCCGCAGTCGATGCCGGCAATGCGCGCGCCCGCCTTGACGATCGACACGGCATAGCCGGCGCGGCGGTTGCGGATGGCGAGATAGGGCAGGAAGAATGAGCGGATGAGATCGCCGACTTCCGCCACACGTCCAGCGCGCAGAGCGTTGAAGAAACGCAGCGCAATCTCCGGCGCGAAATTGTAGATCGCCGAGGAATAGGTCGTCATGCCGATGGCCGCCGCCGCGCTCGCATGGACCTCGGCCGTCGGCATGCCGCCGATGAAGACCAGCCGGTCGCCCATTCGGTAGCGCGTTGCGGTGAGGAGTTCGATATCGCCGACGCCATCCTTGAAGCCGATCAGGTTCGGGCAATCCTGCGCCACACGCTCGAGCGTCTCGGGCGTCAGAATGGCATTGTCCCTGTTATAGGCAATCACGCCGATGCCGACGGAGCGGCAGATGGCGGTGAGATGACGGCGCAGACCTTCCTGCTCGGATTTGACCAGATAGGGCGGCAGCACTAGCAGACCGTCGGCGCCGTTGGCTTCGGCGGCCTTGGCGAACTCCACCGCCATATGGGTGCCATAGCCGACACCGGCCAGCAGCGGCATGGTGTCGGGAACCTCGTCGGACGCCGCCCGCACCACGCGCTTGTATTCTTCCAGCGTCAGCGAAAAGAACTCGCCGGTGCCGCCGGCGGCGAAAAGCCCGCTCGCTCCGGCAGCGCCTTGCGCCGCGACATGGGCACGATAGCCGTCTTCGTTGAAAGCGCCGTCATCGTCGAAAAAGGTCAGCGGAAAGGACAGCAGGCCGCGGCCAAGGGATTTGGTCAGTTCAGTGGGTGAGAACGTCAAGACGAATACTCCATGCAAGACGCCGGCAAGTGGGAGGTCTTGCCGGCAAGGATTTTGGCAGCCGCTGCCGGCGGCTGGTTCATACGAGGCCGGGCCGGACTTCGGCCGCGGCGGCTTCGATCGCCCTGGTGCCCAGCCCCGACTTGACGATGCGGATCAGTTCTTCCTCGCTGGTCTCGGCCGTGGAGGCGTCTAGCGCGACCTCGCCCGCATGCAGGAAGTTGATGCGGTCGCAGACCTCAAAGATCTGGTTGTAATTGTGGACGATCAGGATCACCGAGACCTGACGCTGCCGGCGCAGACTCTGGATCAGGCCCAGCACATGCGCGCTCTCGCGCACGCCGAGTGCCGCCAGCGGCTCGTCAAGCACCAGGATCTTCGGCGACGAATAGATCGAGCGGGCGACCGCGATGCACTGGCGCTGTCCGCCCGACAGGAGATCGACCGTGCTGTTGACGCTGGGGATCGTGATGCCAAGCGTATCCAGGTAAAGCTGCGCCTGTTCGCGCATCTTCCTGTTGTCGAGCAGGTTCAGCCCAAGGAAGCGCTTGTGATACTCGCGGCCCAGGAACATGTTGTGGAAGACGCTGAGGTCGCCGACCAGCGCCAGATCCTGATAGACGGTTTCGATGCCTTGCGCGCGCGCATCGCGTGGCGAGGCGAAGCGCACTTCCTTGCCTTGCGAGACGATCGTGCCGGTGTCGGGCTGGTGGAAGCCGGACAGGATCTTGATCAGCGTCGACTTGCCCGCGCCATTGTCGCCGACCAGGGCCAGGACTTCACCCTGGCGCAATTTGATCGAGACGTCGACTAGTGCGGTGACGGCGCCGAAACTCTTGGAGATGTTGGTCATCTCCAGCACGGTCGGCGCACCGGCTGCGAGTGGTGGAATGGTGGTCTGCGTGTTCATACCCGCCTCCGTGTGCGCAGGCGGTCGACCTGAATGCTGAGGATCATGGCGGCGATGATGGCCGCGCCGAGATAGATGTCGGACACGGTGGCCTGGGCGCCGATCATCACCAGGCCGTTGTTGAGCGAGGCGACGACGAAGGCGCCGATCAGCGCGCCGATCACGGTGCCGGAGCCACCGAGCAGCGAGGTGCCGCCGATGACCGCCGCCGCAATCGCCTGCAAGGTGAGAAACGGACTGCCGGCCTGCGGATCGGCGGAGGTAAACTGGGCTGTGTTGATGATGCCGGCAAAGGCAGCGAAGCCGCCTGCGATCATGAAATTGTAGATCTTCATGCGATCGGTGCGCACGCCGATCTCGCGCGCACCGATGATGTTGGAGCCGGTGGCAATCGTGTGCAGGCCGAATGTCGTGCGGGAGAGCACCAACGCCAGGACCAGCACCAGCACCACCGCCCACAGGAAGGGCGTGAAGGCCGTGATGCCGTGCAACGAGAACAGGCCATCCGAGGGCTGGTAAAGGCTCTGGCCGAAGATGGCGTTGAAGGGCTGCTCGACCGGCGCCACGATCGGCTGGCTGTTGTAGATCGAGACGACGATGCCTTGCAGGAAGAACAGCATGCCGACCGTGGTGATCAGCGACGGCACCTTGAAGCGTACCGTGATGATGCCGTTGATGGCGCCGACCAGCACGCCGATCAGCACGCCCATGAGCGCGCCGACGGCCAGCGGCACACCCCAGGTGACCGACAGCAGCGCCATGACATAGGGCGCGATCGAGAAGATGGCGCTGAGCGACAGGTCGATCTCGCCGGTGATCATCAGCATGACTTCCGCCGCGGCGATCAACCCGAGCCGGCCGGTGTCGCGCAGCACCACACTCATGAATTGCGGTGACAGGAACCCACCATCGCTGCCGAGCTGGAAATAGATCACCAGCACGATGGCGACGACGGCGATACTCGCCTCGCGATAGCGGGACAAAAGGATGAGCAGCCTTTCCGTCATCGTGTGTGGGACCTTGACGACAACGGCAGTCTTCCTGGCTTTTGCGGTGGCGATGGGCTGCACTCTTGTCTTCCTGATTTCGAATTCTAGGCGCAAAGGCGGGTCGGCAAGGGCAAACCAACCGCCCCGATCGGCAGCCGACGGTGCCCTCGCCACGTCATAAGAAAATGATGCGGCGAGGGCGGGAGTTCACCAGGACTGCGTCAGGTCGGCTCGACGTCGCTGCGGCCCTCGAAGCGGGACTTGCCGACATAGGCTTCGACATTGTCCTTGGTCACATAGGCCTGGCTGGTATCGCTGTTGGCCGGGCCGACGAGACCGCCCGACAGCTTGTAGAGATACATCTGCTGGACCGGCAGGAAGCCCTGCAGATAGGCCTGCTGGTCGGTGGTGAAGTTGACATCGCCGGCCTTGATGAAGTCCAGCGTCTGCGGAAACAGGTCGAAGCCGGCAACCGCGCCGCCGGCCTTCACCAGGCCGTATTTGTTAGAGACGAAACCGCAGGCATAGGTGTCGGAACCGCCGGTGCCGAACAGGCCGTTGACGGTCTTGTGGCTGAGATAATAGCTCTCGACGCGCGAGATTTCCGTTGCCGGATCCGGACCGGTGTTGACGACATCGTAGGTGACGCCGCTGCCGCTGTCCTTGATCGCCTGGATGTAGCCGTCGAGACGCGGCTGCGTGTTGAGCGAACCCGGCACGCCGATCGACAGCATGACATGGCCACCCTTGGGGATGAGCTTCAGCCACTTCAGCGCCGAGTTGTAGCCCGACTGGTAGAGCGGCTGGCCGACATAGGACAGGCGCTTGTTGGGGCTGCCGACCGGCACGTCGGCGTTGAAGGCAACCACAGGAATGCCGGCTTGGGCCGCCATGTCGGTGGCGGCATCGAAAGCCGTCGGATCGACCAAGCATACCGCAATGCCATCCGACTTCTGCGCGATCGCCGTCTGCATGGCGCTGACCATTTCGGAGACGACGTTCTTCTGCGAACCTGTCCACTGGTAACTGCAGCCGAAGGCCGCGCAGGCATCCTGGATGCCATAGACGGTCGGCGTGAAGAACTGATCCAGCGTCACGTGGCAGACGAAGTGGAACTTGTAGGGCTTCTTCGGCAGGCCGGGCGATGAGTCCGCTGCCTTTGCCGCGCTGATGCCGCCGGCAAGACCGCCCAGTCCGCTGGCAAGGCCGGCGGCACCGAGGCCGAGTTTCCCGGCCAGTGCGAAAGCACTCCGCCGACTGATGGCGGCACTCACCATCTGTTTTTTCGTTTCGTTGTCCACTTGGTTCCTCCCTCTTCGTTTTGCGGGCTTGCCCACATTTGTCGTCTGGTTACATTGTTATATGACAACTTTTGTGTCAATGGTTTTTCGACACGGTTTTTCGCCGGGCCTTTTGCGGTCGGAAACACAGGGCAGGAAGACGGCGCGTCGCCGGAACGATGGACGACACGGATTACAGGAAGAGAACATGGCTGAAATCGAATTCAGGGCTGTCGCGAAGAATGGCCTGAAGGTGACGACGATCGGGCTTGGCGGCACAGGGCTCGGCAACATGTACCGCGCCGTCGATACGGACGCGGCGGTCAACACTGTGCAGGCGGCCTACGACAATGGCATCCGCTATTTCGACACCGCACCCGTCTATGGCTTCGGCGTCAGCGAGACGCGTCTCGGAATGGCCATCAAGTCGCTGCCCCGCGCGGAGATCGTCATTTCGTCCAAGATCGGCTACGACCTCGTGCCGATCCCGCCCGAAGAATTGAAGCCGGCGCTGTGGGACCAGCCCGGCTCCTTCCGCGCCGAGTTCGACTATTCACGCGATGCCGTCATGCGCTCGCTCGAAGGCACGCTGAAGCGCCTCGACACCGACTATGTCGACATGGTCTCGATCCACGATCCCGACGAAGCCATCCATTTCGGCCCCGGCGAAGATCCCTATGCCAGAAGCCGTTTCAAGGAAGCCATGGATGGCGCCTATCCGGCGCTTGACGAGTTGCGTTCACAAGGCGTCATCAAGGCGGTCGGCGTCGGCATCAACCAATGGCAGATGCTGTCCGATTTCGTCGTCGCCGGCGCCTTCGATTATTTCCTGCTTGCCGGCCGCTACACGCTGCTCGAACAGGAACCATTGGCGACCTTGCTGCCGCTGTGCGAACAGCGCGGCACCAGGATCATCATCGGCGGCCCTTACAATTCCGGTATCCTGGCCACGGGCGCCGTCAAGGGCGCAACGTTCAACACCAGGCCGGCACAGGCTTCGGTGCTTGAGCGCGTTCGCCGGATCGAGGCAGTCTGCGTCCGCTATCATGTATCGCTGCCGGCGGCCGCTCTTCAATTCCCCCTTGGGCACCCCATCGTGTCTAGTGTCATCCCCGGTGCGCGGTCGGTCGAGGAACTGAAACAAAACCTAGCCTACTTGGGCGAGGATATTCCGACGGCTTTGTGGACCGATCTCAAGCAAGAGGGGGTGATCGATACTGACGCCCCCGTTCCCGGAGCGATGTAAGCGACATGAAAGTTAAGCCAGTCGCAGTGTCGCGGCGCGACGCAACAGCCATTTCAACCGTCGCTTACCTCACAGAGCGGCCACCGCATCGTCATTACTGGCTTGGTATGCGGATCGGTCCCACGTCAAGCCGACGACCGCTTGAAGCTCCTTCGGGGCTACGGCTTGCTAACTCGATTGGTTGGTCGCGGGTCTAGTTGGCCTTCAACTGGCCGAAGCGGTTTGCGGCAATCCAGCCGGGGCGCCGATACTGAAATCTTTCCGCGCTTGGTTACAATCTCTTCAGACAGAGGGCCTGCCGCTCGAAAATTGGCAGTGCATCACACTACCAAAAATTCGTTGCTATCGTCTCCGCGGTGAGTTCAGTTTGCATTTCGGTTCGTCCGTCGAGCGCGGGCGTGGGTTCGGTGCTCTCACGGCTGGACGTCTCGACGTCCTTGTCCACAATGCGCGCATCGCCCCCGAAGAGGCAGCATCTCAATTCGCAGATTCTCGGTGCTGGAAGAATTGCAGGAAAAGTTCCCTCTCGGTTGTGATGTCGAGCCTCTCATAAATGCGGTGACCGGAGATTACGAACGCTGCGTAGCTACGCTCGACCACACACAGCTCAAAGCGTGCGTCTGGGCTGGGCGGTCGAGTTTACCCGCAGGGTCGGTGCGGCGACTGCCACATAACACCTTGGGGTTATGGTCGCGCTGCGCCGGCTAAGTCATGTTCGCTTCATCTTGAAAGAAATGCGAACGGAAGCCTTGGCGGAACAATTCGATCTCAAGCCCGCCTCGGCCTCCGGAATTAGCATCGGACACAACCCTCCGGAGGCGGAACCATGAACGACACAATCAAACTCGACCGCGCGCTCGGCCTCTGGTCCGTCGTGCTCTTCGGCCTCGCCTACATGACGCCGATGATCGTCTTCGGCACGTTTGGCGCGCTGGCGACGGCAAGTCAGGGAACGACGGCGATGGCCTATCTGGTCGCGGCCGCAGCCATTCTGTTGACGGCCATCAGCTACGGCGTCATGGCGCGCGTCTATCCGGTTGCCGGATCGGCCTATACCTACGCCCGCCGGTCGATCAATCCCAGCATCGGCTTCCTCGTCGGCTGGGCTGTTCTGCTCGACTATTTCTTCCTGCCGATGGTGATCTGGCTGATTGGTGCTGCCTATCTCGCCGCGGCTTTTCCGGCGGTACCGACCTGGGTCTGGATCATCGGGTTCATCGCAGTGACGACGCTGGTCAATGTCGTTGGCATCGCCTTTGCCAACCGCGTCAACTTCATCCTGATGCTGGTGCAACTGGCCGTGCTGTTCGTTTTCCTGGTGCTGGCAGCGCGCTATGTCATCGCGCTCAGCGGCCCCGGCGGACTGGTCTCCGTCACGCCCTTCTTCAAGACCGGCGTGCCGTTCTCGGCCTCGGTCGCCGGTGCCGCCATCGCAGCTTACTCCTTTCTCGGTTTCGACGCCGTGTCGACGCTGACGGAAGAGACCAGGGATGCCCGGCGCACCATGCCGAACGCGATCCTGATCGTCGCGCTTGCCGGCGGTTTCATCTTCATTATCTCGGCCTATCTCACGCAACTGGCCCATCCAGGTGTGGAGTTCGCGTCGGTTGACGCTGCCGCCTCCGAAATTGCAAAGGCGATCGGCGGTGACCTCTTCGTGACGATCTTCCTGGCAACGCTGGTGGTGGCGCAGTTCACCTCGGGTCTTGCCGCGCAAGCGAGTGTCGGCCGGCTGCTCTACGCCATGGGCCGCGATACCGTGTTACCGGTGTCTTTCTTCGGCAGCCTGCATCCAAAATGGCACACGCCGATCCTGAATCTGATCCTGGTCGGTGTGGTCGGCCTTGCGGCGCTGACCATGGACGTCACGACCTCGACCTCGTTCATCAATTTCGGCGCCTTCCTCGCCTTTACCGCCGTCAACGTCTCGGTGATCGCGCTGTACCTCCGGCGCGACCAGCATGTCCATCCGCTCGGCGTGCTGATCGGTCTCGTCATCCCGGCGCTCGCGGCAGTCTGCGACCTCTTCCTGCTGTGGAACCTCGATGAAAATGCCAAGGTCCTCGGCCTCGTCTGGCTGGCCGTCGGCGTGGTCTATCTCGCCTACCTCACGAGCTTCTTCCAGAGCGCGCCGCCGGAAATGGATTTCGCTGAATAGCAAAACACTGAGACCCGGCGTACCGGGTCTCAGCCGTTGCGTTCAAGGGAATCGATCGGTGCGCTCAGATCCGTATCTTGTTCGTATCGTCATCTCGAAACCGTTCCACATTTTTGGGCGACTTGCATCAAGCCAGGAACAGCCGGAACAGCTCGGCCTGGCTCGAGATGGCCAACTTGGAATAGACCTGCCGGCGATGAACCTTGACCGTGTTGGGCGACAGCGAAAGCACTGCGGCGAGCGAGAGGTTGGAATGTCCCTTGAGGATCAGGGTGACGATTTCAAGCTCGCGCCTGGTCAGCAGCGGGTGCTCGATCCTCACCGCGGGTGCTGCGTTCTTGATGTCGAGCGAAAGGCTGGGAACGTGAAACCAGTGCCGTGCCGCCAACGCGCAAACCACGGGCGCGGCGGACCTCAACCGCTCCAGATCCTCAGTGGCAAAGAGCGACGCGGTGCCGGTCCTGGACAGCGAAAGCACGCCGATGAAACCGTTTTCCAGTTGCAGCACGAAACCGATCTCGTCGACGATCTCGGTCGTGGCGTAGTGCTGGCGGTGATATTCGGTCTGCAGGAAGTCGTCTGGCGCCAGCTCCCGCATGACGATCATGCGCTGGCTGCGATCGCTTCGTACGGCATCATAGAACGGGTCCAGTACATAGGCACCGGCGAGGTAGTGGTCGACGATGACCGAGCGCACGGCCACGATCTTGTCATTGTAGAGATCGAAGGCATGGCCGTCCGGCGAATAGAGGAAGCCGTTCATCATCTGGAAGGGCGCAAGCAGGCGCAAAGCCGCCGCCAGCGCGTCGGGAAATCCGCGCGTGCCGATCGCCGCCGCCGCCGCGCCGAGGCTGGCATTCCAGACATCGAAGGACGGATGCCGGGCTCCGGCTGCGGACTTCATGGCGACGGCAAGCCTCTTCTTCGGGCGCTTGCGAAACTGGGCAGGTCCCGCGGTACAGAACAAGCACGCTTTCCCGTTCACGCGCAATCACCCGTTTCGGAAGCCGCTGGAGACCCATGCCATGACCCATCCACTGGACCTGACCGCCGATGAGATCGCCAACGGCATCCGCTCTGGCGCGTTCAGCGCCGAGGCCGTCGTGGCCGAGTCGATCCGTCGCGCCAGAGCCGTCAACGAAACGCTCAATTCATTTGCCGTCATTCGCGAGGACCAGGCGCTGGAAGTGGCGCGGCGCGCCGACCAGGCCGTGGCGCGTGGCGAGGCGACCGGGCTATTGCACGGCGTGCCGTTCGCAGCCAAGGATCTGACGCCGACCGCCGGCGACCTGACGACGCTCGGATCGTGGACGAGGGGAGATTGGGTGCCGTCCGGGACGGCGCTTTGCATCCGCCGCCTGGAGGCGGCCGGCGCAATCCTGATCGGCAAGACGACGACGCCTGAATTCGCCTTCTCCAGCTTCACCAACAGCCCGCGCTGGGGCATCACCCGCAATCCGTGGAATCCCGAGCGCACCAGCGGCGGCTCCTCGGGCGGGTCGGCGGTCGCCGTGGCGATGGGCGTCGTACCGTTCGCCGAAGGCACTGACATGGGTGGGTCGGTCCGCATTCCGGCGGCCTTCTGCGGCGTCGTTGGATTGAAGCCGAGTTTCGGGCGCATCCCGATGACCATCCTGCCCAGCGTCTTCGACAACATCTCGCATTTCGGGCCGCTGGCGCGCAGCGTCGCCGATGCCACCGCTTTCATGGCGGCAACGTCGGGCGGCAGCGACGAGGACATTTCCTCGCTGCCGATCACATTCGACGTCTCTGCAACAAGAACGGAGGGTCTTGCAGGCAAGCGCTTCGCGCTGTCGATCGACCTTGGCTACTACGCCATCCAGCCGCAGGTGGAAGCCGTCGTCAGGCGGGCCGTTGCCGAGATGCGCAAGGCCGGAGCCATCGTCGAAGAGGTGCCGATCGCCTGGACGCGCGCCGTCAATGACGAGTGGTTTGATCTCTGGTGCGTATTCATGTCGGCCTTTTTCGGCGACGAACCCACCGGCCATCGTCACCATATGGATCCTGCCGTCGTCTCGATGATCGAACGCGGCCTGACGATGAACGCGACCGCCTACAAGCGTATCGAACTGCTGCGCACTTCGATGTGGCGCGATTTGGCCATGCTCTATGAACGCTACGACGCGCTGCTGTGCCCGACCTGCGCCATCACGGCGCCACCGGTGGGCCACACCGACGATGACTATAGCTTGACGTTGCCTGACGGTCGCTTCAAAGGGCTCGACATGACGTGCCCCTTCAACATGCTGCCGCAATTGCCGGCGCTGTCGCTGCCCATTGGATGGGCGGCCGACGGCTTGCCGGTCGGCCTGCAGATTGTCGGACGGCGCTTCGCCGACGAACAAGTTCTTTCCTATGGTGCCGCTCTCGAAGCGGTTTCTTTTGCATCCGGCATTGATGCCCTGCGGATGCCGGCATAGTGACCGCAAGCCCGCAGGCCGCTGGAGCAAGTTCCTGGGTTGGACACGCGTATCGCGGTGGAATGATTGGCGAAATCATCCGCAAAGCTGATTTCGGCCGACGCGGCGCGCGATGATCGATGATCAAGGCGGGACTTATGAAAAAGTAGGATGGGCGTTCGTTGTTGCTGTTTTGACAGGTTCTAAGTCAGCCGTTGTCCAGCGGTGTCGAACAAGCAGACGCGATCGGCCTGTGGCTGCAGCCATATGGTTTCGTCAGGTTGCACGCTCATCCGCTCGTGAAACATCGTCACCACGGTCTGTCCCCCAACGCTCGCGGTCACCTGCGTTTCGGGGCCGAGCGGCTCGACGGCCACGATCCGGGCCGGGATACCTGAGCCTGCCGGGGCGATGGCGAAGTATTCCGGCCTGATGCCGTAAATGGCTTCCGTACCGGGTGACCTTGAAACGCTGGCGGGCAGCGGCAGCACGATACCATCATTGGTCTTGAAGATAGGCCGTCCGACGGCGCTGTCGAACCGGCCTTTCAGCAGGTTCATCGACGGCGAGCCGATAAATTCAGCAACGAACATGCTTTGCGGGTCGTCGTAGAGATCGAGTGGGCGGCCGACCTGCTCGATACGGCCGCTGTTCATCACCACAATCCGATCAGCCATGGTCATGGCTTCGACCTGGTCGTGGGTCACGTAGACAATGGTCGTGGCAAGCCTGCGGTGCAGGCTCTTGATTTCAGCGCGCATGGCCACGCGCAGCTTTGCGTCGAGATTGGAGAGCGGCTCGTCGAACAGGAAGACCTGTGGTTTGCGCACGATCGATCGACCCATGGCCACACGCTGGCGCTGGCCGCCTGAGAGCTGGCGCGGATAGCGATCGAGAAGCGGCGTCAGGCCCAGTATCTCAGCGGCTTCCGCAACCCGCTTCTGTTTCTCCGCCTTGGGCGCGCCGGCCAGCGTCAGCGAAAACGCCATGTTTTCGGCCACCGTCATATGCGGATAGAGCGCGTAGTTCTGGAACACCATGGAGATGTCGCGCTGCTTGGGAGGCAGATCGTTGACGACCCGCCCGCCGATGCCGATCGTCCCGCCGGTGATGTTCTCCAGCCCCGCGATCATCCGCAACAGCGTCGATTTTCCGCAGCCGGACGGGCCGACGAGCACGACGAACTCGCCGTCGCGGATGTCGACGGAGACACTATGAAGCACCTCGACCGGACCATATGCCTTGCGGGCTTTGTCGATCGTGACGTTCGCCATCAGACGGCTCCGATCCGGATCTCGTTGGACGACAGGGCGCCTTCGTGCACCAGCAAACCGATGCCGCCGTCGCGGAAAGCCTCTGGGCTGTTGTCTTCCACAGAAAGCGATGTGCCGTCGGCCTCGAAGGTGATCCGGTCGCCCTTGGCCGCCACTTTCATCGATATCGATTTCTCGAATTCGGTGTTGAAGGCCGTCTCGGCGAGCACCTCGGTGTTCTCGTCGCGGACGCGAACGATTTGCATCTTGCCGTCGCGGGTGACGCGGCCGCCATAATAGCGGCGCAGGCCCTGGGCCCGGATGGCGAGACCGCCATAATTGCCGAGATGCATCATCACATCGCCGGACGCCTGGTAATCGGCCCACTGGCGCGTGCCATGGATGATGATGCCTTCGCCGCTGTTCTGCGAGATCCGGAATGCCGCCGGATAGCGCTTGGAGAAGAAGTCTGCGCCGTTGACCCAGGACATTCGCCAGAAATCGCCGTCGCCAGCCGGGCGCTTCAGCGTCAGCTCAGGCGTGCCATCCCACCGGACAAAGTCGATCAGCAAGCGGCCGTCGGCGCGCTTACCAGTGCTGGTAATCGCCAGGCCGAGCTCTGCAATCGGCTGGCCGCCGGTGTCCGGCAAAGCCCATTCCAGTACGGTCTCCTTGCCAGACTTGATGATCATGGGGGAGCCGTCGACATTGCATAGTTCGTCATGCTGGTCGTAAACGCGTGCACGCAGTCTTACCTCGACGGCGCCGCGGTTCTTTTGATCGGCAACGACCCGAGCGCGCACGACCTGGCCGGGATAGACAAGCGGCGTCGCCATCAGGTCGTAGGTGCGCATGTTGAGCATTTCGCGCGGCGAGAAGGTTGGGCTGGTCACGACCGCGACCTGGGTGGGGCCTAATGCCTCGTAGTCGATTGCGAGAGCACGGCTGCCCTCGAACTCGACATTGCTGACGCGCACCGCGCGGCTGACATCAAGGCCGGTCTGCGGCCTGAAGCCCTGCTGGCTGCCAGGCAGCGAGAAGTGGAACTGCGCACCGGTCTTCGGAGCGTCAAGCTTTTGGCTACCGGCCAATTGCAAGCCGAGATTGGTTAGGAAATAGGCTTGGCGAACCGCGTCGTTGATCGAGTTGCCGCCATCGGCGGACGAGATCAGCATGCGGTCTGCGATCGGCCCGCGCCAATCCGGTCCCTCATCCAGCCCTTCGAGCCCGTTCATGATGCCTAGCAGGCAGCCGACATTGCCGGCATTGCAATCGGTGTCCCAGCCCGACGTGTTGACGATCATCTGTGCCTTCTGGAAGTCTTGCGGCGCATAGAGCACGGCCATGATCATCAGCGCGTGGTTCGGCACGACGTGGCAGTTGCCGGGATATTTGTCGTAGCCATAGTGGTGCTCGATCCTCTGACGGGTGTCGCGCCAATCCGGATGCGCCTTGTGCCAGGCCCTGATATCGGCGATCAGCCTGGCGATCAGGCAGTCCTGAGGAATTTGCCTCAGACCGGTGTCGATCAGATTGTCGATGTCCGACGAGCCGAAGGCTTCGGCCTCCATCGCCGCCCAGAGCATGGCGGCGTAAACGGACTCGCCGTCATGGCTGACCTTGCCTGCCTGTTCAGCAAGCTTTGCGGCCAACTCCGGCTGGCGCGGTGCGACCATGGCCCAGCCGTCGATGAAGATCTGTGCACCGATCTGTTCGGCAACCGCCTGCCCGTTGGTTTCGATCGAACCGGAATGCGGGGCGGGCACGCCCTTCCTGAGGTTCAGCCACGCGGTATGTTCGGTGGAATTGCCGTTGCCGCCCCACCACAAGATCGTGCGGTCCTCGACGATGTAGTTGAGCCAGGCCTTGCCGATTTCCTCCGCCGAGAGGCTTGCCTTGATACCGTAGTCCTCCAGCGCGCGAACGAAGGTGAAGGTGCCGGCGACATCGTCGTCGGTGACCACGAGCGGTTGGTTCAGGCGCTCATGCACGTAGTATTCGATCGGACCCAGCTCCTCCATGATCTTCTGGTACGTCCAGCCCTCGAAAGGACGGCCGAGATAGACCCCCACCAATTTGCCGAGGACGCCGGCATAGACACGTTCGAGATAGTCGTTCGGAAACTGCATCATTCACTCCACAATTCGAAGGGGTTCAGCCCTTCACCGAACCGCCGGCCATGCCCTCGATGAAACGCTTCTGCATGAAGACGAAGAGCAGGACGACAGGGACGACGATGATGAGGGCGGCGGCCATGATCTCGCCCCAGTCGGAACTGTACTGGCCGGAGAGCAGATAGAAGGCGATGACGGCGGTGACGTTTTCCTGTTTCTGCAGGAAGGTGGTCGCTATCAAAAACTCGTTCCACGAATTGAGGCCGATGATGAGCGCCACCGTGAGGATGCCGGGTGAGACGATCGGCAGCATAACCCGCCAGAAAACCTGCCAGGAGGTGGCGCCATCGACGATCGCTGCTTCTTCGAGTTCTTTCGGAACCGCGATGAAGTAGGTTCTGAGCAGCATCACCGCGAACGGGCTGTAGAGTGCCGTGTAGATCAGCGCCACGCCGAAAATGTTGTTGATCAGACCAAGCTTGGCGAAGCCGAAATAGAGCGGGAAGATGTAGAGCTGGATCGGCGCTGTCGTTGTCGCGAGCAGGTAAAAGGTGAAGATCTTCCACGACGTGATCTTCTTGCGAGCCAGCACATAGGCCGTCAGCGACGAGGTCGAGCAGACCAGCACGATCGTCGTGCCGCTGACGACAAGGGAGTTCACGAAGGTCTTCGAAAACTTCGCATGGTTCCAGGCATTGACGAAGTTCTGCCAGCGGATCGGTTCCGGCAGGCCCAGCGGATTCTGCACGATCTGAGCCGCCGGCTTTAGGGAGTTGAGCACCAGAAGCGCGATCGGAAACAGGGCGATGAAGGCGAACAGGCCGAGAAGCGCATAGGAAACCGTCAGCGTCAGGCGGCTTTCGACAAGTCTCACTGCTCTCCCTCCCGCGTCTGGATGCGGACATAGAAGAACGTGCCCACCAGCCCGAACAGGCTGATGACAAGCGCCGCCGCGGCGGCCTGCCCGACATTCAGGTCATAGAAGGCCTTGCGGTAGGCGAGGGTGGACAGGAGCTCGCTCGAAAATGCGGGGCCGCCCTGGGTCATGATGTAGACGAAGTCGAAGGCGAGGAACGACCAGATCACCGTCATGATCATCATGAGTGTTATGGTCGGGCGAATGCCGGGCAACAGCACGTAGCGCATCATCTGGAAATAGGTGGCGCCCTCGATCCGCGCGGCCTCGATCTGCTCTTGCGGCACCTGGCGGAGCGCTGCAAAGAAGATGACGCAAAGAAAACCCCACCAGTGCCAGAGATCGACCGTTGCGACGCCGAACAGCGCTAGCGGCGGCTGTGTCAGGGGGTTGGGTATCAGCATGCCGTATTTCTTGAGGATGCCGAATATGCCGGTCACGGGGCTGTAGATCATGCCTTGCCAGACGCGTGCCGTGATGGCGGTGGCGATGACGACGGGAAGGAAATAGACGATCTGGAAGAAGTTGCTGCCGCGGCGCACGATCAGCAGCATCGATGCGGCAGCGAGGCCCATGAGGATAGGCACGGTCAGGAAGACGAGCGTCCAGATCATGTTGTTGCCGAGCGCCGACCAGAACACGCGATCGGCTGCCAACGCCCGGAAGTTGTCGAGGCCGGCAAAGGTCGGCGCTGAGATGCCGTCCCAATTGCAGAACGCGAGAACGACCGTCAAAAGTGCCGGAACCAGCACGATGACGACATTGATGATCATCGTCGGGACGATGTAGAGCCGATGCATGGTATTCCTCCGTGGGAGGGCGACGCATATCGCGCCGCCCCTCAGCGGTGTGTCAGGCGCGGGGCGGGATTGCAGGCACCTTGCCCGCGTCCTTTTCCTGCTTGAAGGTCTCGTCGAGCTTCTTGAGGAAATCGGTGGACGAAGTTTTCTTGAGCCAAACCTCTTCCATGCCGCTGACCAGATAGGTGTCGGTCGCGGGCGGCAGGAAAGTCCACGTCGTATAGCCATACTTGCCCGCGCCCACGGCGGCGGACAGCTCCTTCATGGCCTCGGTGTAGAGCGGCAGCACCTTGTCCGAGAGCTTCACCTTGGAGAGATCCACGAGCGGCAGGTTCCATTCGCCCTGCCAGACCGAGTTCATCTTGCTGTAGAAATCGTCCTGGAACATGTAGTCGAGCACAGCGGCCGCACCGTCCGGGTTTTCCGACTTGGCATTGACCGAAAGTGTCGAGCCGATGCCAAGCGGAAAGATCGGATCGCCAGACGCGCTGGGAAAGCCCACGAAACCCGGTTCGGCATTGTTGTCAGGAAAGTAGGGCTTGATGTTGGTGAAGCTCCAGGTGCCCGTAGGGGCCATGCCGGCCTGGCCGGTGGCAATCTGCGCAAAGGACTGCTCGAGGGTCAGCGAGAAGTAGTTCTCGCCGAAGTAGCCCTTGTCCCACCACTCGGCCAGCTTGTCGATTGCCGCGACGAAGGCCGGATCGGTCCATTGAATGGCTCCCGTCAATGCCTTGTAGACGTTTTCCGGGCCAGCGACCGAGTTGATGGCAATCGAGACATGCCACTCGTTCGCCGGACGCCAATCGGCATTGCCGGCGCCGAACGGCACGAGGCCCTTGCCCTTCATTTCGTCGGCAAGTGCTTCAAGTTCCGCTATCGTCGTCGGTGCTTTCCAATTGTTCTTCGCAAACAGCGTCTTGTTGTAGAAAAGGCCAAGCGTCTCATAGGTCTTGGCGAGCGCATAGAGCTTGCCCTCGTAGCGGCCGAGATCAAGGAACAGGGGCAGCAGCCGTTCATTCCAGCCGTATTTCTTGGCATAATCGTCGAGTGGCAGGAGTTGTCCGGCCTGTGCCATGGCGGCGACGTAGCTCGGGCCTGCGGTGAAGACGACGTCGGGTCCAGTGCCCGAGAGCATGGCGACACGAAGCTGCTTGTCGAGGTCCGAGCCACGGAAGTCGATGCTCAGGAGCTCTTCCGGATGAGCCGCGTTGAACGGATCCACCAGCAGGTTCTTGAGATTGTCCTGGTTCTCCGGCGATGCCGATTCATACCAGAACGTCACAGGCTTCTGGTCGGCAGCGAAGGCGAGGCGCGGCAGGAGCGGCAGGCTTGCCAGACCAAGTCCGGCTTTCAAAATTGTACGGCGTTGCATGGCTTCTTCCTCCCAGGTTTTGTCAGTCGGCCCGTATCTAGATGGCTCGTGTCGAGCCTCGTTGGATAAGTTCAAAGGGCATTTCCAGCGCTGTCCCCGCACCGGTCTTCGTGCCGCGAAGCCGCTCCATCAGCGTCTGTGCCGCGCGCGCTCCCATTTGCCATTGAAACTGTGCTACCGTGGTCAGTGGTGGCGTGACCAGCTTCGCCGCAGGAATGTCATCGAAGCCGACGACGGCGATCCCCTTGGGTATCTCGATGTCGCGCTCGCGCAGCGCCTGCATGACACCGACTGCCATCAGGTCATTCGCGGCGAATATTGCCGTCGGCTGAAACGTGCTTGCGAGTATGGCGTCGGCAGCGCGCGTGCCGCCGATCTCCGAGAATTCCTCGTCGATGACCACCTGCTCCGGATATCCCGCCTTGGCGAGGGCCGAGCGATAGCCGTCGATGCGTGTGGCCTGAGGGCCACCGCGGCCTGCTACCATGGCGATGCGCTTGTGACCCTGGCCAATCAGGTGGTCCGTGACCGCAAGCGCAGCGGCCCGGCTGTCGACATAGATGTCGTCGACGACGATTTCGCCGCCGCGCTTCTTGGAAGACTCGATCCGCACCACCGGAACCCCTGCTTCGACCAGGGGACTGAAATCGTTGGCACGCAAGGTGAAGAAAACGCCGATCACGCCATCAACGCGACCCTGCCGGGCCCAGTCGAGGAAGTGCCGCTCGCGTTCCGGGGTGCCATCGGTGTTGACTGCGATGACGTCATAACTCAGGCCGTCCGTCACCGATTGGATGCCGCGGATCAGCGACGGATAGAAAGGATTGGTGATGTCGGGCACGATGCAGGCGATGGTCATCGAACGGCTGGTCTTCAACGCCTGCGCAAAGCGATTGGGAACGTAGCCGAGGTCCTTGGCGGCCTTGGTGATGCGCGCCCAGGTATCCGCCGGGATCGAAGGAGCGCTGCCGCCGCCCAGCACCATGGAAACAGTGGCCTGCGAGACCCCCGCCGCTCTTGCTACATCCTTCTGGGTCGCTCTGCCGTTTGCCATCGAAAAAACTCAGTGATACGTATTACTGATACGTATCACTATGGAACTCTCTCCTTCGCTGTCAAGCGCACGGGCAAACCGGCGGAATTTACTTTGTTCGACCTGATTGATGATGTAGGGGCGGCCGTGAGTTCAATCTGGCGGTGAAGCGTGGGCTCGCGAAGCGGGCGGCGTATTGGCGCATCAACTTATCCCTATCCCGCCGAACGTCGCGAGCGGACTGGTCGTGAACGTGACCCTCTGCTTTCCCGATATCATCCTGCTTGCTTGAGCTTCCTCGGTCTCGGCATCCCGCCGCCCATGCGCTTGGCAACATAGTCGGTGTGGGCCGGCGACCATCTCGGCAGCGCTTGGTCGATCGCCGCGTTTCCCGGCGTAGTCATTGTCATCATGAGGCTCAGCATAAGCCCTGCGTCTCGCTGCGCGACGGTTTGACCCGATTCTCCGATAGTTCTCGGTGCCCGGCATCTCACAGCGCCCGGCTGCGGGCGCGCCGAAGTCTGGGCGCGTGCTCTCGCAGGTCGTTCGAGCCGGCTCGGCATAGGGTTCATCGATATCTCCATTCCCACAATGAATTTGCGAGCGAAGGAAAGTGAACGAAAATAAACGAAACAAAGCGGATATGGGGAGGCACATGGACGCGCAAACTAACGCAGACAGCAAGCAGTGGATCAAGGCGATCCGTGCCGACAGTCTTCCCGTCGACGATGCGACGCGCATTGAGCACCAGGGAGTGTGTATCGCCATCTTTAATCTTGCCGGCAAGTTCTACGCTACATCAGGCATTTGCACGCATGCCCACGCCTTCCTTTCGGAAGGCTACATCGACGGCCAGACGGTGGAGTGTCCTCTGCATCAGGGACTCTTCCACATCCCCACCGGCACACCGCTTTCACCGCCAGTCACCGAGCGGCTGAAAACCTACGAAACCAAGCTGTCGGACGGCTACGTCCACATCTTGGTGGAGGGGCGACAGTGACTTGAACTATTCGGGACATATCCCGGGCTTAAACCAAAATATGGGAGGAAACCTAAATGCTAAAATTATCACGCCGCCATCTGTTGAAGACGGCCGCTGTACTTTCCGTGCTCGCTGCTGCGCCGCTGACAACAGTTCCGGCCTTCGCCGAAGATTCCGTCCACGCCGTTCTCAATGGCCTGATCAAGAAATACTCTGACGAAGCCAAGGCCGGCATGTCGAATGGCGACGTCGGCGCACTGTTCGAGAAGGATGGTTTCCGGGACTATCTCGACGTCTATCCGGTCGGCGACCTCGCAGGCGGATTCGTCTGGAAGCCGGGCATGGGCGCCAGCTTCGTCGGCCCTTACAGCAAACTGCAGATCAAGGCGCCTTTCACTGAATATCTGCCGTTGCCTGAAGGTCCGGTGCTCGACGCCAACAAGAAATACCGGATCGGCCTCGTCTTCCATGGATTCAACCATCCTTGGCTGATCAGCCTCGCCGATACCGCCGCCTGGGAGGCCAAGCGTCATCCCAACATCGAACTGGAGGTGATCGACGCCGAGTTCGATGACAACAAGATGGGCCAGGTGATCGATACCTGGATCGCCAAGCAATATGACGGCATCGTGCTGTGGCCGAACCGTGAAGCGCCGATGGGCCCGCCCGTCGACCGTGCTATCGCCGCCGGCATTCCGGTCGTCAGCCTCGACCGTCGCACCTCATCCGAGCAGATCAGCTCGGAGGTTCTGGGCAACTTCTATGCGAACGGTCTCCAGGAGGGCCTGTACCTCAAGCATGCCGCGCCGGACGGCAATATCATATTCAACCGCAAGGATCTCGGCAGCACCGCGGATTCGATCCGCACCGGTGCCTTCCTCGAAGCGATCGGCAATACGCCGGGCTACAAGGTGCTGGCCAACTATCACACCAACAGCCAGCGCACGTTGGCGTTCAAATCGACGGCGGATGCCCTCCAGGCATTTAAGGACATCTCGGTGTCGTTCAACACCGGCGGCGAGGAGGCCATGGGGGCTCTCGACGCGATCCGTGAAGCCAGTCGGCTGAACAGCGGGCCGGGCGGCAAGAAGATCATGATTCTCGCCAACGACGACGCCCGAGAGGTGCTGAAGGAGATCAAGGCCGGCAATATCGACATGGTATCGCCCTACACGCCGTTGATCGGCGACATCGGCATCCGCGCCGTCGTAATGCATATTGGCGCCAAGGCGGGCCTCAACGAAGCGCCGCCGAAGCTTATCATGACGCCGAACCTGCCGATGATCACCAAGGAGAAGATGAACATCGAAGGCATCGAGACGCTGACTCCCGACGAATGGCCCTACGCATATGGCCCGGAGGTCTCGGGCTGATATCCACTTCCAAGACGACTGCCGGCCCTCTCGCGGGAGGGACGGCAGTCGTTGACCCAAGGCAGGCGATTGCGTCATGACGATGGATACTCTTGAGACAAAGGTGGTCGAACCCGCTTTGCCGGCGCGGCCTTCCGATGCTTGGCGGCACCTGAGCATCGGAGCTATGAGCCGCGCGGCGGTGCTGGTCGCCCTCGTTATCGTCGGGCAGGCGATCGCACCGTCCTTTCTTTCCCTTGCCAACATCCACGTCATCCTCCTGGCCGTGGCCGCTATCGGCATCATGGCCTACGGCATGACGCTGGTCGTCATTACCGGCGAGATCGATCTTTCCATTGCCGGCATCGCAATTCTCTCCTGCGTGGCCGGAGGACTGATGATTCCGACGGGCTCGGCCACGCTGGTCATCGGCGCCACGCTTCTCACCGGGCTGGTTGTCGGCTTGGTGAACGGCGTCCTTGTCGCCGCCTTGGGCATCCCGTCGCTGATCGCTACGCTTGGCATGTTGGGCATAAGTCGCGCGCTGGCCAATATAGCGTCCGGCGGCCAGGCGCTCTATCCTGAAGCCATTACTGCTTACCTCTGGCTCGGTCGCGGCAACATTGCCGGCATTCCAGTCCCGGTCGTGCTGCTCATCGTTCTAGGCGCCGCCGCGATCGCGCTGACCAAGTATTCGATCTTCGGCCGCGAGCTCTACGCCACCGGCGGGAACGTGAGGGCCGCCGCGCTGTCGGGCATCAATGTCGTAGGCATACGCACCACTGTCTTCATAATCTCCGGGGCCTGTGCCTCGCTAGCCGGCATGCTGGAAAGCGCGCGGCTGTCCTACATCAATCCCGCCGGGCTTGAAGGCATGGAGCTGTCGGTGCTGGCGGTGACGGTATTGGGCGGCGCGGCACTCGCCGGCGGTTCAGGGTCCATCGCGGGCACCCTGGTTGCCGCCCTCATCATCGGTATCGTCAACAACCTTCTCAACCAGTTCGGCGTCAGCATATACCTGCAGCAGGTGGTGACCGCGGCGGTCATCCTGGCGGTCGTCTTGCCCGGCATGCGGCAGCGGGGGATCGCGAAATGAGCGCCATCGAACTGTCCGCTCCATCGTCACCTCGCGCCGCCCCATTTCTGCAGGGTCTGCTGCGCGACCCGATCGTATGGCTGATCGCGATTATCTTCGTGGTCGGCGCGCTCACCTCCGAATACTATTTGACCGCCCTGAACCTCGAAAATCTGATGCGCAACATCGCCGTCATCGGATTGCTGTCGCTCGGAATGACGGTGGTGCTGCTTACCGGCCGCATTGACCTTTCCGTAGCGGCGTTGATGATTTTTTCGATCATCGTCGGCTTGGTCGTGATGGCCGAGATCGGCCCAATGCTAGGCAGCCGCTGGCTGGTGCGCGGTAACACCTATGCGGGGCCGATCCTGCCGGTGATTCTGATCGCGCTTGCGACCGGCATTGTCGCCGGCGCGATCAACGGCGTCGGCGTTGCCTACTTCAAGGTTACATCCTTCATCATGACGCTGGTATCGTTGACCGCGCTGCGCGGCTTCAACTATGTGCTCACCAACGGCCATCCCTATTACCTCAAGGCGCCGTTCTATGGCTGGATCGGCGACAGCAAGATCTTCGGCATGCCGGTGAGCTTCCTGATCTTCCTCGCGGTGCTCTTGGCGCTCATCGCCTTCGTCAACGGAACCGTGCGCGGCGCTCGCTTCTACGCCATCGGCGGCAACGAGAAGGCGGCGCTCTATGCCGGCATCAAGACGCAGCGCTACGTACTGCTGGCCTACGTCATCAGCGGCCTCTGCGCCGCCATCGCTGGCATCGTCTTTACGGCGCGGCTGAAGTCTGTCGACGCACCGCTTGCCGCGGGTTACGAACTGACGGCCATCGCCATCGCCGTTATCGGCGGAACAGCGCTTTCAGGGGGCGTCGGCTCGCCATGGCGCACATTGCTCGGCAGCGTCGCCTTTGCCGCCGGTCTGAATCTGCTGGCGATCTGGGGCGTCGGCACTTGGTATCAGAACCTGGCGATCGGCATCGCACTCATCGCATCGGTGGGCCTGTCGAAGATGAGCCGCAAGAAGACACATCCATAATCAGGAGAGGCATTTCATGGGCGGACATCTAACGCTCGGCATCGACATCGGCACGACCAACGTCAAGGCGGCGATCCTCGATACCAACACCGGAAAGGTGGTGGCGTTCGGCTCGCAAGAGCATCCCTTGTTCCATCCGTTCCCCGGATGGGCGGAGCAGGAAGCCTCGAACTATTGGGGGGCCGTCGTCTCGGCTGTCAGGCAGTGCCTGGAGCAGGGCCGGTTTTCCGACGACATCGCCGCGATCGCATTGTCTGGCCTGGTCGGCGTGACGCTGCCGGTCAGCGATCAGGGAAAGCCGCTGCGCCCGGCGATGATATGGATGGATTCCCGCTCGGAAGAAGAATGCGAGGATATCCGCCGCAGTGTCGGCGAGGCGACCATCAACAAGAACAACGGCAACCGCGTCGCCCCTTGGTTCATCGACCCCAAGGCGTTGTGGATTAAGAAACACGAGCCCCACATTTTCAACGCGACGCACAAATTCCTGTCGCCGTCGGGCTACTGCACCTACCGAATGTGCGGCAACTTCACGATGAACACCGGTGACGCCGGCCTAGCCTATGCCTACGAGTACCAAAAGGAGCGTTGGAACGAATCCATCGCCACGGCGATCGGCATCCCGCTGGAGAAATTCCCCCGCCTGTACAGGTCACATGAGGTAGTGGGCGAAGTCACCAGGCAGGCGGCCGAAGAGACCGGACTGCGTCCCGGCACCATCGTGGCGGCAGGCGGCACCGACATCAGCTCGGCGGCACTGGGCGTTGGTGTAACCAGGGCCGGCGAGGCCTATTATTCGATGGGCACTGGCTCGAACCTCGGCATCATGATCCCGACCGAGCAGGACGTTCATGAATACCGCATCCTGAAATGGCCGCACGTACTGCCCGGCCTGACCATGTTCGACGGGCCGATGGCCTTCACCGGCGCATCGCTGAAATGGTTTCGCGACCAGTTCGGCGATTCCGAATTCCGGCTGGCCGAGCGCATGGGCCACAACGTCTTCGACCTTTTCACCGAGCAGGCCAAGCATGTGCCCGCCTGTTCCGACGGCCTGCTCTATTTGCCGTACCTCGGCAATACGCTGTCGCCGAACTGGAACAGCAACGCCGCGGGTGTCTTCTTCGGCGTACGCCCGACGACGACGCGCGCGCATTTCATCCGTTCGCTGATCGAAGGCGTTGCATTCGACCTGTACTCAAACGTTCGCATCGCCAATCAGGCCGGCGTGAACGTTGATGGGTTGATCCTGAACGGCGGCCCGACCAAGAGCCGCTTCTGGAACCAGATAACCGCGAGCGTCGTGAATCTGCCGCTGAAGGTGCCGGATATCGGCGAGGCGGCGCCCATCGGGGACGCCATCCTCGCGGGCGTTGCAGCCGGCATCTACAAGTCGCCGATCGAGCCGCTCGAAAGCATCGTGCGTATCAAGGAGACGATCGACCCCGATCCGAAGCTTCACGAGCGCTACCACGACTTCTTCGAGGTCTGGTCCTCGATCTACCAGAATCTGCGTGGCGACATGGATCGTCACCGCGCCCTGCTCAATCGGTATCATTCGGGATGACGGCGATGAACGTCTCGCTGCTTGAGGTCCAGTCGATCCGCAAGGCGTTTCCCGGCGTGGTTGCGCTGGCCGACGTCACCTTCGACCTGAAGGCCGGGGAAGTGCATGCGCTGGTTGGGGAGAACGGCGCGGGCAAGTCGACGCTGCTGTCGGTCATGAACGGGCTGATCGCGCCGGACAGCGGCGAGATCCGCATCGAGGGCCAGCCGGTCGTGTTAAGTGATCCGACGGTCGCGCTGGCCAACCGACTGTCTCTGGTCCACCAGGAACTGGTGCTGTGCCCGAACCTCAGCGTCGCCCAGAACATCTTCCTCGGTCGCGAGCCCGCGGCTCGCCTCGACCGCAATAACCGGGCGGCGCTCAACCGGATGGCGCGGGAACTCCTCGACGAAATCCATGTCAGCCTCGATCCGTCGCGTCCGGTCTGTGAACTCAGCTTGAATGAGCAGCAGGTAGTCGAGATCTGCCGAGCGCTGGCAAGCCGGCCGAAAGTGCTGGTTTTCGACGAGCCGACCGCCTCGCTGAACGACGATCAGGTCGGTCACCTGCTCGCCGTCATCCGCAAGTTGAAGGCAAGTGGCCTCGGCATCGTCTATGTCTCGCATCGGCTCGGCGAGGTGCTGGACATTGCCGATCGGGTGACCGTGCTGCGCGACGGCCGTGTCGTTGGCACGCGCGACGTTGCCGACCTCGACGAGACGGCGCTCGTCTCTATGATGGTTGGGCGCGAGCACAAGCCGGGCCAGAGCGCTTACAAGGAGCGCCGGCAAGGTTCCGTCGCCCTGGAGGCCAAGGCGATCGGTAAGACCGGGGTGTTTGACGACGTATCCCTTGAGGTGCGTGCCGGCGAGATCGTCGGCATCGCCGGCCTGCTTGGCTGCCAGCGCGAATCCGTCGCGCGCGCGATCTTCGGCGCCTCATCGATCGACCGCGGGGAAATTCGTGTGCACGGCAAGAGAGCGCCCCTTCGCTCGCCGCGCGATGCAATTGCTTCCGGCATCGCCTTCATGCCGGCCGACCGCAAGGGCGAGGGGCTGGTCCTGCCGATGAGCGTCGGCGACAATCTCGGGCTGACGATCCTGCGCCGCTTTGGCCGCTTCGGCTTCCTCAAGCGCCGGCAGAAGAATGCATCGGCCAACGATCTGGTGCGCAAGCTTGCCATCAAGGCCAGCGGCCTGTCGCAACTGGCTTCCCAGCTCTCGGGCGGGAACCAGCAGAAGATCGTCATCGGCAAATGGATCGCGCGCGGCGGCGATATCGTAATCGCCGAAGATCCGACCCGCGGCGTCGATGTCGGCGCGAAATTCGAGATCTGGCGTGCGATCCAGGGCCTTGCCGACGAAGGCAAGGCGGTGCTGCTGCTCACCACGGAGCTGCAGGAAATGATGGACGCCTGCGACCGTATTCTGGTCATGAGCCGCGGTCGGATTACCGGGCATTTCCAGCGCGAGGATTTCTCGGCCGAGGCGATAGCTCATTGCTTCGTTGCCTGAACGCAGGATCGATAACGGCATGGAAACAATGAATTTTCTATTTCCCGTCCGCGTCGGTAGGTCTCCTTCGACAAGCAATTTGAAGGAGGATCGGTATGCAGGGCGATAATTCTGCCAGCTATGCGGGCATCGGCGGCATCGGCAGCAAAATTTGGCCGCTGACGGGCCCCGAGATCATTTCGCGTGACAAGCTGAAGAGGCTTCGCACGCGCACCAATGGGCCGGGCCTGATCAGGCTCGCGGTGCACATCGGCGCACTAATCCTTGGTGCTCTGGCCGTCTATCTGTCGTCCTCGACGCCGTGGCTTCAGATACCGGCGATGTTCGTCTACGGCGTTGTTATCGTGCTGCTGTTTGCACCGCTGCACGAATGCTCGCACGGCACGGCCTTTCACTCGCGCTGGATCAATCACCTCATCGGTTTCGCCGTCGCCGCGCTCACCTTCCGGCCGTTTCTGTATTTCAAATACCGCCATGCCGCGCACCACACCTACACTCAGCATGAGGACCACGATCCTGACATCGTGCCTTTCCCGACCTCGCTGCGCGACTATTTCGGGCAGATACTCGGCCTATCCTTCTGGCCCAAGTTGGTCGGCACGTTATGGCGCGGCTCGACCGGGCGCTTTACCGACGAAGAACGCGAATTCTTGCCGGAATCCGTCTGGAAGCAGGTGATGTTGGAAATCCGGCTACTGGTCTTGGCCTATATCGTCATTGCCGCCTTCTCGATCTACTACGGAAGCACGATCGCGCTGATCTATTGGTTGATGCCCCGTGTCATGGGCGAACCGGTGCTGCGCGCCATCCGCATGGCCGAGCATACAGGTGCCGAAGAAAGCCCTAACCTGCTCGCCAACACCCGCACCACTCTGGCCAATCCGGTCCTGCGGATGCTCTATTGGAACATGCCGTTCCATGCCGAGCACCACTTGGCCTCGTCTGTGCCGTTCCACGCGCTCGGCAAGCTTCACAGCGAGGTTTCGCCGCATCTGCAATGTGTCAGCAAGGGATACATTCAGGTGCATCGCGAGATAATCCGCGACGTGCTGAAGAATGATCGTCCCGGCGCCGCACCGGCCGGCCAGGGAGCCTGATTGGCCGTGGCTGGTTTCGGAAGAACGGCCGGCGTCGTGATCGTCGGCGGAGGACATGCCGGCGGTCGTACCGCCGAGCGGTTGCGGCACGGTGGCTTCGTTGGCCCGATCGATGTGGTCGGGATCGAACGCGAACTGCCATATGAGCGCCCGCCGCTGTCGAAAAGCGTGCTGACCGCAGCCGAGATTCCGGCGAACGCCTATCTTCTGCCGCCGGCCCGCTGGAACGAGTTCGACGTCAGGTTTCACCTCGGCGCCGAGGCGACCAGCATCGACAGGCAGGCCAAGGCGGTGATGCTGGCCGATGGCAGTGGACTGCCGTACCGCAAGCTGGTGCTTGCGACCGGGCTCTCGCCGCGCCGTATCGAATCTCTGGAGCCGCTCGCGGACCGGGTCGCCTATCTCCGCTCGTTTCAGGACGCGCTAGGCTTGCGCGACCGCATCCTGCCGGGCTCTTCGGTCGTGCTGGTGGGGGCAGGGCTCATCGGTTTGGAAGTCGCGGCAAGCGCGGTGAAGCGCGGCGCGACCGTGACGGTGCTGGAAGCGGCGGATCGCCCGCTGAGCAGGCTGCTCCCGCCTTACATGTCACGGTGGCTTGCGGACGTTCATCGGCAGGCGGGCGTCAAGATCCTCTGTGACCGGCAGGTTGTCGCTTCGGAGCCGTCGGGCGGCAAGGCTTTGCTCCGCCTGAACGATGGCACCCGGGTTAAGGCCGATCTCGTCATTGTCGGCATCGGTGGAACGCCGAACGACCAGCTTGCCCGCGACGCCGGGCTGAACGTCGACAACGGCATCGTGGTCAACGAGTTCGGCCAGACCAGCGATCCCGACATCTTCGCCGCCGGCGACGTCGCCTCGCATGAGAATCGTCTGTTTGGCAAGCGCTGGCGGCTCGAATCCTGGAAAAACGCCGAAGACCAGGGCGGCATCGTCGCTGCGCAGATTTGCGGCAGTCCGGCGCCGTATGATGAGGTGCCCTGGTTCTGGACCGACCAATACGACTTGAACATCCAAGTCGCCGGAATACCAGGCGATCGGGAGCCGGCCTATGAGCGCGGCAGGCCGGGCGACCGCACGTATCTCGCCTACTTTACCGATGGGGAGCGTCTCGTCGGCGCTATCGGCATCGCATGCGGACGCGACATCCGCATCGCTCGCGAGACGATCAAGACCGGCGGCCAACTGTACCCTGCCGAACTCGCGGCGAAGGGGTTTACGGCGTTTGGCGCGGCCCAGCCTGAAAGGCTGGCATTGTGATTCGCTCGTCCGCCGCGATCTGTTTCGAGCCGAACAGGCCGCTTGCCGTCGAAGAGATCCAGGTGGCGCCGCCCGGTCACGGCGAAGCACTGGTCGAGATCGTTGCTTCAGGCCTTTGCCACACCGACCTGACCGCGCTGGACGGCGTCAACGCGACCAGCGTTTACCCGCTGATCCCCGGCCACGAGGGCGCGGGCCGCGTGATCGAGGTGGGTGAGGGGGTTTTTGACCTGAAACCCGGCGACCATGTCATCCCGCTCTATGGACCCGAATGCATGCATTGCCGCATGTGCCGCAGCGGCCGAACAAATCTCTGCTGGACGATCAAGCCGACGCGCGACAGGGGCGTGATGCCGAACGGCACGTCGCGTTTCACGTTCGAAACCGAGCCCGTACATCATTTCATGGGAACATCGACGCTGTCTCGCTACACGGTCGTGCCGGAGATCGCGCTTGCCAAGATACGGCCGGATGCGCCGCTCGAGAAAGTCTGCCTGTTCGGCTGCGGCGTGACCACCGGCGTGGGCGCCGCGCTTGCCGAAATTCGAGAAGGCGACGCTATCGCTGTTTTCGGCCTCGGCGGCATCGGCATCAATGTCGTGCAGGGTGCGCGGTTGGCGGGCGCCAAGACCATCATCGGCATTGATGTCACCGATCGCAAGAACGCGCTTGCCCGAGCCTACGGCATGACCGACTTCGTCAATGCCGGCCGGGAAGGTGCAAAGGTCATGCAGGCGATCCGTGACTTGACCGACGGCGGCGTCGACGTAGCTTTCGAATGCACCGGCATTGTCCAAGTCATGCGCCAGGCTTTCGACTGCTGCCAGCCTGCCTGGGGTACGGCGGTGCTGCTAGGCGTCGAGCCTCCCGGCGCGGAACTGGGCTTTCCGCCGGTCGGCGTCCGCTATGGTAGGAGCATTCGGGGCGGCTATTTCGGCGGCGTCAAGGGGCGCAGCGGCCTCGGCCGGTTGATCGACTTCTACATGGAGGGTCGGCTGGATTTGGACCGGCAGATCACCCACACGCTTACGCTCGATGAGGTCAATCGCGGCTTCGATCTGATGCGGGCGGGAGAGTCTGTTCGCAGCGTCGTCCACTTCGGGTGAGCGGTATGGGGCTTGCCAATGAAGCCGGCTACGTCTTCCGCGACCGTTACCCGGAGCGGGAGCATGTTTATCGCCGATTCGACGAGGAGAGCGCCGCAGCGCGCGCTTCGCTTTCATGCCACCGCAACGTGCCTTACGGTGCGCATCCTGGCCAGGAGTTCGACCTGTTTCCGGCAGGTGACGGCGCGCCGCTGGTCGTCTTTGTCCATGGCGGCTATTGGCAGAGCCTCGACAAGGATCGCTATTCGTTCGTCGCCGCGGCGCTCGTGCCGCGCGGTTTCTCGGTGGTGCTGCTGAACTACCCGCTTGCGCCGGCTGCGGGCCTCGAGGCGATCGTCGAAAGCGTCTGCGGCTGCCTGCCCGCGGTCCTGGAGGCGCTCGGGATGCCACCGCCGTTCTGGATCGCGACCGGCCATTCGGCGGGAGGGCATCTCGCCGCGATGCTGGCAATGACGAGCGGGACCGGCAATGTGGCGCTCGCGGCATGCGCGCCGATCAGCGGCATCTTCGATCTCGAGCCGCTGGTGGAAACGTCGCTCAATACGGCGCTCGAACTGGACCACCAGCGCGCTGCAAAACTCAGCCCAATACGGTGCCCGCCGGTATCCTGTCCGTTGACTGCTTTTGTCGGGGCCGCCGAGACATCGGCCTTTGCGGGGCAGTCCCGACAATTCATGGAACACTGGCGAGCAGCCGGCCAGCATGCCGAACTGGTTTCACTGCGGGACAAAAACCACTACACGGTCCTATGCGATCTGCTGGAGGAGCGGTCGGAAATAGCCGAAGGGATCATGCGGGTGGCGCAAGCCTTCCGCAGGGAGGAGAAACGGATTGAGTGGCTCTAACAAGCTGCATTTCGTCAATTTCAGCCAGCTACGTTCATTTTATGCGGTCGCGCGCGAACTGAGTTTCACCAAGGCGGCCGACCTGCTGTGTGTGGGCCAGCCGACGGTAACGACGCAGGTGAAGGCGCTGGAGGAGACATACGACGTTCAGCTTTTCCTGCGTTCGCCGCGCGGTCTGAAGCTCACCGACGCAGGAGAAGCGCTGCTTGTCGTCGTCCGCCAGATCTTCTCGCTGGAGGAGCAGGCGGTCGGTATTCTGCAGGCCGAGGGTAACCAGATATCGGGCAAGCTGCGCGTCGGCACCGTCGGCCCGTTCTTCGTCATGGAACTGCTCCGTGCCTTCCACGCGAAATACCCGCTGATGCAGGTCTTTCTCGAGAGCGGCAATTCCGACGTCATCTATAACAAATTGCTGAACTACGAGGTCGATGTCGCCATCATAGGCCGCGACTATGACGATCGGCGTCTCGATCTCATCCAGCTTGGCCGCCATGAAGTAATCGTCTTCGTGCATCGCGACCACCCATGGGGTGGACGCCAGCAGATCGATCTCGAGGAACTGGACGGGCAGCGCCTGATCTTCCGCGAGCCGGGTTCAATGACCCGTCGCGCGCTGGAAGAGGTGCTCGACAAGCATCGAGTACGGCCCAATGTGGTGATGGAAATTCCACGCGACGGCGTTCGTGAAGCTGTCGCCGCCGGCCTTGGCGCCGGCATTGTTTCCAAGACCGAGTATCTTCCGGATGACCGTTTGACGGCGCTTTCGATCTCGGATCACAAGCCGTTCACGCAATCCTTCGCGGCGTGCCTGAAGGTCCGCCAAACATTGCGTCCCATAGAGGCGTTCATGAAATTGGTCAGAGATCATTAGATGGCAGCCACTTCTCGCTAGCTCTCCCCTTTGCGGCGGCCACGAAGGCGGAAAACGGCCATCCCGTGCAGAGTTCGCTGCGCTCGCCCGCTCACCTCGAAGGCCTGGACGGGCGACCAACGTTCGTGTCATCTCGGACCGAAGTACTGGTTCGGAATTTCAGGTGTCCAGACGACGTCTGCTCTAGCCAGCAACGAAATCGGAAAACGTCCGTCGTCCTCGTGCATGGCGGCTTCGCGACTTTGGCAGGCCGCTGCGCTACGCCAGACGGCCGAGGTCCATCGCCGTGGGCATATCGACATGAATGCGGTCGGGCGCTGTTGACCGAGAGCGGGTTCAAAGTGAGCGACATCGGCGCCGTCGGTCATGAACCTGAACTATGTTCGCGCAACTACGGACAAGATCCAGCCAGCTTGATCGCGCCATGCGTCATCGGGTCTGGCTGTCCGGCGTTGGCCAGCGCCGCCGCCGTGTCGGGCTTATTGAATATCGGAGGACTCCTGCTCACCGTCGGCGCGCCTGGTTCCGGGAGGCAACTGCCCGGTTCTGATCGCTACGGTGGCGGAACGGGCGGTAGTTTCCGAGCTTAGTGCGTGAGGAGTATTTGCCGTCGACAAGACCAAGCGGCTTCTGATTTGCCGCCTGGGTCAGCGCTTCAGCGGACTCGGGGGCGATGGTGGGGGGCGCGACAATTGGCTCGGGAAGGAGCGTTGGGGCTGAGACTACTGGCGCACCACCGATCAGGATCAGACGCGCCGCTTGGCCACGGCCTCAGCCGCTGCCCTTATCGGGTCGTCCTCGGTGTGGACGTAGCGCATGAATATCGTCACGGTCTTATGTTCGCGTCCTAGGGGTGATGATCGGCTCCGGCAGTCCAGGAGTATCGACTGGACGCATGAAAACTCCGCCGCCCACATCGTACGCCTTGGTCGCTTCCGTCGTGCTGCTGTTCCAACCGGTCGTGACGTACAGCGCCTTCAGCTCTGGCCCGCCGAAGCAGAGACTTGTAACGAAAGTGGCCGGCAAATAGAGCGACCTTCTGAGCGTCCCCCTGGCATCAATGCACACGACTTTGCCGCCGCCATAGAGTGCGCACCAGACATTGCCGGCCCTATCCACCGCGAGGCCGTCTGGCATTCCGTCATTGTTTGCAAAGGTGAAGAAGACCCGCCGGCCGGATATCACTCCGCTGCGGTCGAGGTCATAGGAGAGGATGCGGTGGCCGACCGTGTCACTGAAATAAAGCTTGCGATTGTCGGGTGAGAAAGTCGGGCCATTGCAGATGACGAAACCTTTGTCGGCCACTTCTGCCATGCCATCTGGTCCCATCCGATAGAAAGCCGCATTGGGCTCCCTCTCGGAGAGATCATAGGTTCCGATCCAGTATCGTCCGTCGCGGTCGACCTTGCTGTCGTTGTAGACCAGATTCATTTTCCCGTTCTTCGGATCGGCGAAAAAGCGTGTTTTTCCGGTGCCGGGATCGAAGAGGTAAAGGCCGTGATCAACGGCGAGCAGCAGGCGACCATTGTCGGCAAAAACCAGCGATCCGATCGTGCCCCCTTGATCGATCTTCCAGCTTTCAACTGTGTCGCTGCCCCACCTTTGACGATGCACGAGCGGACCATAGAAATCGATCCAGTAAAGAGCTTGCTCCACCGGATGCCACAAGATGCTCTCGCCCAGTCGGTCACGAGTCGGAGCACAGATCTGCCATTCCCAATTGCCCGTCGGCATATCAGCTGCCTATGTGGAACGTCTCGGTATGGCCGTCGACTGCGATCGCCTGGCCGGTCACCATCTTCGCGGCGGGCGATGCCAGGAAGAGGCACGTGTCGGCGATTTCCTCCGGCCTCACGAAGCGCTTGATTGACTGGGACTGGACGTATTCCTTGTGAACGAGATCGATCTCAACACCGCGGCTCTCGGCCTCGGCCTTCATCACGTCCTGCATGCGAGCGCCATCGACGGAGCCCGGGCATATTGCGTTGGCGCGCACACCATATGGGCCGAGTTCGACGGCGAGAGATTTGGTCAATCCGATTACCGCCCATTTGGCGGCGGCGTAGGGCGTGCGAAGGCCATAGCCGTAGAGGCCGGCAGTCGAGGAGATATTGATGATGCTTCCCGAGCCTTGGGCCTTCATGGCGGGTGTTGCGCGTCTGGCGCAGAGGAACTGCGAGTCGAGACAGACGCTCAGACATGCGCGCCAGTCGTCGAGCTTAAGCTCCTCGACATAGCCGGTCGGCCCTTTGGTGCCAGCGTTGTTAATCAGGACATCCAGGCCGTTGAGATCACCCAAGGCATCATCAAACCAGCGGTCGATCGCTTCCTCATCCGTTAGATCCAGCCGCCGGGCGGCGATCTGTGGATATTTCTCAGCGACTTCGGCCAGCGCCCACTCGTCGACATCGCAGATATGAACCTTGGCGCCACTGTCAGCGAACGCTTTCGCGATGGCCCATCCTATTCCTGAACCACCCGCTGTGATCATGACCCGCTGAAGCATTCTATCCCCCTGTGGTCTTTGGCTGTTGCTTCTCCGGCGGCGCCGGCCTGTGCTGCCGAAATCTATTGTGCCGCGCTCAGGTCGGCGGCAGCGCCACCGATGTAGCGCGCCGCAGCGCCAAACGATTGAAGAAGTAGGTAGGTCGATGTCCGGGCTAATTGAGCGCCACGCAAACTGCGATTTGGCGACTGCCGATGGTGCTTCCGGTCATCGCGAAAGCTCTCCGCCGTCGACGACGATATTGGATCCATTCACATAAGAGCAGAGGCCTGAGCAGAGTGCCACGGCGACAGAGGCAATCTCTTTAGGTTGCGCGAAACGGCCCATTGGGATGGCCGCCTCATAGCTGGCGCGAATAGCTCCGGCATCAGTTCCCAATTGCCGCGCGATATTGGCCGTCGTTGCTGCAACCATCTCCGTGTCGACGCTGCCGGGCGAAATCGTATTCACGCGTATGCCCTGCGGCGCGAGTTCCCCCACGAGAGTGTCAGCCAGCCTCAAGACGCCGGCCTTGGAGGCACAATAGGCTCCCCACAGGGGCCAACCCTTGAGGCCGTACTGGGAAGCGACAAGGACGAGATTTCCGCCGCGACGCAGATGACGCGTCGCCTCTCTCGCGACCAGGAAGGCGCCCGTCAGATTCACATCCAGCACGCGGCGGAAATCCGCCGCCGACATGTCAGCCAGGGCAGCGACGGCGCCAATGGCCGCTGCGTGAACGACATCGTCAATAGGGCCCTCAGTCGCCACATCCTTGAAGGCACGCACCACAGAGCCTTCATCTGCAACATCGCAGCCGCGGACGACGTCGGATGCATTGATATCAAGGCGGACTACCGTCGCTCCGGCCTGGTCAAAAGCGTCGGCAATTGCCTTGCCAATTCCGCGTGCCGCACCGGTCACGACAGCACGGCGTCCAACAAGAAGCGGTGGCACCTGGAATTGGGGAGACGACCTCTCCTGTGGCGAGTGATTGAGTGTCATGAAAGGCTCCCGGCAAAACAATCTTGGACGTGCCAGAAGCGTATTGCACAGAGCGCGGCTCCAACAATGGTGCCGACGGTCACCATCCACGGAGTGGGCCTCTGCTGCGGCTGGGCCAACATTTGCAAAGTCTTCGCGGCAACGCGCCCAAACTTATCGGGGCATACTTTATGGTGACCGTCGGCACCATTGTTGGCGCCACAAAGCGTGATCTAGGCTTCTCGCACGTCCAAGATTGTTTTGCCGGGAGCCTTTGCCATGAAGCCAGATATCCTTCCCAAATGCTGCGTCATCGGGGCCGGCTGCAGCGGAATTGTCACCGCCAAGGCGCTTGCCGAACGGGGCATCCCTTTTGACTGGTTTGACATGAGCGACAGGGTTGGCGGCCAATGGGCATTCGAGAATCCAAATGGGAAGTCGGCGGCCTATCGCTCACTGCACATCGATACGTCGAAGTTGCAGCTGCAGCTTTCGGACTTTCCAATGCCTGCCGATACGCCTCACTATCTGCACCACACGCAAGTGCTGGCCTATTTGCAGGCCTATGTGGAGCACTTCGGCTTATCAGGCAAAGTCAGACTCAACACGGAAGTCACCGAGGCCAATCGTGACGGTCAGGGAACATGGCAAATTCGCTTAGGCGACGGCCAGACGCACTCCTATGATGCCTTGTTCGTATGCAATGGGCATCACTGGGATTCCCGCTTGCCGGAACCCGCTTATCCCGGGCACTTCGACGGCACGCAAATTCACTCGCATGGCTATCGCGACCCGTTCACCCCGGTCGACTTCAGGGGCAAAAGCGTTCTCGTTGTCGGGATGGGCAATTCGGCAATGGACATCGCCACCGAGCTTTGCCCACGCCACATATCGAAGAAGCTCTTTGTGAGCACGCGTCGCGGCGCGCATATCTTTCCTCGATTTCTCCTCGGAAAGCCGGCCGACAAGGGCAAGCTGTATCCCTGGCTGCCCCTGTCGTTGCAGCGCTGGGTCGGTCGTCGGATATTCCATTTCGCAGTCGGTCACATGGAGGACTTCGGTTTGCCGAAACCGGACCACCGCGTCTTCGAGGCGCATGTCTCGGTATCGGACACGTTCCCAACTCTGGTCGCCTCGGGCGACATCGAGATTCGGCCTGGTATCAGAGAGCTGGACGGGGACAGCGTCGTCTTCGAGGATGGCCGTCGCGAAAAGATCGATATCATCGTCTGGGCCACCGGCTACAAGGTCTCCTTTCCGTTCTTCGATCCGTCTTTCATATCGGCGCCCGGCAATCGGCTGCCCCTCTTCAAGCGCGTCCTCAAGCCCGGGATCCCGAACCTGTTCTTCATTGCTTTGGCGCAACCCAGCATTACGCTGTTCGCGCTTGCCGATCGCCAGGCAAAATGGATCGCTGCCTATCTGTCGGGCGAATATTCGTTGCCCGATGCGGAGGAACAGGTGCGCACGATCGTCGCCGACGAGAAGAGACATATGGCGCGCTACTATGCATCGGCGCGCCACACCATGCAGCTCGATCAGGACATTTATTTTGCCGAGCTGGACAGTGAGCTGCGTCGTGGCCGCAAGCGCGCGCGTTCCCTTGGCTTCGGACGCACGCGATTGCCGGTGCCGAGCCTCGCTAAGCGCGAGATTCCCGCTGCTGCCGAGTGACAGGTGTCATCTTGGCTGAGCTCGCAGATGCTGCATGTAGGTGAGAAAGAGCTCTCTCTCGGTGGTGATGTCGAGCTTCTGGTAGAGGCGCAGACGATGGTTCTTGATGGTGCCGCGCTTGAGGCCGAGGCGGCTGGCGATGCTGGCGATTGGATGCCCTTCCAGAGTGAGCATCACAATTTGCTTCTCTCGATGGGTAAGGCACGCAAGCCAGCCGTCGTCTTGCCCACGCGGAGCGGACACGGCGGATACTTCCACCTGATCACACAAGCCGCCTGGAGCGACACCGAAGTCGGCTGCCAAGGGAGACCTGATGACGAGCCGGCCATCGGCAAGCGTTGTCTGCGTCCTGCCGGCTCTGGCCAATTCCGCCAGCGCTTCGGCAAGCCCACTTTTTGTATCAGCCTCCAGCGTTCTCCAGGCACGATTGGCGGCGAGCTCCTTGCCGCTGCGGTCGATCAGCCGGAACGGTTTCTCGGTCGAATGGTCAACCAGGCCACGGCCGATAATCGCCTTGAGATGTGCTTTGTGCAGCCCCGCCAAAAGCGGAAAAGCGCTCTTGATGCGGCCGATCTCAACGGCGGTGAATTCACCTATAGCCCGATCAAGAACAAGGGTCGGGCTGGCGCCGCCGATTGGCGGCAAAAACACCGCGATTTCATCGCTGATGCGCGCGGCGCGCAGGAACTCCAGGGCGTAGCGGCTCTTCCACAGTTCCACCGGTGCCAGTCCCCGCAATGATTTGACGGCGGGCTCGGCGACTGTTCGCCAGTAGTGATGGAAAGGGTCGAACGCGTAGAGACCAGAGTCATAAGGCGCTGCAACCTCACTCCTGATCTGACGAGGAATAACAAGATCTGGCGCGCCAAAACTTGAATAACGGACCAACGACAGGAGATCGGCTTCGACCAATGAAGTCAGCACCTCCAGCAGCCGGTCATAGAAGGCCTCGCCGCCTATGGCAGCGCTTGCACGCTCCATGGCGTCCCAAAATCCCGTCCCGGCCATGCCGCTCGGACCGTCGAAGGCGCTCAACGACACGGCATGGTCTCGAACATCGGCAGTTACCGGAGAAAAAACGTTCATGTCTTACCTCCTTGGCTGGTTGGCTTGAAAATTGGTCAACTGGCCAATTCTTGATCCCATTAGCCAAATATGTCAATGTCAGTGCATGAGTCTGACCAGAATAAGCGATATCCGACGCCGAGAACTGCGCCATGCGGCCTATGAGGTCCTCCAGGCGGAAGGGATGAGCGGAGCAACCATCGAAAAGGTTGCGCAGAGGGCGGGCGCGTCCAAGGGCATCGTCCACCACTATTTCAAAACCAAGCAGGAACTGTTCGAACAGGCGATGCGGCACTCGAATGCTTTGCTGCGGGATGAGGTAATCCGCCTGATGCGCCTTGCTCGTAGCCCGGATCAGCGACTGTGGGCGATCATCGAAGGCAATTTCAGCACAGCTTTTTTCACGCCCGGGATCTGTCGCGCCTGGCTCGCCCTTTGCGCCGAAATCCCGCGTGAGCCACAGCTGGCGCGTATCCAGCGCGTCGTTCATGCCCGCATGCATTCGAACCTGATGACAGCACTGTCGGCGCTCGTGCCGTCGGGCGAATGTGAAACCGTCGCGCTCGGCATAACGACACTTATCGACGGGCTTTGGCTCAGGCTGGGGTTGCATCCGGGTCAGCTGACCGCCTCGGAAGCGCTGGCGCAAATGATCGATTATCTGGACCATCGTATCCCGCACATAACATGGAAAGAACATCTGTTTCGGGCTGCTGCCGCTATCGAGTAACGACGCCAGCTGGCCGCCACACGACCGCGCCTGTAGACTGCTTGAGCTGGTCGGAGCTGGGTAAGGCCAACATCATGACGATGGGCTTGTTTGTGGCCGCATGTGCTCCCTCCCAAGCTGACCGGTGACGCACGGCTTCGAATCGACGCGTTTCCTGGACGGTATGGTGACCGTTGGCACCATTGTTGGTGCTTGAGGCCGCCAATAGGCTCGGACCTTGACGAGTTTCAAGGAGCACCTCGTGAGCGGACGTCTATCGGGCAAGGTGACGCTTATCTCCGGGGCAGCGTCAGGGATCGGCCGGGAAACGGCGCGCCTGTTTGCACGCGAGGGCGGCAAGGTGTTCCTGGGCGACATCGATTCCGAAAGAGGCGGGGCGGCCGCCGCAGAGATCAGCCCGTCGGCGCACTTCGTACCGCTCAACGTTACGCAAGAAGAGTCATGGTCGGCAGCGCTCGAGAAAGTTCTGAACCTTGCGGGCAGGATCGATATCTTGGTGAACTCGGCTGGCATATGGACTGGCGGCGATTTTATCGACTGCTCGCTGGCCGACTGGCAGCAGACTATGGATGTCAATGCCACCGGCACCTTCCTGGGTTGCCGTTTCGCAGTAAAGGCGATGAAGGCAATCGGCAATTCTGGTTCGATCGTGAACATCTCGTCGATCTATGGCAATATCGCCGCGGATGATGCCGTTGCCTATGCCGCTAGCAAGGGCGCAGTTCGGCTGTTGACCAAGGGTGTGGCACTCTATTGCGCGGCCAACACGCTGCCCATTCGGTGCAACTCCGTCCATCCAACTTATGTCGATTCAGAAATGTTGGAACGGTTTGCAGAAGCCGCCGGCGGACGCGAGTTGGAGGTCGCCAGGCTGAGCAGCGTCGTGCCGATGCGCAAGTTGCCGGTGCCATCCGATATCGCCGAAGCCATTCTCTTTCTCGCGTCGGATGCGGCTCGATTGATCACTGGGGCTGAACTGCCGGTCGATGGCGGGATGCTGGCCGGCATAGTCGCTCCCGTCAGCAATCCGGCGCGGCTCGTGTCCTAACCGGTTGGGAAGCGCGATCCGGGATTACGAGTCAGACAAGACAACAAATATGGGAGAATGCAGGTCATGCTTACCAACATCAGAATTGCCCTATGGGCCATCCCGATCGCCTTGGGTGTTACGGTTGCATCCCACGCAATAGCCAAACCACTCGGGGATACGAGCTCGGTGATCAAAATCGCGATCAACGAATGGACCGGTCAGAATTTGACCGCGCATATTGCTGGCAAGCTGCTGGAAAAACTCGGTTACAAAGTCGAATACGTAACGGCGGGAACGCTGCCGCAATTCACTGGCATTGCCAGCGGCAGTTTGGCTCTTTCTCCAGAAGTCTGGCCCAGCAATCTCGGCGACGTCTATCCGAAGGCTAAAGCTGAAGGGAAGCTAGAGGAGATCGGCGAGCTTGGCCTGCAGACCAGGGATGGCTGGATCTATACGGTCGACACCAAGGCCGTTTGCCCAGGGCTCCCCGATTGGACAGCATTGAAGAACCCGTCGTGCGTCCAGGCCCTGGCGACGCCGGAAACCTTCCCAAACGGCCGGCTTTTGGACTATCCGGCCGATTGGGGATCGGCGAGTGGTCCAGAACTCAAGAATGCCGATATTCCCTTCACCACCGTGCCAGCCGGATCTGAAGGTTCCCTGATTGCCGAACTGCAGGCCGCCACTGCGGCCCACAAGCCGCTGCTGATGCGCTTCTGGGCACCGCATTGGGTTCTGGCTGAAGTGCCGGTCGAGTGGCTGAAGATGCCCCCTTGCGATGAAAACAACCTGGCGGAGTGTATCGTTGCTCCACCCGTGATCAAGGTCGTCTGGTCGGGTTTCGCGGAAAAATGGCCTGCGGGATATGCCCTGATGAAATCGCTCCAGGTGCATGCTGATGACCAGCAGAAAATGATCTATGCAGTCGACAAGCAAGGCAAGAGCCTGGACGTCGCTGTCGATGAGTGGATGAATCAGCACCAGAAGGATTGGCAGGACTGGTTCAAGGCAGCGCAGAATTGATCGCGCGGAGCAGCATCATGGCCCTTCCATCAGCAACTGCCGACGGGGCCAGAGTGTCGCCCGACCCAACCGGCGAGGCGGTTGCCAAGCTTCGATGCCGCAACATTTGGAAGATCTATGGACAGCGGCCCGACAAGGCACTGGCCACCGCGCTCGGAGCTTCGGAACCACCGCTGACGTTGAAGCGTCAGCTTGAAGAGACAGGGCATTTTCTCGCCTTGGCGGATGTTAGCTTTGATGTCAGGCAAGGTGAGATCTTTGTCGTCATGGGCCTCTCCGGATCGGGCAAATCAACGCTGGTCCGATGTTTGTCCCGTCTCGTCGAGCCCACGGGTGGCGAAGTCTGGCTTGGCGGCGAGAACCTCCTGGCGGCGAGTGAGCGTCGGATGGTTGAAGTCCGGCGCAAGGTCATGGGGATGGTGTTCCAGAACTTCGGGCTGTTGCCGCACCTAAATGTCCTCGACAACGTCGCGTTTCCGTTGCGGATGCAGGGTATGCCGCCGGCCGATAGAACTGCGAAGGCTCGCGATATGATCGAGCTTGTGGGGTTGCGCGGCCGAGAAAACAGCATGCCGCTTGAGCTTTCTGGGGGGCAACAGCAGCGTGTCGGCATTGCTCGATCACTCGCTGACAACCCTGAGCTATGGTTCCTCGATGAACCTTTCTCGGCGCTCGATCCGCTGATCCGGCGCCAGATGCAGGACGAATTCTTGCGGCTGCAGCAACTGCTGCAGAAAACGATTGTCTTTATCACGCACGATATTCAAGAAGCCTTCCGTCTGGCGGATCGGATCGCGATCATGCGTGAAGGGCGGATTATCCAGATTGGGACGCCTGCAGACATTCTGCTCACGCCTGTCGACGCCTACGTTGCGAGCTTCACCGAGGAGGTGTCGCTGGCCAAGGTAGTGACCGCGGGCTCCGTCATGGCCAAGCTGCCCGGCAACTGGGACGCAAGTCGGGGTCACGAAGTTGATGCTGCGACACCGATCGAGATGCTGTTGCCACACAGCCTTGCAGGCACACAGACCTTTGTCATCACCCGCGAAGGGGAGGGACCAGTTGGCCTGCTGACCTCTGAGATCATCGCGAAAGTCTTGGCCAATGATACGGCGCGAAGGGGCGCGATGTGAGCAATCTGGAGGCTGTCCTGGTGCGGGTCGCCGATCCTCCCATGCGGTTTCGGCGGCAGACGGTCTGGCTCGGTATTCTGATTTTCGTCGCGCTTTGCCTCGCCCAGCGAACAGCCTGGCCCTGGCTTCTGACTTACCCCAAGGCCTGGATCCTGCCGATTGCACCGGCTGTGAGCGGTATCTTTGACTGGATCGTGCCGCTGCTGGCCCCGGTCTGCGCGGTGATATCATCGATCCTGGCTTCTGCTCTTCATACCTGTGGCTCTGTCTTGCGTTGGATGCCGTGGCCGGCCTCAATCGTTTTCTTCGCATTGCTCGGTTGGTGGGCGCAAAGCTGGCGGCTGGCGCTCTTTACCCTAGCCGCTCTCGGGTACATCGTGCTCGCCGGATACTGGCAGCAAGGCATGAACACCTTGTCCATGGTAACCCTCGCTGTGCCGCTTGCGGTCACCATCGGCTTCCTGCTCGGGGTCGCTGCTCATACGTCGCGCCCTGTGCGAAGGGTGACTTTGGTGGTGCTCGACCTGTTGCAGACCGTGCCGGCCTTTGCCTTTCTCATTCCGCTTTTGCTGCTGTTTGGCTTCGGACCGATCGCGGGCCTGGTTGCCTGCGTGGCTTACGCAATCCCACCCATGGTCCATTGCACCATGCTCGGCCTCGCCCGTGTGCCGATTTCCCTGCTGGAAGTGGGCGGCATGGCTGGTTGTACGCGATGGCAACGTTTCTGGCATGTCGTACTGCCGACCGCCCGACAGCAAATTCTGACCGGCGTCAACCAGACGACCATGGCCAGCTTCAGTATGGTGATCATGGCGGCCATCATCGGCGGTTTCAATGATGTCGGCTGGGAAGTGCTCAATGCGATGCGCAAGGCGGATTTCGGCCACAGCCTGTTATCCGGCCTGGTCATCGCGGTGCTTGCGATGGTGGTCGATCGCATCACCCGTGGCTTCGCGCAACCACGCGACGGCTCGGGCCACCAAACGCGATATGATGTCGTCGGCGCGGCTGCTTTCCTGGCAGTCCCGCTTCTCGGCGGCGCGCTGTTGCACCTTGCGCCGGCAAGCATGGCGCGGATTGACGCACTGCAGGGCGTCATCGATCCGAATGCCTTGAACACGCTCGTGCTCGATCTGGTCCGTGCCTTTTCGGCACCGCTCGACAGTTTCAAGGTGTTTGTCCTCTATCATTTCATGCTGCCGCTTCGGATCGGCCTGGCTGCTGCGGTGACCCCGTTTACCTGGGGTTTCGCTTGGACACCGCAGGTAAGCACCCTCTATGCCGCGACGACGCTGGTGCTGGCGGCTTGGCTGATGGTCAAGGGCCGGTGGGGCGCCGGCATTGTGGTGCTGCTGGGAGCCGCATTGCTGCTCTTTGGCTTCAGCGGGTTCCCTTGGCCAGCATTCATCGCGGTGATAGCAGGGCTTGCCTGGTCGGTCGGCGGCGGCAAGTTGGCGGTTCCGGTCGCGGTCGGGACGTCCTTCGTCGTTACAGCAGGTCTCTACGAGCCATTGGGACAATCCCTCTATCTTTGCGTCCTGGCGGTCCTGATCTGTACTTCAGGGGGACTGATTGGCATCGCGGCGGCAAAGAGCGACCGGTTCTCGGCTCTCCTGCGGCCATGCTGCGACACGCTCCAAACCATGCCGCAATTCATCTTCCTCATCCCTGCATTGATGTTCTTCCAGGTGGGTGAACTCACGGGCCTGATTGCGATCGCACTCTATGCAATTGTGCCGCCAATTCGCTACGTCGAATATGGGATAAGAAGCGTACCAGCCGATCTTGTCGAGACGTCGCGCCAGATTGGCTGTACTGCATGGCAGCGCCTGATCCATGTTGAATTTCCAGTCGCAAAGCCGGAAATCGTGCTTGGCGTCAATCAAACCATCATGGCCGCATTGTCGATGCTGCCTGTGGCCGCTCTGGTCGGCACGAAAGATCTAGGGCAGCAGGTCTATATTGGACTGAGCAAAGCCGATGCGGGTCTTGGTTTGGTCGCAGGCTTGTCGATTGCAATCGTCGCGATGATCTCGGATCGCATCATGCGAGCGACCGTTTCAAGAGCTGGTAACTCACTGAACTAGCGACCTAAGCGAGTACAGGTTTCAGTGGCGTTTGGAAACTCGCGGATCACCGATCGTCGGTGGGCTACTTGAACCCAACAGGCTGTCGACCAGGCTGGTCAACATGGCTAGCGCCGCTTCTCGCGACGGTTCGGCCTTGGTCGCAGCCATGCGAACCCAGATGCCATCCATCAACATGGCGATCATTTCCGCCGCGCGCTCGGCCTCCACTTTGGGTAGGAGCTGGCGCAATTCGTGCAGCAGGTTGCTGCGCATGCGCGCGTTTTGGACACTAAGCAATCTTTCAAAGCGTGCTGAGAAGGTTGCCTGGGCGCAGTAGGAAATCCAATATTGAGCCCGGCTGGCGATGTACATCCGCTCGTCGAAATTGCCATTGCAGATCGTGGTTAGACGTTCCCGTGGTGTCGTGCAGCGGCGCAGGCTCGCCGCGATCTGTTCCGAGATCAGCCTATTCCCGAAGCGGACGGCGGCTTCCAGCAATTCGTCCTTGCTGGTGAAGTAATGGTGGACCAAGCCGCGGGACATGCCGAGGCGCTCGGCTACCTTGGCCAGGGTCACGCCATGGAAACCCTCCTCGGCAAGGATGTCGAACGCCACCTCCTGCATGTCCTTGCGGCGTATGTCGCGAATTCGTGTTTTCATCCAGTCCTCTGGAGCATGATCCCGAAAAGTGAGTCCAGTTTTCGGAAAACATCATGCTAAAACAAAGAGATACAGCCAGTTCCGATTCCATCTGGAAGAAACGGGCTCTAGGCACTGACAGCACGCGCCCGGGGCGACAGTCAAGGCAGATTGTGCCATGAGCCCATAAATTGGCACCCCTGCCAAAAAATTGGCTTATGAGTCAACTTTTTGTTGACAAGGGCCTGCCCCATCGCCAACGTACTCTCATCGCATTGAAGTATGGGGAGAGGTGAATGGGCCGGCTCGACGACAGAGTTGCGCTGATTTCGGGCGGCGCAGCAGGCGAGGTTGCGGTCGCTACAATTGCGCCCGTCGCCATTCCCAACTCGACCCGCGCTTGGTTGGAGACCCACTCATGCAGATGAGCCGGGACACATTGCGCACCGCCTATCGCCAGATGCGGACCATCCGTGCCTTCGAGGATGCGGTGAACCGCGCTTTCTCCAACGGCGAGATACCAGGCTTTGTTCACCTCTACAGCGGTCAGGAAGCCTGCGCTGTCGGTGTCTGCATGCATCTCGATGACCGCGACTACATCGGCTCGACTCATCGCGGCCATGGTCATTGCATCGCCAAGGGGTGCGATATCGACGGCATGATGATGGAGATATTCGGCAAGGCGGGCGGTCTCTGCGGCGGCAAAGGCGGCTCGATGCATATCGCCGATATCGAGCGCGGCATGCTTGGCGCCAATGCCATCGTAGGCGGCAGCCCGCCCTTGGCGGTCGGGGCTGCGCTGACTGCCAAGACGCTCAGAACCGACCGTGTCGCCGTCGCCTTCACTGGCGATGGCGGGTCCAACCAGGGGACGATGTTCGAGGCCATGAACATGGCCGTTGTCCTAGGGCTGCCGGTCATCTTCGTTGTCGAGAACAATGGCTATGCAGAGGGAACCGGCGTCGACTACGCCGTTGGGTCACGAGATATCGCATCTCGTGCCGCCGGTTTCGGCATGCCGGCGGAGCGCATCGATGGCCTTGATTTCTTCGCCGTCCATGAGGCGATGACAGAAGCCGTGGCACGGGCGCGTGGTGGAGCAGGGCCGAGCTTCATCGAGGCGCGCTGCGTGCGCCACCACGGCCACTACTGTGGCGATCCGCAGGGCTACCGGTCCAAGGAGGAGTTGCAGGCGGCGCGGGCCGACGGGGATCCGCTGCTCCGCTTCCGTGCCCGCGTCGGCACGTCGGCACTTCTGGAGGCGGCCGAACTCGACACCATCGACGCCGAGGTCGAACAGCAAATCGCAGCGGCGGTTGTGAAGGCGAGGGCGGCTTTCGATCCGTCGCCCTCCGCGCTGCTGACCGACGTCTATCTCAGCTATTGATCGGACGCACCGCATGTCAAAGAAAACCTTCCGCCAGGCGATCAACGAAGCTCTCCATGCCGAGATGCGGCGCGATCCGCGCGTGGTCGTGATCGGCGAGGATGTCGCTGGCGGCGCCGGCGGCACCGGGGTGGACGATGCTTATGGTGGCGTCATGGGAGTAACACGAGGGCTGGTCGGTGCCTTCGGCCGCGAGCGCGTCATCGACACGCCGATCACCGAAAGTGCCATCATGGGCATGGCGGCGGGCGCCGCCGTCACCGGCTTGCGGCCGGTTGCCGAACTGATGTTCGTCGACTTCATCGGCGTCTGCTTCGACCAGATATACAACCAGGCCGCCAAGTTTCGTTATATGTTCGGCGGAAAGGCGAAGACGCCGTTGGTCATCCGGGCGATGTTCGGCGCCGGCTTCAGCGCCGGGGCGCAGCATTCGCAATGCCTCTATTCCTTCTTCACCCATGTTCCGGGCCTGAAGGTCGTCATCCCGTCGACGCCCTATGACGCCAAGGGATTGCTCATCGAAGCCGTCCGCGACGACGATCCGGTCATCTTCCTCGAGCACACCAAGCTCTACGACATCGAAGGGCAGGTGCCCGACGAGGCCTATACAGTGCCCTTCGGCGAAGCCTCGGTTCTACGCGAGGGGGGCGACGTGACGATCGTCGCGCTGGCGCGGATGGTGCATGTCGCGCTGGAGGCCGCCGATCGGCTCGCGGCGTCCGGTATCCATGCGACGGTCATCGATCCGCGCACCACCTCGCCGATCGACGAGGACACCATCCTGGAGAGCGTCACGGAAACCGGCCGTCTCGTGGTGGTGGACGAAGCCAATCCGCGCTGCAGCGTGGCCAGCGAGATCGCGGCATTCGTCGCGGACAAGGCCTTCCATGCCATGAAGGCGCCGATCCGGCGGGTGACCGCCCCGCACACGCCGGTCCCGTTCGCGCCGGTGCTGGAGGCCGCCTACGTCCCGAACGCCGAGCGGGTCGAAGCTGCCGTCCGGCAACTGCTCGACCCTAATGCCGGCCGAAAGCGATGACGATGCAGATCACAGCCATATCGATGCCGACCTGGGGCCTGACCATGGAAGAGGGGACGCTGGTCGAATGGCTCGTGCCCGAAGGCACGCGCGTCGTGCCAGGCATGGAACTGGCTGAAATCGAGACGACCAAGGTCACCAACATGCTCGAAGCACAGGAGGCCGGCGTGCTGCGTCGGCATGTCATCGCCCAGGGGGAGACGAGGGCCTGCGGCACCCTGATCGGCATCCTTGCCGACGAGACCGTGCCGGACGCCGAGGTCGATGCCTTCATCGCCCGCTTTGCTGAGAGCGCGGCCGGCGAGGCGGCTCTGGCGCAGGTGCCGGAGCCAAGGCAGCTCGATCTGCCCGACGGACGCAGGCTCCGTTATCTGCGGGTTGGCGAGGGTGGCACAGCGGCCCTCCTGATCCACGGCCTGGGCGGCGATCTCGACGCCTGGCAGATGATCCAGGCGAGGCTGGCCGCCGACCGGGCGGTCTATGCGATCGACCTGCCGGGGCACGGCGAGTCGACGAAGGAGATACGGAGCGGAGATCTCGCGGAGCTTGCCGAAACGGTCGTGCAGGCCATGGACGCGCTTGGGCTCGAGCGGGCACATCTGGTGGGCCATTCGCTCGGGGCAGGCACTGCCCTGCAATTGGCGCTGGCGCATCCAAGCCGCGTCGCCTCGCTCGCCTTGATCGCGCCTGTCGGCCTTGCCGAGGGCATCGATCCAACGTTCCCGGCCGAGTTTCTTGCCGCCACGAAGACGCGTGACCTGCAGCGCTGCCTTGGCAGGCTGTTTGCCGACCCCTCCATGGTGGGCCGGGAGTTCGCAGAACGGGTCGCCCGCAACAAGCGGCTGGACGGCGCCGAGGCAGCACTCTCGAAGATCGTTGCGGCATGCTTCCCGGACGGGCGCCAGCGCTCGGTCCTGCTGCCGGCCTTCGCGGCCTGGGTCGCCGACAATCCGACGATTCCGGTCGCTGTCGTCTGGGGACAGGAGGATGCCATCGTATCGCCTGATCCGCTCGGGCAACTGCCCGCGTCGGTGGCCGCGTATCTGATCCCCAGCGCCGGCCACATGCCTCAGTTGGAGGCTGCAAAGGAGGTCAACGCCATCCTCTGTGAGCATGTGGGAGCGGCGGCATGACCGGTCGGCTGGCAGGACGCGCCGCCTATGTGACGGGCGCAAGCCGTGGCATCGGGCGCGGCATTGCACTGGCGCTTGCGAGCGAGGGCGCGGGGGTCGTCGTAACCGACATCGAGGCGGAGGCCGCGGAGGCCGTTGCCGCGGAAATCCGCGCAGCAGGCGGGCGGGCTGAGTCGCGTGTCGTCGATGTCAGGAAATGGGACGACTTCGTCGCTCTGGTCGCGCATGTCGAACGGCAATTCGGCCAGCTCGACATCGCCGTGAACTGCGCAGGGGTCATCAGCGTCGCCGCGGTCGAGGACGTGGTGGAAGCGGAATGGGACCGGGTGATGGATGTCAATGCCAAGGGCGTGTTCCTGTCGTGCAAGGCGGCGGTCCCCGCCATGAGGCGCAATGGCTTCGGGCGTATCATCAACATTTCCTCGGTTTCCGGCAAGGACGGCTACCCGAAGCTGGCTCTCTACAGTGCCTCCAAATATGCGGTGCTCGGCTTCACCAATTCCCTCGCCAAGGAGGTCGCCCGCGACGGCATCACCGTGAACGCGATCTGCCCCGGTGTCGTGAAAACGCACATGTGGGACATGCTTTCGGCCGAACTCAGGGAGCAAGGGGAAACGGCCGAGCAGTCCTGGCAGCGGCATGTGCTGGAGTTCGTGCCGCAGGGCCGGCCTCAGACGCCCGAGGAGATCGGAGGCCTCGCAATCTATCTGGTACTGGCGCCGAGCGTCACCGGGCAATCGATCAACATCGACGGAGGGCTGACGTCGCACTGACATCGGGTTCCGTGGTCGGAAAGAGAACGGGGACAATGACAACAGGGAGAAAAGAAATGTCCAAGTCGAGGTTTTTCAAGTTCACCTCAGGCTCGCTCGTGGCGATGCTCGTCGCAATGGGATCCGGGGCGGCACGAGCCGCCGACATGGGGGCCAAGGACGAGCCCATCAAGCTCGTGATGGCCGAATGGACTGGCCAGCACGTGACCACACATATCGTCGGGACCCTTCTGCAGCGCATGGGTTACAAGATCGAGTATGTGACCGCGGGCGGCTATCCGCAGTTCACCGGCCTCGCTGATGGCACGCTCGACGTGACGCTCGAGATCTGGATGAACAATGTGGGCGACATCTTTCCGAAGGTACTGAAGGAGGGGAAGGTGGAAGACATTGGCCAGCTCGGCCTGGAGACAAAGGAGGGCTGGGTCTATCCCAAATACATGACGGATGTCTGCCCCGGCCTGCCGGACTGGACCGCGCTCACCAAGCCCGGCTGTGTCCAGGCACTGACGTCGCCGGACACCTTCCCGAACGGCCGTCTGCTCGACTACCCGGCCGACTGGGGTTCCCGCTCCGCGCAGATCATCAAGGACAACAACCTGCCCCTGACTACTGTGCCGGGCGGGTCCGAAGGCGCGATGGTCGCGGAGCTGGAATCCGCGGTGGCGGCCAAGAAGCCCCTGCTCATGATGTTCTGGGCGCCGCACTATGTCTTCGCGGAAGCCGATATGGGATGGGTCGCGATGCCGCCCTGCAAATCACAGGACAACGATCACTGCATCAATCCTCCCGAGGTCCACAAGGTGGTATGGTCGGGCTTCAAGGACAAATGGCCGGCGGCCTATGAATTCCTGAAGGCGTTCCGGGAGGACGCGGCCACCCAGCAGCAGATGATCTTGGCGATCGACAGGAAGGGCCAGGACATCGACACGGTCGTCAACGCCTGGATCGACCAGCATCAGGCGGTCTGGCAGCCCTGGGTGCAGGAGGCAACGCGCTGATGCGAGAACCGCTCGGCCGCCCGACGTCGGCGGTAACCCCGACACTGACACTTGTAAGAGGGGGAGCCAGCGCCATGATCAAGGCGGAACCGGACCGGCCCGTGAAGCTGTCCTGCCGAAGCCTGTGGAAGGTCTACGGCGCTCATGCCGAACACCTCGTCCGAAAAGGGGAACTCCTTTCCGGCGACCCGAGCACTGTAAGCGATCGGCTCAGGCGGGACGGTCAAATCCCGGCGGTGATCGATGCCAGCTTCGATGTCCTTGTCGGCGAGATTTTCGTCGTCATGGGCCTGTCCGGCTCGGGGAAATCGACACTGCTGCGCTGTCTCTCGCGTCTGATCGAGTCCAGTTATGGCCAGGTGCTCCTGGACGGTGAGGACCTGCTTGCCGCCAGCCCGCGGCGGCTGATCCAGCTACGCCGCAGCAGCATGGGCATGGTGTTCCAGCACTTCGGGCTGCTGCCGCATCTGAGCGTCCTCGACAATGTGGCCTTTCCGCTCCGCGTCCAGGGATGTTCCATCGGTGAGCGCTATGCGAGGGCGAGGGAAATGATTGCGCTGGTCGGCCTCGAAGGTCGCGAGACGTCTTTTCCGCATCAGCTCTCCGGCGGCCAGCAGCAGCGCGTGGGGATCGCACGCTCGCTGGCGGTCGGGCCGGGGCTCTGGTTTCTCGACGAACCGTTCTCCGCGCTCGATCCGCTGATCCGGCGGCAGATGCAGGACGAGTTTCTGAGGCTCCAGAAGAAGCTCGGCAAGACCATCGTCTTCGTCACCCACGACATCCAGGAAGCCTTCCGCCTGGCGGACCGGATCGCCATCATGCGCCAGGGCGAAATCATCCAGATCGGTCGGCCAACCGATATCCTGCGCGATCCGGTCGACGACTACGTGGCGCAGTTTGTCGAAGACATATCGCTGCTTCGCGCGGTCCATGCGGCCGACATCGCCGTTCGGAGCGGCGGCGACTGCGGCCCGTGCATGGAGACTGTGCTGGACACGGTGTACGTGGAGGAACTCGTGGCCAAGGTCGCCACCGGCATCACCGGATTCCGCGTGGTCAATGCAGCGGGAAAAATTGTCGGGACGATCGATCGCCAAACAGTATTGCAGATCCTTGAACGAGACAGGGAACGGCGGCATTGAGCGTGCTCGACACAGCCGCGCCGCGGCGGTTGCACTGGGATGCAGGCCTGTCGATCTGGATGGCGGTGGGATTCTTTACGATGCTTTGCCTGGCGCTACGCGACGTCCTCCCTTGGCTCGCCACCTATCCCTCCGACTGGGTCGCGCCGATAGCACAATGGGTGGACGCCTGGAGCGCTGTCATCACCGACCTGGTTCGGCCGTTATTTCGCGGCATCTCCTGGCTTCTCAAATGGCCGATGGTGGGAGTGCAGACTGCCCTGCAATGGCTTCCCTGGCCGATGACGATGCTCGTGGTCGGCGTTGTCGCACTGCGTGCCGGCGGCTATCGCCTCGCCGCCTTTTCGATCTTCACGCTCGGCTACCTCCTGGTGACCAAATATTGGCCCCAGAGCATGAACACCATGGCACTCGTCCTGTTGGCCATTCCAATCTCCGTCTTCGTAGGTTTTGCTATCGGCGTCCTTGCCTTTCAGGTGAAGCAGGCGCGGGCGGCCATCAACGTCGCGCTCGACGTGATGCAGACAATGCCCGCCTTCGCCTATCTGATCCCGTTGCTGCTGCTGTTCGGATTCGGCCCGGTGGTCGGGCTGATCGCCAGCGCCGTCTATGCCATCCCTTTCATGGTGAAGAATACGATACTGGGCCTCGAGCGTGTCCCGAGCGACATTGCCGAGGCCGGCGTGATGAGTGGCTGCACGCCACGCCAGCGCTTCTGGCTGGTGGATGTGCCGACGGCGGCACCTCAGCTCCTGGTTGGGATCAATCAGACGACGATGGCCGCGTTCAGCATCATGATCATCGCCTCCATAATCGGCGGCTTCGCGGATATCGGCTGGGAAGTCCTTTCCTCGATGCGCGCGGCCGCATTCGGCCAGAGCCTGCTCGCCGGCGGCGCCATTGCGCTTCTCGCCATGGTCATGGACCGGATCACGCTCGGCCTGGCCGGGCACGGTGGCGCCGCACAACATCCGGCCTGGCTCACCAGCCGGCGTATGTGGAGCGTCATCGCCAGTGCACTGATCTGCGCGTGGCTCATCCGGCTGAGCGGCATCGCCGTCACGCTCCCCTTTGCTTCCACGCCGGGCCTGATCGACGCCGATGCCGTCAATCATTGGGTTCTGGGCCTCGTTGCGCGCTTTGACGGCCCGATCGAGACCTTCAAGAACGAGGTTCTCTACTACTTTATCCTGCCGCTTCGGATTGGCATGATCCGCGCTGTAACGCCGCTCTCCTGGGGCATTGCCTTAACCCCAACGGTGATCGCCATTTACGTGGCATCGGTAGCCGTCATCGCCTATGGCCTCGCGCTGCGATTTGGCTGGCGCCCGGCATTTGCTGTAGTCGTTGCGGCGCTCTATTTCTTCTTCGGATTTTCCACCTTCCCCTGGCCCGCCACGATCGCGCTGATCGTCACCCTGGCCTGGCGATGCGCTGGTCGCGCAGTTGCGCTGTTCTCGCTCTCAAGCTGCATCTTCATCCTTTTGACGGGACTCTGGGAGCCCTTCATGCAGTCGGCTTATCTCTGCGGCCTGGCGGTGCTGCTGTGTTTGGCGATCGGTGGGGCCCTCGGCATCTGGGCGGCACACAGCGACACCGTTTCTCGGGTGCTGCGGCCCGTGCAGGACGCGCTACAGACGATACCTCAGTTCGTCTTCCTCATTCCGGTTTTGATGTTTTTCAAGGTGGGGGAACTCACAGCACTGATCGCAATCATGCTCTACGCGATCGTGCCGCCGATCCGTTACACCGAGCATGGCATCCGCAGCGTGCGCGTCGATTGCATCGAGGCGGGCCGGCAATGTGGCTGCACGCCCGCGCAACTGCTGTTCCAGGTCAAGCTGCCCCTCGCCATGCCGAATGTGATGCTCGGCCTCAATCAGACCATCATGGCCGCCTTGTCCATGGTGGTGGTCGCGGCCCTGGTCGGGACCAAGGATCTCGGTCAACAGGTCTACATCGCGCTCGGCAATGCAAGCGCCGGGCTCGGTCTCACCTCCGGCTTGGCGATTGCACTGGTCGCCATGGTGGCTGATCGCATCATTCGCGGTTGGTATGATCGGCACCAGTCGGCCCGCGAAGGCCATCGATTGATCGAGTGTTAGATCGCGTCGCGCTGGACCCGCATGCCGGCGGCAACCGCGTCATCTGCGCGGCTACCGGGCGCTGTAGCCGCCGTCGGCCATTAGGATATGCCCAGTCACGAATGACGCGTTCGGACCAGCAAGATAGACAATGGCATCGGCGATTTCACTAGGTTCGGCCCAGCGGCCAATGGGATGGGCGCTCTTGATGGCGGCTTCGCCTGCGGCCGGGTCGTCAAGGCCCTCAAGGTAGCGAGTCAGGAACGGCGTATTGATTGATCCTGCTCCAACAGCGTTCACACGGATGCCTCGGGAAGCATAATCTACGGCCATCTGTCGTACCAGTTGAAGGAGGGCGCCTTTGGCTGCGCAATAGGCCGCCTGTTCCGGCAAGCCGACGACGCTTGAAATGGATCCCGTCGCAACGATCGAACCGTGGCCACGCGCGAGCATCGAAGGCAGCGCACGCCTTGACATCAGGAAGAAGGATTTGGCGTTTGCATTCATGACGCGGTCCCACTCATCCTCGCTGGTGTCGTGTGCGGACTTCGAAATGATGAAGCCGGCGTTGCTGATGAGCACGTCAACCGGACCGAACCGCTGCTCTGCCGTCGTGAATATATTCTCGACGTCGGCAGCCTTGGTGACATCAGCGGCAACCGCGACGACATGACCAGGTGAATCTCGCTCCAGTTCGGCGACGGCTGGGTTGAGATCCGTTGCGCATACCATTGCACCGTTTTCGATGAGAAGCGAAACCGCAGCCCGGCCCACACCCCCTGCCGCCCCTGACACGATGACGGTTTTGCCCTCAAAGCTCCTGGTCATGATGGTTCTCCGATCGTTGATGTTGGACTAAGCGTAAGCGGCCGGCTCGGGTCTCAGTTCGCTCACCGTTCTTGCAGGCGTCGTATCCTCTCTTCGTTTTCAAGCGAGCTTCGAAAGAGCTTCCGCAAAGAAGTTCACGTCGCCAAAATTGCCGGACTTCAGCGCCATCATCATGTCGCCTCCCGGATGTCCGATGGTGCGCAGCATCGGCACGCCAGGGGCAAGTTCATCACCGACCTCGAACGAGCCGATCGCCAGTTTGTCCACCACAGCGCCCGAGGTTTCGCCTCCAGCCACCACGAGCCGCCGAACGCCGGCACCGATGAGCCCGATGGCGATTTCCGCCAACGCGTTCTCGATCGTCTGCCCGGCCTCGTGCTTGCCGTGCTGCCGCTGGAGGGCTGCAACCGCATCGGGGCTGCCGGAGGACGCGATGAGCACTGGCCCAGCCGCGAGCTGTCGTCGAGCGAATTCAAGGGCCTCTTCGACGGCGCCGCCGCCGGACACAATGCGCTGCGCATCAAGGCGCAGCACGGGCATATGTCTTTCGGCGGCATCGATCTGCTCCAGTGTCCGGGCAGAACAGCTGCCGGCAATGACCGCCGATCGGCCACCGACAGCAGCAAGGTTAGCCATTGATCCCTGCGCCGGGCGTGCGGCCAGAGCCGCCCTTGCGAGTCCGTAGCCAAGTCCGGACGCACCCGACGAAACGGCTCCGCCGAACGCCAACTGGCCGAGGACATCGAGATCGCTATCCCAGATGGCGTCGGCGATGATCGATTTCCTCTGGCCAGGCATGGCAGCGATCTTCGCTCTGCAGCTTTCCAGGCCAAGCGCGACCGTCTGGCAGTCGAGACTGTGAACAGCGTGCTTGGATTGCCTTGCAAGAACACGTGTAAGATTGGCGTCGTGCATCGGGTTCAAAGGGTGATGCCGCAAGGCGCTTTCGTTGAGCGGGACATCGTTGACGAACAAATGCCCCTTGTAGACGGTGCGCCCGGTTTCCGGGAACGCCGGCGTGACCACAGTCCACTCCTGTCCAGCCCGCTCCATCAACGCATCAGTGACCGGACCGATATTGCCTGCGTCGGTCGAATCGAAGGTCGAGCAGATCTTATACATGACGTGGCGGGCGCCGATCCGCCGGAGGAATTCCTCGGCAGCGAGCGCTCTTGCGACCGCATCGACAGCCGGCACGGAACGGATTTTCAGCGAGACCACAAGCGCATCCACGGTTTCGAACAGGCTGTCATCGACCGGGATCCCTATGGTCTGGACGGTTCGAAGGCCGCATTTACGCCACGTGTTTGCAAGATCGGATGCCCCGGTGTAGTCGTCGGCTATAGCTGCGAGAACAACCGTCACTGCCAGCGTCTCCTATACGGCGCAAACCAGCCAAGACCGGTTTCTGTCGAACCTGCCGGCTGATACTCGCAGCCGACGAAACCGGAATAGCTGCTCGCTTCGAGCTGCTCGAAGAAGTACTGATAGTTGACCTCTCCGGTGTCCGGCTCATGGCGCGCGGGCACGCCGGCGACCTGGACATGTCCGATGATCGGCTGCAGACGGCGGAAGCTCTCGGTGATGTCGCCATGCATGATCTGTCGATGGAAAACGTCGAACTGAAGTCTGACGTTCGCAGGTCCAATTCCTCGATAAACGCCGCGGCGCGCGCAAAGTCGTTCAGGAAATAACCGGGCATGCTGCGGCTGTTGATAGGTTCCAACAGAAGGTTCAAGCCTCGGGCAGCCAGCTTGGATGCAGCGAGGTCGACAGCGCGCCTGTAGCTTCTCATCGCATCGGCGTCGGACAGGCCCGTAAGGCCGGCCATCATGTGGAGGGAGCGCACGCCAGTCGCTTGGGCGTAGTCCAGCGCCTTGTCGACGCCTGACTGGAACTCTTCGAAGCGATGCGGCAAGGCAGCGATGCCGCGTTCGCCCGCAGCCCAGTCTCCGGGAGGAAGATTGAACAAGGCCAGTTCGAGCTCGCATGCCCTCAGTCGGCTGCCGACGGTTTCAGGTGCGAATTCATAGGGGAACAGGAATTCCACGGCTCCGAAGCCGGCTTCCGCGGCCGCCTCGAAGCGGTCGAGGAACGACCATTCCGTGAACATCATGGTGAGGTTGGCGGCGAAGCGTATCATGCGGCGAGATCGATCATGATGCCGCCTTGGTCGAGGGCAGCGATACGCCCGATAGCGCGGCGTAGGTGCGCGCAACCGAAGCGTCGTCGTCGCGTCCCATGCCTGCGCCCGCGGTGGCGAGATACATCTGGAGGGCAGCTGCGGCGAGCGGCACGGGATACCGTTCGGCCCGAGCAATATCCTCGAGGATGCCCAGATCCTTGACGAATATCTCAACCGAACTCAGCGGCCTGTAATCACCATCAAGGATGTGCGGGACACGGTTCTCGAACATCCAGGAATTGCCCGCGGAGGCGGTTATGACCTCGTAGACGGTGGAGAGGTCCAAGCCGAGCTTTGACGCGAGCACCATGGCCTCGCAGGCGGCCGCGATATGGATTCCTGCCAAATGCTGGTTGATCATCTTCACCGAAGCACCGATGCCGGGCTCATCGCCCAGGCGGTAGACCTTCGTTGCTATTGCGTCCAGGACATGCCGAACTTGGTCGAACGCAATTGGGCTACCCGACGCCATGATCGTCAGGGCGCCGCTCGCAGCTTTTGCCGCACCGCCCGAGATCGGGGCGTCGAGATAGAGGATGTCGCGCTCCGCAAGGCGCGACGACAGGCGTTTTGCCTCCGTTGGCGCCATTGTCGCTGATGAAATGAATACGGAACCCGGCGCCATCATCGGAAACACGCCGCCGTCGCCAAAGAGCACCGCGTCGGTCTGCGCGCTGTTCACGACGACGCAAAGGACGACGCTCGCATTGGTGGCCGCGTCGCCGGGCGAGGTGGCAATCCGTGCGCCGGTGGCTGCCAACTTTTCCCTCGCTGTCGCAGACGGATCGTAGCCGACGACAGAATGTCCGCATCGCACGAGCGAATTCGCCATGCCGAACCCCATCGAGCCTAAGCCGATGACGGCGACGTTTGATTTTTCCGCGCTTTCGTCAGCAGACATTCCGATCCGACCTCTTGCTTTCCCTTCATCTATAATGCAGATTATCTACAATCTGCAACGGGTCGCCGCCGTACTTTTCGAGATTTCCAGGTCGACGTCCGCGGCACATTCAGTGCGTTGGCCCTATGCCAAGCTTCCAAAATCTCGGGTGACAGGGATGCGTGAGACGAAGCTCCGGGAACAGATTGTCCGCTTCGGTAGATCGCTGTTCGATCGCGGACTCACGCCCGGTTCGTCGGGAAACATCTCGGTTCAGCTCGATGAAGGCGGCTGGCTCGTTACCCCGACAAACGCCTCGCTCGGATTTCTCGATCCGGCGTCCATTTCCCGCCTTGATGCAAATGGCAATCTGGTCTCGGGCGACAAGCCGACGAAGGAGATTCCGCTGCATTCCGCGCTCTACGACACGGTCAAAGGATCTCGGGCTGTCGTGCATCTGCATTCGACGCACTCGGTCGCCGTCACGATGCTTCCCGAGATCGATCCGAAGTCGGTGCTGCCGCCGATGACGCCGTACTACCTCATGCGCGCCGGCCGAACGGCGCTGGTGCCGTATTTCAGACCGGGCGACCCGGCGGTCGCCGGGGCCATCAAAGGATTGGCCGGCAAATATACATCGGTCCTGCTGGCAAACCATGGACCAGTCGTGGCCGGCAAGGACCTCGAGGGTGCTGTCTTTGCGATCGAGGAGCTCGAGGAGACAGCAAAGCTTTACCTTCTGCTTCATGGTCTCAACCCTCGGTATCTGTCTCAGGACCAAGTCGCGGATCTGGCCAGACAATTCCCGCTTCCCGGGCCGGACGGGGCACACGGCGACCACCAATAGGCAAGGCAATTTCGTATGGGTCAAATCGCCCAAAAAATACGTTGACGGATTGTAGATAATCTGCAATCTTAGAGCTGGGAACAAGGAAGCAAAAATGCTCTCGCAGGACCTGAGTACCGAGCATTTCCGGCAATCAATGCGGCGCGTGGCGTCCACGGTCTGCGTGATCTCGTGCAGGCACGATGGGCGCCGATATGGCATCACCGTCACGTCGGTCACGCCGCTCAGCTTCGCTCCCATTTCGATCCTTGCCTGCGTCAACCGCAACTCGTCGATCAACGTGCCGCTCAAGGAAGAGGGGCAATACTGCATCAACGTGCTTCGGGCCTCGCAAGCCGACATATCCAACTCTTTCAGCGGCGGACGGCCAGCCGAGAGGCGTTTCGATATTGGCGAGTGGAGCGAGAAGGACGGCATCCCCTACCTGGCAAGCGCCCAGGCGAACCTGTTCTGCGAAATGGATCAGGCGATATCCTATGCCACGCACGACATCATCATCGGACGGGTCGCAGGGGTGGCATTTGCCTCCGATGTCGACCCGCTGATCTACCAGAACGGCGCCTACGCGCTGACTTCACCCATGGTCCTGCAGAAGGCTGGATAGGACTGTTTGCCAACGTCGACAGCCGTCGCCGAGGGATCTTAGGAGCAAATGAATGCAGCTTGGTCTTTTTAACCTGATGACACTTCGCGATCATCCCGACGGCGCACCGGGCGTGATGCGCGACACGCGCAAGATGGTGGAGACCGCCGATGAGCTCGGCTTCGACGTTGCGTGGTTCGCCGAGCACCACTTCGCCAACTATTCGAGCTCTCCGTCGCCGCTGATGATGTGCTCCTACGCGGCCGGATGGACCAAAAAGATCAAGCTAGGCCCGGGCGTTATCGTGCTGCCGCTCTACAATCCGCTTCGTGTCGCCCAGGAGATCGCGGTCGCCGATACACAGACCGAAGGCCGCCTCGTCATCGGCATGGGTACCGGCTATCAGCGCTATGAGTTCGATCGCTACAATGTCGTGCTGGACGACAGGGTCGACGTTTTCCTTGAGTATTGGGACGTCATCGAAAAGGCGCTCGTCGATGGCGAGGTCGAGTACAACGGAAAGTACATTTCCCTCCCCAAGACCCACTTTGCGATCAGCACCCAGCAGAAGCCTCTGCCGCCGATCTTTGTGACCTCCTCCCACCCCAAGCTCCTAGAACGCTTCAAGAAGTGGAAGGCGGTCCCTTTCCTTGCCGCCAGCACGCTCGGATCGCCCGTGCTCTACAAGATGGTCGATGGACTCAACGACGCCTGGACGTCCATCGGCGAGCAGCCTTCGACCAAGCCCTTGGCGATCATGCAGTACCTGGCCATAACAGACAGCCGCAGCGAGGCATTGGCCGTGGCGGAGCGTGCCCGATACGTGGGGCGTATGGCGCACTATCTGCGCCAGGCCTCACCGCCGTTGGACGACAACAGCTACATCAGCAACCAGGCGTACGAAGGCGAGTACACGCTCGACCAATATGCCGACAACATGGTGGTGGGCGATCCGCACACCGTTGCCGAGAAGATGGTTGCGGACATCAAACGTCTCAATCCAAGCAACTACACCTGCAACTTCTCCTTTGGCTGCATGCCAATCGAGTTGGCGCATCGCTCGATTGTTCGATTCAAGAACGAAGTCGTGCCGCTGATCGAGAAGGAAGTGGGACCTATCGAAGCTCTCGGCGTGACACCCGGGCTGGCGAGAAAGGCGAGTTGAGCGGCCTCACAAATGCTCAGCCAACAACTTGGTCTGTAACAAAGAAAAGGGGAATGAGATGAAAATGGTTATGAGGGCTCTGCTGGCCACGGCAGTCGCCACATTCACGCTGGCTGGTCAGGCGCATGCCGACTCCGCGCTCGACACGATCATCAAGAACAAAAAGCTGCGTTGTGGCATCATGCTGGACAGTCCGCCTGCCGGCTTCCGCGACTCGAACAACGAGCCCGACGGCTATGACGTGACGTACTGTAAGGACATGGCAAAGTCGCTTGGCGCAGAACCGGAAATCATCGAGACGCCGTCGCCGGATCGTATCCCGGCACTGGTTTCGAACCGCATCGACGTCCTTATCGCCTCGACTACGCCGACCCCGGCACGTGCGCTGACCGTGGCGTTTACCCAGCCATACACCAATAACGTCATGGCAGTCGTGACCCGCAAGGACACCGGCATCGCCAAATATTCCGACCTGGCATCCAAGAAGCTTGGTGGTGTCGTCGGCACCACGCCTGAGCAACTCTTCAAGGATGAGCTGGGCAAGGGCTGGCAGGGCACGGGCGCGACCTACACCGGCTTTGCGAGCGATGCGGAAACCTTCCTGGCTCTGCAGCAGGGCAAGATCGACGCCATCGTGATCAATGTCGCCGTCTTCAACTCGCTATCGCAAAGTGGTCAGTTCCCGGAGTTCGTGATGGCCGGACTTGCCCCTCTCGCCGACTTCGGATCGATTGCCGTCAAACGTGACGACCAGCAATTCCTCAACTGGGCGCGCGTTTTCGTGTTCACTCAGGTTTCGAATGGGCGTTGGGCCGAGGTGTACCACAAGTACTACGGTAATGGTCCGTTGCCGCCGCTGACAGCTGAAGGCATCAACTTCTAACCACAGGGCTCATGCCGGCAGGAAAGCCCTGCCGGCATGAGCATGGGATGATTGGCATGAACGGCTATCAGTTCTACTGGTCCATCGTCTGGGATTCACTGCCCCTGCTGCTGGCCGGAGCCTGGGTGACGATCCAGATCACCGTCCTTGCCTTCATCATCGGCACACTAATTGCCATGCCGATGGCCGTCGCGCGCCAGCAGGGCGAGGGATGGGCCTACCGCTTTTCGACCTGGTGGGTGGAGCTGTCGCGCAACACGCCCGCCGTCTTTCAGCTTTATCTCTTTTATTTCGGGCTGGGTGCCTTCCACATCAACATCCCCAGCTACGCCGCCGTCCTCATCTCCGTTTCCTTCAACAACGCAGGCTACATGACGGAAATTTTCAGGGGTGGCCTCAACGCCATCCCCCCACAGCAGATGTCAGCTTCGCGCTCACTCGGCATGACCAGCCCGCAGAGCCTTATCCATGTGATCTTTCCGCAGATGTTCAAGGTGATCTTCCTTGCCTATGTCACACAAGGCATCTGGGGAATGCTGAACACCTCGCTTGGCATGCTGGTCGGACTGCAGGAGCTCTCGGGCGCCACACAGTACGCGCAGTCGGCATCCTTCCGGACATTCGAGTTCTTTCTGGTTACGGCGCTGATCTATTACCTCATCGCCAAAGGACTGCAGTTCACGTCCCAAATAGCCTTTCGGCTCATATACAGGAGCTAGGGATGCAGTTTTCCTTCGCAAACCAAGGCCTCGCCTGGTCGGATGCCTATTTCCTGGCTCAGGGGCTGCTCAACACCGTCAGGCTGGCCGCCGCGGCAACCCTTGCCGGCACCCTTGCCGGCATCGTCCTTGGCTGGTTGCGCACCGTCTCCGTGACCGTGAGGGTCGCCACGGCTCCCTTCATCGACATCCTGCGCAGCGTGCCGATGATCATCCAGCTGATCCTTGCCAACAGCTTTCTGTCGATCCTGGGCTTCGGCACCTCACCCTTTTGGTTCGGTACCGTCGCGCTCGGTGCCTGGATGTCGGCTGTAACTGCCGAGGTGGTCCGGGCGGGCCTCCTCTCGGTCCCGGTTCAATACCGCAAGAGCGCTCGCTCACTCGGCATGAACGGCTACCAGGAGCTTTTGTACATATCCATGCCGCTCGCATTCAGGACGGCCCTGACTCCGTGGATCGGCCTCGTTCTCAGCCTGATCAAGGACAGCGCTCTTGCGGGCGTGGTCGGTTACATCGAATATATGCGTTCCACCCAAATACTCATCACCAGGACACATGAGACCTGGCTGCTGCTGATGGGGGCCGGGCTTTTCTATTTCCTTATCTGCTATCCTGTTTCCCGGTACAGCCGGCACCTCGAAAGAAAGGTCCGCGTATGATCCGCATCAGCAACGTCCAGAAGGCCTTCGGATCGGTGACGGTGCTCAAGGGCATCGATCTGACGATCGAAAAGGGCGAGCTCGTCTGCCTCATAGGCGCGAGCGGGTCGGGAAAATCAACGCTCCTGCAATGCATCAACGGGCTCGAACCGATCCAGGGCGGCGAGATCCTCGTCGACGGCATCAGCGTCCACGATCCGAAGACGGATATCAACAAGTTGCGCTGCAAGCTGGGCATCGTGTTCCAGCAATACAACGCCTTCCCACACCTCACGGCGCTGGAAAATGTCGCGCTAGCACCCCGGGTGGTCGCAAAGCGCAGCCGCGCGGAGGCGCGCGCACTTGCGCGGAAGCACCTCGAGCATGTGGGGCTCGGCGACAAGGGCGGCAGCTTGCCATCTCAGCTCTCAGGCGGCCAGCAGCAGCGTCTCGCCATCGCCCGAGCGCTTGCGATGGAGCCGAGCTACATGCTCTTCGACGAGGTCACCTCCGCACTCGATCCCGAACTTGTCGGCGAAGTGCTTGAGACCATGCGTCTCCTGAAGAGCGAAGGCATGACGATGGTGGTTGTCACACACGATATCAATTTCGCCCGGGAATCGGCGGACCGTGTGGCCTTTCTCTGCCAGGGCGAAGTCTGTGAAATCGGCACGGCCGAAGAGGTGATCGACCATCCCCGCAAAGAACAGACACAGAAGTTCCTGCGACGCGAGAAGCGCACGCCCCTTGAAATCGTCAGAAGCTCAGTCGCCTAGAGCAATTCCAGGAAAAGTGTGAACGGTTTTCCGTCCGGAATTGCGTCAAAACAAAGAGTTAGGGCGGTTCGCCGTTTCCGTGAAACGGTGAACTGCTCTAGCGAATTCCATCCAAACGCAGCATCGAAGGGTAACTCATGATCTCGTTCAATCTCGCGGGAAAGACAGCGCTCGTCACCGGGGGCGCGTCGGGCATCGGCCTCGAAACCGCGCGCATGATGGCCAAGGCCGGTGCCAAGGTCGCGATCAACTATCTGCCGACGGACCAGCGGGGCGAGGCTGCTCTCGCTGAGCTCCAAAAGAAGGGGCTCGACGTCATCGGTGCTCCAGGCGATGTCGGCGATGCCGGGCAGGCCAAGGCAATGGTGCTCGAGGCGGTGGCGAAGCTCGGCCGTCTCGACCTGCTCGTCAACAACGCGGGAATACCGGGCGTGAAGATCCCTGTCCCGATCAACGACCTGGACGGGATAACGGAGGAGCTTTGGGCAAGTCTGCTGAACGTCAACCTGATGAGCGTTTTCAGGTGCTCGAAGGCCGCGGCGCCTGCTCTCAAGGCGGCCAAAGGTTCAATCGTGAACACTGCTTCCATCGCCGGCTTCGGCGCCGTCGCCAGCACCATCGCCTATAGCGGCTCCAAGGCTGCCGTTATCAACCTGACGAAGAACCTGGCGCGTGCGCTCGCTCCCGATGTGCGTGTCAATGCTGTGGCGCCCGGCGTCGTCGAAAGTTCGTGGGCGATCGAATGGTCGGAGGAGCGTCGTCAAAGCACCCTCGCCAGCACACCTCTGAAGAAAGTCTGCACCACGGCGGATGTCGCGGAGCTGATCGTCTTCCTCGGTTTCGCCGGCGCGCTGATCACCGGCCAGACGGTGGCGATCGACGGCGGCATCTCGATCTGATCAGCAATGGAGAACCGCATGGGACTCGTGAAACTCAAATCCGGCAGCATCCTTGAAGAGAAGGAAGGCTACTCGCGGATCGTCGCCCTCGACAACTGGATCTTCATGTCCCTGACCGCAGGGCGCGACTACAAAACCCGTGCGATGCCGGTGACGGCGATCGAGCAGGCAAGGCGGGCGATGAAGAACGTCGAAGGCGCGCTTAAGGCGGTCGGCAGCAGCCTTGCGGATGTGGTGCGGCGGCGCATCTTCATTCCGCGCCAGGAAGACGTCCCGGAAGTCATGGCCTATATGGGCGAGAAGTTCGGGGGCATCGATCCAGCAAGCTGCGTCAGCTGCGGCCTGCTGGGCGGACCAGAGTATCTCTTCGAAATCGAGATTACTGCGTATCGTGGTGCTGGCGCCCTTCCGGTGAAGAACGTGTCGATCTCGCTCTAACTGAAAGTCAGGCGAGACAGACCGTTTTCCACTTGTTCCGTAGGGATAGCTTAGTGGGAGGCTTCTCATTGGATAATTGCATTCGTATATAGTCTACATTCCGAATGCCCGTGCAGCCGATCTCCTGCTGTCGCCTTAGGAGGATCTTGATGCGACACGCAAATGAAAAAGGCGCCATTCTGGCTCCCATGACGCAAATGGAAAGCACGCAGTTCGCTGCGGAGCAAATCCGGAACGCGATCATTGCCGGGCACTTCCAGCCCGGCGACCGGCTCGTCGAGCAACAGCTTACCGACATGTTGAACGTCTCCCGGCATCCGGTCCGCGAAGCGTTGCGCCTGCTTGCTCGCGAAGGGTTCGTCGAGATCAAGCGGAACAAGGGAGCATCTGTCAGGGCGGTGGACGCAGACAGCGTCATCGAAGTCTACAATATCCGGATGGCCCTGGGAAAAATTGCCCTGGACCATCTGCTCGCGGAACCAGGTAGCCTGGCCTCAGCTGACATCAAGCGCCTTGAAAAATTAGCTGAGAATGCCGTCAAATTCGCAAATCTCGATAGCCAGGCCGAGACCGTTCGCAACGATCTTGAGTTCCAGCAGGCGATCATCGATGCGACGGGATTGCAGCGGACCATCCGCTACTTTTCCGAGCTGACCGCAGATGTGAGGCGCTTCAACCAACAACTGGGGGTCGTTTATACCGACCGAAAGGGCGACGCCGAGAAGTATGTCGTCAAGCTACTCGAAAGCTTGCGCGACGGAGATATCCGCACTGCGCAGGAGATCTGGCGAGCCAAGTTCTCGAAGGCTCTTGAGCGCTACCTTTCGCTGATTGCCGACAGTGAATCAGATGGAGCGAGCCGCAACAGCGTCGGGGTGAAGGCCAGTCGACCCTCAAGGCGGTAGCAAGGCACGGCCTCGGGCGAAGCATCGCGCGTTGGCCCTCCCGATCCTGGCATCTAGGGTATGAGGCGGCTCGGGCTTATTCGCCGCCACCGGCGTCGAGCTAGGCAGACCTGCCAATTTTGATCTGAGCTGCACGCGCTTTTGCTTCAACAATGTTGCAACTGATTTCACTGGCGGAATCGACGCAGACGCGTCATTGTGCAATGAATATTGCGAAAGAGTGCAACATGAAACCGACCACTGAAGCGCCGCGTGATTATGAGGAGCTGATCCGGCTCATCCACGATCGCTACGATGAAATGAGCAAATCCTACCAGAAGATCGCGCTCTATCTCACTCAGAATCCTAACGATGTCGCTGTCAGGTCGGTGAATGCGATTGGGGATAGCAGCGGAGTACATGCTTCGAGCTTCGTGCGCTTTGCGCAGGCGCTCGGCTATGAAGGCTTCAAGGAACTCCAGTCCCTTTTTCAGAAGCGTCTGTCGACCGCCGCACCCGGCTTCGAGGCCCGTATCAAGGCGCTGGAAGGCGAATTGGGAGCGCGAACAGATCGTAGCGAAGTCGGATTCATGCGCGACCTCGTGGTCCGCGACATCGCCTCGCTGCAGGATATGCTGACGCAGATACCGCCCGAGGACCTGGCCAAGGCCGTGACCCTTCTCGAAAAAGCCGACGCGATCTATCTGATCGGGCAGTTGCGATCGACGCCTGTGGTCGAACTTCTCCGCTATATCCTGACGATGTTGGGCAAACGTTGCGTGCTGCTTGATCCGGGCGGCGGATTGGCCACGCATATGGCGCGCATGATCCGCAAGACCGATGTCTTGTTTGCCGTGTCCTTTCGCTTCTACGCCAATGAAGTCGTCAATGTCGTGGAAGAGGCGGCGCGCAGCGAAGTTCCGATCATTGCCATTTCCGACAGCACGCTGTCTCCGCTGGCCAAGAGCGCCAATGTTCTCTTCGCGGTACCGGAGCATGAATATACCTTTTCCCGTTCACTTGCTGCCCCGATGTGCCTCGCCCAGGCGCTGACGGTTGCACTCGCGGCGCGACTGCAAAACAACGCGGTCAGTCCGCGCATACCGACCGTCACCGGGCAGTAGCGGTTCCCCGAGGCCAACCGGACCTCCCATGTTGGCCATTCCGATTGCGGCCAAGGCTCCCAGGTGCACTCGTGTGCACATGTCGCAATAGAAATTGCGCATTTTGCAAGGCGCAACAATTTCATTGTCGCATCGTTGACACATTGTTCGTTGCGGAATATTTATATCTTGCAATTTTCGTTGCAGTCCATCCTCAGCCCGGCCCGGGAGATGTCCGGCGCCGTTGTGAGGAGGGGCGAACCGAGTGTTCCATGGGAGGAAACTATGAAGCGACTTCTGACTGCATTTCTAGCGGCGACTGCGATGGCCGGCGCCTTGGCGACGGCACATGCTCAAGATGCCAAGAAAGTGTTCTTTCTGCTGCCGAACACCACGACAATCCGCTTTACCAGTCGGGACGCGCCGTTCTTTGTCGCGGCGATGAAGGAGAAGGCGCCGAACGCTCAGGTGACCGTGCAGAATGGCGAAGGGGATCCGGCGCGGCAGCAGCGGCTGGTCGAAGACGCCATCACCCAGGGCGCCAGCGTGATCGTGCTTGCGGCAACGGACGCCAACCTCGCCGCTGGCAGTCTCAAAGCCGCAGCCGACGCGAAGGTGCCGGTGGTCCTTTATGATCACGATGCGGTCGGCGGCAAGGCCGAAGCGCACGTCGTCTTCGACTCGCTGTCGGTTGGCCAAGCGCAGGGCAAGCGAGCCGCTGAGCTGATCAGCGCGATGAAGAAGTCGCCGGTCAAGGTTGCGCGCGTGAAGGGCAATGAGGGCGAATACGGTACGGGCCAGTATGAAAAGGGCCAGAACGAATTTCTTCAGCCGTTGATCGATTCCGGCAAGGTGAAGGTCGTCTGCGAACAGTACACGCAGAACTGGGATCCGGCGCTGGCTCAATCCTTCGCCGAGGACTGCCTGACACGCAATGGTGGTGATGTCGATGTCTTCCTCGGCATGAACGACGGTACGACCGGCGGCTCGGTTGCCGCTCTGATCAGCCAGGGAGCCAAGCCTGGCGACAAGCTGGTGACCGGCGGACAGGATGCGACCGTCGAGGCGCTCCGGTACGTCGCGCAGGGATGGCAGGACAACTCCGTGCTCAAGGATCTCAAGGTTGAAGCGACCTATGCGGCGGACGTCGTGGCGTCGATTCTGGATGGCAAGGGCGTGCCAAAGGATCTGATCAATGGCAAGGTGAACAACAAGTTCATGGATGTGCCGGCGGTCTTCCTGCCGGTGAAGAACATCACCCTGGACAATCTCTCGGACGTCGTCACCGCTGGCGTCTGGACCTGGCCAGAAATCTGCAAGGGCATCGAAGACACCGAAGTCTGCAAGAAAAACAACAAATAGCGAGATCGACCGAAGGACAGCGGTACTCGCTGTCCTTCGGTCACCTGATGGGAGGAGCCTGATGGTCAAAGCGGCAGCAACCCGCGGCGGCGCCGATATTCATGCGGCGAACCAATCCACGCCGCTTATATCGATGCGCAACATCCGTAAATCGTTCGGGTCGGTCCATGCCCTTCTGGGGGCTTCCGTGGACGTCCATGCCGGCGAGGTGGTTGCCCTGGTTGGCGACAACGGCGCCGGCAAGTCCACGCTCGTCAAGATCATGGCCGGCGTGTTCGGCTTCGACTCCGGTGAGTACAGCATCGAAGGCCAACCGGCGAAGATCGCCAGCCCTGCCGACGCCACCGCCCTTGGGATCCAGACCGTCTATCAGGATCTCGCGCTCTGCAACAATCTGGACGCCGTGCAGAACCTGTTTCTCGGGCGCGAGCTGACCGGCCCGGCATGGTTCGGCCGACGGATCCGTCGCGCCGAATGCGAAGTTCGTGCCCGCGAGGTGCTGACGCGCATGCGACTTGGCCAGCTGTCGCTGACGCGTCCGGTCGGAGCAATGTCCGGCGGACAGCGACAGAACATAGCCATCGCACGTTCCATCTTGTGGACGCCGAAGGTCGTCATATTCGACGAGCCGACAGCCGCGCTCAGCCACTCCGCGGCCGAACAGGTCTCGGCCCTGGTCCGCACGCTGGCCAACGATGGGCTCGGTATCGTCGTGGTCAGCCACGACATCCACAATTTCGTCGTTAACGCCACGGACCGCATCGAGGTCATGCGCCTGGGCGCGAACGTCGCGAGTTTCAAATCGAGTGAAGTGACAGGCGAGCAAGTGGTCAACGCGATGGTCGGTGGCAACGAGGCAGTCAACCTCGCTGGCTGAGCCCCGTCGGGCGAAAAGTATCAGAAGGATACGTCAAAAATGGCAAACTCGGCCGCCGCTTCCGGTGACGTCAAACGCCGCACCATCGGCGAAGTGCTCAACAGCGACATGCGTGCACTGCCCGTCATAATCGGGCTCGTGGCGCTATGGGTGTTCTTCGCGCTCCAGAGCAATGTCTTCCTGACACCGCAGAACCTGTCGAATCTGCTCGTCCAGAGCACGGTTGTGGGCATCATGGCGATCGGTCTGATGTTCGTGCTGCTGGTCAAGGAAATCGATTTGTCGGTCGCGGCGATCAACGGCGTGACATCAGTCCTGATGGCCAAGCTGGTCGTCGACTACGGCGTTTCGCCATGGCAGGCAGTGGCGGTCGCAATCGTCATGGGTGCTGCTATCGGCAGCTTTTCGGCGCGTTGGGTCACGTTTGTGGGCGTACCGTCCTTCGTGGTGACGCTGGGGCTCGGTCTGGCCCTCAATGGCTTGCAACTTGTCCTTTTGCCGCCGACCGCCCGCTACGGGTTGATGGGAACCGGTATCGACAAGATCGCCGAGACCAAGATTTCCGGGATCACTTCATGGGCCGCGCTGGTGATCGGGCTCGTCGCGTTTGCCGCTCTGGTCCTGTCAGGCATCGCTCGTAGAAAACGTGCCGGTCTGGAAGCTTCCCTGTTCAGCCGATTTGTGCTGCCGCTCGGCGCGGCCGCGATTTTTGGCGCCATCGTCGTGACGATCCTCAACGCACATCAGGGCATACCGGTCGTGGTGCTGATCTTTGCGATCCTGCTCGGGATAGGCGGATATATCCTCAAGGAAACCCGGTTCGGCCTCTACCTTTATGCGGTCGGCAACAATGACGAGGCCGCGCGCCGGGCCGGCGTCAAGGTTGCGCGTATCAAGATGGCGGCCTTCGCCATTGCCGGCGGAATCGCAGCGTTGGCTGGCGTACTGGGCGCATCGCGGGCGCTGGGCGTTGGGGTCTTCTCCGGTGGCGGGGTAGGGGGCGGCACATTGCTTCTGGAATCGATTGCCGCCACCGTCATTGGCGGCGTCAGCCTGTTCGGCGGCCGCGGCTCCATTCACGCGGCCCTGTTGGGCGCGCTGGTCATCGGAACAGTCCAGAACGGGCTCAACCTGATGGGCGTCGAGAACTACGTTCGCCTCATCGTGACGGGACTGCTTCTCGTGCTGGCCGTATCGATCGACAAGCTGATCGAAAAGGCCATGGGTCAGCAGAATTTCTGATTTGCTTTGGGTTCAAACCCCAAGCACGCTGAAACGATCGGTGGAAACTGGAAGGTCGTAATCGCCTGCAAACCTGGGCTGCTGTGAAAATCCGGTATTGCTTCAGCGGAGGTGCTCGATCCGTCATGCGATGGTCAAGGATGTGGCAAGTCGTCGGTGTCGGCCTGCTGGTGATGGCACTTCCGTTTGCCGCGCAGGCAGCCTCACCCGTCGTGTCCTGCGACGAACTGGCCAAGCTGGCGCTGCCAGACGCGATGGTCACGGCCGCGGAGCTGGTGGCTGCAGGCCAGTACCAGATGCCAGACGACCCGCTTTCGCAGATCATGAACCAGCCAGGGATGAACGTGGCCGGCCACACCAAGGAAGCGCCCAACCCCGCGTTCTGCCGCGTGGCGGCCACTCTGAAACCCAGCAGCGATTCAGCCATCAGGGTAGAGGTCTGGCTGCCGGTGGCTGGCTGGAACGGCAAGTTCCTTGGCGTCGGCAATTTCGGCTGGGCCGGATCTATCATGGTGTCGGGCATGGTGAGCGGGCTTGTGGAGGGATATGCCACCGCAAGCACCGACACCGGGCATGACAGCGCCACCCCGGAAGGCCAGGGCGGACGCTTCGCGCTCGGCCACCCCGAGAAGCTGATCGACTATGCGTATCGCGCCGATCACCTGATGACAGTCGCGGCCAAGGCGATCATCAAGTCCTTTTACGCCACGGGCCCCGTCCGGTCCTACTGGATCGGCTGCTCGCTCGGCGGACTCGAAGGGTTGATCGAAGCCAAGCGGTATCCCGACGACTATGACGGCATCGTCGTCGGCGCGCCGCCCAATCCGATCGTCAATTTCAATGCCGAGCAGCTCTGGGCCGGCTGGATCAGCGACCGCAATCCGGACATGCAGATCCCCAAGCCCAAATTCGCCATGGTGAACGATGCCGTGATGAAGCAATGCGCCTCGCCGATTGGTCTCAAGCAGGGCTTCGTCGACGAGCCCGACAAATGTGCATTCCAGCCAAGGCAGTTGCTGTGCATAGGCGCCGACGGCCCGGACTGCCTGACTGCACCGCAAGTCCGCATGCTGGAACAGATCTATATCGGCCCGGCCAATCCGCGCAACGGCGAGCTCATCTTTCCGGGACCGGCGAAAGGCGGCGAGGCCGGCTTCGCAGCGGATGGCAAGCCGTTTCCAGTAGCGTTGGACCTGTTCAAGTACGCGGCCTTCGAGAACCCGGACTGGGACTGGACGACGCTGGATTGGGACAAGGATATAGCGACGGCCGCCGCCAAGGTCGGCCCGCTGATGCATGTCGATGCCGACCTGACGCCTTTCATGGCTCGCGGCGGCAAGCTGATCTTCTACATCGGCTGGAACGACGGACATAACCCGGAGGAACTGATCGGTTATTACCAGGCGGTGCTGCGCAATGCGGGTCCGGAGGCTAGCGCCTTCGGCCGCCTGTTCACCATCCCCGGGATGGGACACTGCCTTGGCGCCGCGGCATGCGATACTTTCAACAAGCTCGGCACGATCGATCGATGGGTCGAACATGGCGAGGCGCCGGAGCGCATTCTTGCATCCAAGGTCAGCGATGGGATCGTCATGCGGACCCGGCCGCTGTGCGCCTATCCTCAGGTCGCCCGTTACCAGGGCGCTGGAGACATCAATGACGCGGAGAACTTTCTCTGCTCCGGCGAATAGCCGATGCGAGCTGCTTGCCTTTCCCGCTCATGCCTTGAGATCGAATGCTGCCATCGTCGCTCCGCGTGCAGCGATCAAATCGCCTGTGGCTTGAAATCGCTCGGAGCTACGGGCGCCACGCCTTTGAGCAGGGCGACGGATTTTTCCAACCCTTCGAGGCTGTTGAGCAAAACGTCTTCATGTTCGATTGAAAGCCAGCCGTCATAGCCCGCCATTGTCAGCCGGTAGCAGAATTGCCGCCACCATTCCTCGCTATGGCCGAAGCCAAGGGTGATGTAGGACCAGCTGCGGGCAGAGATATTCACCAGAGAGCCGTTTTCCAAAAGCGAGGTCCTGGCCTGCACCGGCGCGTTGAGCATCGTGTCCTTGGCATGGACATGATAGACGGCCTCACCTAGCGCTTCGGCCGCAACGAGTGGATCCGCGCCCATCCAGAACAGATGCGACGGGTCGAGATTTGCGCCGATGACCGGACCGATGGCCGTTCGCAGCTTGAGGAGCGACGGAACATTGTAGACACACTGGTTTCCGTGAAGCTCCAGCGCAATGCGTTCGACGCCGCATTCCCTGGCAAGTTTCGCAATCTCCGTCCAGAAAGGCAAAAGCTTCTCATCCCACTGGTAGCGTAGGATCTCTTGCGTCTCCGGCGGCCAGGAGGAGACCACCCAGTTTGGCATGAGGTCATCCTTGCGTCCTGCCGGCAGGCCGGACATCGTGCAGATGGTCTTGATCCCCATCTCGCCGGCGATGCGGATCGTGTCCTTCAGGCAGTCGGCTTGCTCTGGCTGGGTTGGATGCAGCGGATTGCCGTTGGCGTTGAGCGCAATGATTTCGAGGCCGTGGCTTTCGAAGGCTTTGGCGAAGCTCCGGCGCGCGTCCGCGCTTGCCTTCATCGTCTTCAGGTCGAAATGGGGCGCAGTCGACCAACCGCCCGTGTTCACCTCGACCCCAGAGACGCCAAGGCGTGCGGCATGGTCGAGAAGTGCATGGAAAGCCATGCCGCCAAGGCTGTCGGAAACGAAGCCCAGTTTCATCTCTCTATCCTCTACCGGTCATAGAGGGACGGCTTTTCCGCCCTCGCTATGGTGACACGCCGACCCTCCCTAAGGGCCTTGGCACCGGCTTCGGCGACCAGAGCCGTGCAGTAGCCGTCCCAAACGTCCGCGGCGACCGCCGGAAATTCCCCTGTGCGAACGAAGTGAAGGAAAGCCTTGTCCTGGTGCCGGTAGGCTTCGGCAAAACGCGGGCGCCAATCCGATGCATAGCGCTCGAAGGCCATGAGAGCGCCGTTTTGCCGCGTTGCGGCAGGTACATTCAGAAAGATCGATCCCTTTTCGCCGACAAGTTCGCCGCGCACGTCGTAGCCATAGGCGGCGTTGTTGTTGATCTCGATGTTGACGAGCTGACCCTTGTCTGTTTCGAGAACCATGAAGACCGGTGCGCCAGTCTTCGATGCGTCGACGCCTCCCGGCTGGAAAACCGAGATTGCCGTATGATCGGCGCCCAGAACGAAGCGCGCGACGTCGAATTCATGCGGGGCGGAATTGGTGATCGCCATCTGGCCGGTGAAGTTCGCCGGCGCTTCCACGTTCCGGTGGAAGTTATGCATCATGATCGCCCGCCCAAGCGAGCCGTCGTCGAGCGCCGCCTTCATGTCGCGATAGGCCGGATCGAAGCGGCGCATGAAACCAAGCTGGACGAACCGTCGGCCGCGCGACACTTCCGCCTCGATCACAGCCAGGCACTCCTTCGAGTTCTGCGACAACGGCTTTTCGCAGAGTACCGGCTTTTCGGCCTCGATCGCTGCGAGCGACAGCGGTGCGTGGGTGTCGTCGGGGCTGGCAATAAGCACGGCGTCAACGTCGCTACGCCGGATGGTCTCCACGGGGTCCGTGGAGGCATCGGTCGCGCCATAGGCCTCTGCCACCTTTCGAGCCCGCTCCGGTGAGGCGTCGCATACGACCTGAAGGCTGGCGCCCGCCAGGTCTTCGGCGACAATCCGGGCATGGTCGGCGCCCATGATGCCTGCGCCGATGATTGCTATTCTGATCGACATCTATTGCCTTATTTTCTGAGAGCCGACTGGCGAAGTGACTTGTCCTAAATGCCGCAAGCACAACGATCACGCCCGGCAGCCGCAGCGATGGCTGTCAGACGGCGTAGGGTTTCAGCCAGGGTTGGCCTTCCGCTTCAGCGCTATCGACCACTGCATCGACGAATGCGACGCCCTTCAGCCCGTCATAAGCGGTCGGCACGTTCAATCCGATTGCCGTTGCCTCGCGCCCCTCACGACGGGCGCGGATTGCTTCGGCAAAGCCGCGATAGAGGTTGGCGAAGGCCTCCAGGTAACCCTCGGGATGGCCTGGCGGTGTGCGGGTTCGCACCTTCGCTGCCTCGCTCAAATCGTCAGCACCCCGCTTGATGGTCTCGGTGCGGCCGAACAGCGGTGAGAAAATCAGCTCATTCGGCTGCTCCTGGAACCAGGTTAGACCGCCTTTCTCACCGAACACACGCAACCGAATCCCGTTCGAAGAGCCGAGTGCGACCTGCGACGACCAAAGCAGACCTCGGGCGCCACCTTCGTAGCGCAACAGGACATGGGCGTTGTCGTCAAGTACGCGACCTTCCACGAAGGAAGCCAGATCGGCGGTCAGAGCTTCAAGCTTCAGCCCGGTCACGAAGCCAGCAAGATGATAGGCGTGCGTGCCGATGTCGCCGACCGAGCCGCCACGCCCCGATCGCTTCGGGTCGGTGCGCCAGGCGGCCTGGACATTGCCGGCGGCCTCGATGGCCGTCGCCATCCATTCCAAGGGATATTCCACCTGCACGACGCGGATCGCGCCGAGCTTGCCGGCCGCCACCATCTCGCGTGCCTCATGCACCATCGGATAGCCCGAATAGGTATAGGTCACGCCCATGAAGCGTCCGGTCTCGCGCACCAGTTGTTCAAGCGCGATCGCGTCTTCGAGTGTGTTGGTCAGCGGCTTTTCGCAGATCACCTCGTAGCCGGCCTCGAGAAAAGCCTTGGCGATCGGATAATGTGTGTGGTTGGGCGTGCAGATCGCCACCACATCGATACGATCCTCGCGGTCGTTCTCCGCCGCGATCATGGCCTTGAAGTCGTCATAGGACCGGGCGGGATCGATACCTTGCGTTGCAGCGAAGCGGTGGCCACGCGCTGCGTCCGCGTCGAACGCGCCGGCGACGAGTTGGAAGGCGCCATCGAACCGGGCCGAGATGCGGTGGATATTGCCGATATAGGCGCCTTCGCCGCCGCCGACCATGCCGAGCCGAAGCGGTCGCTGAAAATCCGCGGTCATGAGCGCGCGCTCCTGTCGATACCCAGGATGGCATCGTTGATCGTGCGATCCGCACTGGCCTTGACGAAGTCGTCGAAGGCGCGTTCGGAAACGCGAATGATGTGATCGGCGATGAAGCGGGCGCCCTCAGCCGCGCCGTCCTCTGAATTCTTGAGGCAGCATTCCCACTCGAGTACTGCCCAGCCGTCGAAATCGTAGCCGGAGAGCTTCGAGAAGATCGCCTTGAAGTCGATCTGTCCGTCGCCTGGGGAGCGGAAGCGGCCGGCACGCCGGATCCAGGGCTGGAAGCCGCCATAGGCACCAGTCTTGCCGTCCGGCCGGAACTCGGCATCCTTGACGTGGAACATTTTGATACGCTCGTGATAGTGGTCGATGTAGGCGAGATAATCGATCGCCTGCAGCACGAGATGGCTGGGGTCGTACATGATGTTGCAGCGCGGATGGTTGCCGACGCGCTCCAGGAACATCTCGAAGGTCAGCCCGTCATGCAGGTCCTCGGCAGGATGGATTTCGTAGCAAAGGTCCACGCCACTCTCGTCGAAGGCATCAAGGATTGGCCGCCAGCGCCGCGCCTGCTCATCGAAACCGTCCTCGATCAGCCCGTCCGTCCATTGCGGATAAGGATAGAGGAATGGCCATAGAAGCGAGCCCGAGAAGGTCACGTGGCGGTCGATGCCGAAACGCCTCGACGCCTTGGCGGCGAGATGAAGCTGGTCGACCGCCCACGCCTGCCGTGCAGTCGGATTGCCCCGTACCTCGGGTGCCGCGAAGGAATCCGCCGGATGGTCGTAGGCGGGATGCAAGGCCACGAGTTGGCCTTGCAGATGGGATGCGAGTTCCGTGACGACCAGGCCGTGTTCGGCCAGCTTGCCAGCATAGTCGTCGCAATAGGACTGGCTTTCAGCCGCTTGCTTCAAATCGATGACGCGTTTGTCCCAGGTCGGAATCTGCACGCCCTTGAAGCCCTTGGCCGACGCCCAGCCGGCCAATCCCTCTATGCTGTTGAACGGCGCGTCGTCGCCCGCGAACTGAGCCAGAAACACAGCTGGTCCCTTTATGGTCCGCATCTTGCTCTCCTTCTGGCGGCGGGGCCGCCGGTTCGTCCGTTATCGAAACAGCAGCCCCCGGTTCCGCAAGGCGCTGCTTTCTTCCGTCTCCGCTTCGGCGGCTCCGATGGCTTCAGAGCGCCATCGCCTTCTCAGGCACGGCCATCGGGCCGGTTGCGGCGCCAAGCACGGTCTGGTCGTAATCCACCACCGCACCTGTCATCAGCCCCGCATCCTCCGAAACGAGGAAGTTTACCGCCCGTGCGGCTTCGCGGGGGTCGATCAGGCGTCCGAAGGGCAGTTTCGCAACGGCTTTCGCTTCCCAGTCGGGATCACCTTTCTCGCTCGCCTGCAATTCCCGCTCGTGATCGGACGCCATCCAGCCGATATCCAGCTGGTTGACGCGGATACGGTTCTTCATGACGGAAAACGCCGTGTTGCGGGTCAGCGTCGCCAGTGCCGCCTTGGTGGCGCAATAGACGTTGATGAACGGCTGGCCGGCCTGCTGCGAGATCGAGCCGATGTTGCAGATCGCACCCTCGATGCCATGGCCGATCATGTGCCTGATAGCTTCCTGCATGAGGAAATAGGGTCCGCGTACATTCACGGCGAACAGAGCGTCGAACAATTCCGGCGACGTGTCGAGGATCGTGCCCCGGTCCGTCCGGGCACCGGCATTGACCAGCACGTCGATCCTTCCGAAAACGCGCTCCGCTTCCGCGATCACACGGCGGCAATCCTCGACATTCCCAAGATCGGCGTTGACATAGTGCACGGGCACGCCCGTTGCGTGCGAAATGTCGGCGGCGACCGCGCGACCCTTGGTTTCGTTGCGGCCAAGTGTGACGAGGCCAGCGGCTCCGGCTTGGGCGAGCTGGCGAGCGATAGCAGCGCCCAACCCTTGCGTCGATCCGGTGACGACGCAGATCTTACCATCCATCCGGTTCATGCCTTGTCCTCCACTGTGTAGCCAGCCGCGGCCATGACCCGCAGCAATTCCTTGTGACCTATCTTCGCCATTTCGAGCGGCGGGCTTTTGACGGGATCCTGCTCGGCTTCAACGACGAACCAGCCTTCGTAGCCGTGGCTCGCCAAGCGCTTGACGATCGCCTCGAAGTCGAGCGAGCCGTCACCGGGCACGGTGAAGGCTCCCTTGACCACCGCATCGAGAAAACTTTCCCGGGTGCGGTCGAGCCCGTCCACGACCGCCTTGCGGATGTCCTTTGTGTGTACATGCGAAATGCGGGCGTGGTGCTTGTCGACCACCCGCAGCACGTCGCCGCCGGCAAAGGCCATGTGGCCGGCATCGTAGAGCAGGGCCAGACTCTCGCCGGAATGCTTCATCAGCAAATCGAGCTCTTCCTCGGTCTCGATCGGCGCGGCCATGTGGTGGTGGTAGGAAATCGGCATGCCCTCGTCCGAACACCATTCGGCGAAGGCAGTCATCTTGCGACCATAGATTCTGATCTCGTCTTCCGAGAGCCGCCGCTTGGTGGAAAGCGGCGCGGAGCGGTCGCCCTGTATGGTGCCTGCAGTCTCGCCATAGACGATGCAGGGGGCGTCGACGGCCTTGAAGAGTTGCATCTGCTGGGCGATGCGGTCTTTCTCCGCTTCGATATCGCCGTCAAGCAGCAGGCCGGAGAACCAGCCGCCGCAGACGCTCATGCCGTGCTGCCTCAGAATGGGCTCGAGCACCGCAGCGTCCATCGGAAAGCGGCGGCCAGTCTCCATGCCGGTGAAGCCGGCCTCGCGGGCCTGCCGTAGACACTCCTCCAGCGAAACGTCGTCGCTCAATTCGGCGAGGTCATCGTTCCACCAGGCGATCGGCGCGATGCCAAGCTTGGCTCTCACTTTAATCTCCATCATCATTCCAGCTGCCGCCGCCCACTTTGGCGCCGCGAAAAAAACTGCCGGAACAATGCTCAGGGAGTGTGGCATCGTTCCGGCAGAGGACGCCCCGGGGAGCGTCCGAAACTTAGACTCCTATGCGCTGCCGCTTGCGGCCTTCGGCTTGCGCGGAATGGGCATCGCGCACCTCGGCCCGCTCGCTGACCTGCGGTACGCCGACGTCCCACCACGCGTCGCCGGGTGTCCAGGTGTAGCCATCGGAGACGATGGTGATGACCGTGGTGCGATCCGTTCCTTTGGCCCACTCCACAGCCTGGCCGAGATCCGCAAGGCTCTCAACCCGCCGCGTAAGCGCACCCATGGCCTCGGCGTGTTTTGCGAAGTCGACCGAAAACGGCTCCTTGACCCGGCAATCCTTGATCATGTTGTTGAAGGACACGCCGCCCTTGGCGTTCTGGAGCCGGTTGATTACCGCGTAACCGCCATTGTCGCAGACGATCAGGATCATCTTGTGGCCGGCGAGAACCGACGAGTAGACGTCGGAATTCATCATCATGTAGGTGCCGTCGCCGATCATCACGATCGGCGTGCGGCTCGGATCCGCCATAGCCGCACCCCATCCGGCGGCGATCTCATACCCCATGCAGGAAAATCCGAACTCGCAGTCGAACGTGTTCGGCTCTTTCACGCGCCAGTTCTTCATGACTTCCCCGGGAAGTCCGCCGGCCGCGGTGATCAACAGATCCCGCTCGCCGGCCTTCGCGTTGACCACGCCGACGACCTGCGCGTAGGTCGGAACCGGGTCATTCGTGGGCTTCTGGAATCCGTCGAGCGCGGTATTCCATTTGGCAAACTCGACCTTGCCCTTTTCGGTCCAACGGCTGTCCGCCTTCCAGTCACCAAGCGCGGCCTCGACCTCGTTGATGGTTTCCAGCGCATCGCCGACCACGGCGAGAGCCCGGTGTTTCGTGGCATCCCACCGTGCGGCGTTGATTGAGACGAATTTGGCGTCAGGACTGAACGCGCTCCACGATCCTGTGGTGAAATCCATCAGCCGCGTGCCGACGGCCAGGACCACATCGGCTTCACCCGCAAGCGCGTTCGCCGATGTCGAGCCGACGATGCCGATCGGCCCGACATGGGCGGGATGGTCGTGCGTCACGGTGCCCTTGCCGGCAATGGTTTCAGCGAGCGGAATACCGCGCGCTTCGGCGAATTTTGCGAGAGCGGCCTCCGCGCCGGAGTAACGGACGCCGCCGCCCGAAATGATCAGCGGACGCTTGGCCGTCTTGAGAAGACGCACCGCCTCTTCGAGACGCGCGCGATCCGGCCGGGGGCGCGGAATCGCATGGACCGTGGGTTCGAAGAAGGACTCAGGATAATCCCACGCGACCTCCTGTACGTCTTGGGGGAGGGCGATGAAAGCCGGCCCGCAGTCGGCCGGATCAAGCAGAACCGCGACCGCCTGGGGCAGCGAGGAGATGATCTGTTCGGGATGGACAATACGGTCCCAGTAGCGGGTCACCGCCTTGAATGCGTCGTTGACGTTTACTGTAGGATCGCCGAAGTGCTCGACCTGCTGCATCACCGGATCTGGCCGGCGGCTGACAAAGGTGTCCCCGGCAATCATCAGTACCGGAAGCCGATTTGAATGGGCGACGCCTGCGGCGGTCACCATGTTCAGAGCGCCCGGGCCGATAGAGGTGGCGGCGATCATGATCTGGCGCCGACGCTTCGCCTTCGCGAAGCCGATCGCAGCCAGTGCCATCGACTGCTCATTCTGGCCGCGCCACGTGGGAAGAACGTCCTGCGCCGCTTCCAGGGCCTCGGACAGGCACGTGACGTTGCCGTGACCGAAAATGGCGAACACGCCGGCAAACAGCGGAACCTTGCTGCCGTCGATGACGGTGAACTGATTGCTCAAATAGCGCACAAGCGCCTGCGTCATGGTCAGACGAATTGTCTTCGTCATCGCTTCCTCCCTGGCGAATTTCCGTTGTCCAGACTTTTACGGAATAGCCATTGACAAATCAACCTCTTTGCAACGATCATTGCAAAAATTTTGTTGCGGAGGGAATTCAATGCTAAGAATTGGCGTGCTCGGTTGCGGGCGCATCGGCCGTATGCATGCGGCTAACATCGCTGCACACCCGCGAACGAAACTGGTCGGAGTCTATGACGTCAATCGCGCGGCGGCCGACGAAATAGCAGCCATGCTCGCGGTCCCCGCGTTGGACTCGGCCGACGCCATGTTCGACACGAACGATGTGGACGCCGTGTTGATCGCCACGGCGACCGACACCCATGTCGACTACATCGAGCGGGCTGTGGCGGCCGGCAAACCGGTTCTGTGCGAGAAGCCCATCGACCTTGACCTGAAGCGCGTCGATCGCTGCGCGGCCAATATCCGTGGCAGCAAACTGCCTATCATGATTGGCTTCGTCCGCCGCTTCGACCCCGGGCATGCCGCCGTGAGAGCAGCAATCGAAGCTGGCGAGATCGGCGAGCTTCACCAGGTGATCATCACGTCGCGCGATCCCGGCATGGCGCCAGCTGCCTACATACGCGTGTCCGGCGGCATATTTCGCGACATGACGATCCACGATTTCGACATGGCCCGCTTCATGCTCGGGGAAGAGCCTGTCGAGGTCTTTGCGACCGGCAGCCGGCTGGTCGACGCCGACCTGATGGCCGAGACGAATGACTGGGATACGGTGACCGTGGTTTTGAGCACTGCCAGCGGCAAGCAGTGCATCATCAACAACTCGCGACGGGCGGTCTATGGGTACGATCAACGCGTCGAGGCTTTCGGATCGGCTGGCATGGCGATTTCCGAAAACCGTCGCGCGCATGAGGCCCGTATCTACGCCGATGGGCTGACCGATCGGGCGCAGCCCTACCTTCATTTCTTCATCGAGCGCTACAGGGAAGCATTCAACGCTGAAATCGACGACTTCGTCAACGCCGTCGAGAGCGGACGACAGCCATCGGTCGTTTTCGAGGACGGCCGCCTTGCGCTGGTTCTTGCCGAAGCCGCGATGAAATCGGTTGCCGAACGTCGCGTGGTCCGCACCAGCGAGATTGGTGGCGGCAATGTATGACAAATATGGACTTTTCATCGATGGTGAATGGCGTGTTGCTTCCGACGGGGGCACGGCGACGGTAGCCAGTCCCGTCACCGAACGCTCACTTGGCGAGGCGCCGACGGCCACGCTGGACGATGCGCAAACTGCGTTGGCGGCGGCCGAACGTGGCCTTGCCGCGTGGCGGGCAAAGAGCGCGTTCGAACGCGCCGACGCGCTTCACGCCATCGCCGACGAAATGGGGCGGCGGCAGGACGAAGCCGCCCGGATGATTACACTGGAGACTGGCAAGCCCATCGCGCAAGCCGCACGCGAGTGGGTGATGGCGACGGATCAATTCCGCTGGTACGCCGAAGAGGCTCGCCGCATTTACGGCCGCATCATCGAGAGCCGTGTCCCGCAAGGCCGCCTCGAAGTGCTGCATGAGCCGATCGGCGTCGTGGCGGCCTTCACGGCATGGAATTTTCCGGCTGCGCTCGTCGCCCGCAAGGTCGCTCCGGCACTTGCCGCTGGTTGTTCAGCCATCGTCCGGCCGTCAAGCCAGACGCCAGGCGTCGCCATGGTGATGATCGACTGCCTGCGCGCGGGCAGGCTGCCCCCAGGCACGGTCGGTCTTCTCGTCGGCTCCACGGCCACGACCTACGTGCCGCTGATGGCGTCGGCGCTGGTGCGCAAGGTCTCGCTGACCGGGTCCACACGGGTCGGGCAGCAAATGCTGCGCGACGCAGCCGATACGGTGAAGAAGGTCTCGATGGAGCTTGGCGGCAACGCGCCCCTCATCGTCTTCGATGACGCGGACATTGAGACCGCCCTCAACGTGTCAGTGCCTACCAAATATGCCAATGCCGGACAGGTCTGCGTAACGCCAGACCGCTTCTTCATCCACGAAAGGGTCCATGATGCTTTCGTCGACGGTTTCGTCGCGCGGGCCAAGGCCCTGAAGCTGGGCGACGGTCTCGACCCGGCGGTGCAGATGGGTCCTTTGATCAATGCCAGGAGGATCGACGAAATCGAAAAAATCGTCGCCGACGCAGAAAAGGCCGGTGCCAGCATTGCCGCGGGCGGTCGTCGCTCGCCAGCCTTCAATTCCGGCCATTTCTTTGAGCCGACGGTTCTCACCGATGTTGCCGACGACATGACCGTGTTTGCCGAGGAAAATTTTGGCCCGGTGGCCGCCATCACCCGCTTCTCGTCCGAAGAGGAGGTCCTGGCTCGGGCGAATGCCTCGAAGATGGGGCTTTCTGCTTATGCCTTCACTCGCGATCCGGGGCGCGCCCGCAGAGTTGTCGCGACGCTCAAAGCCGGAATGGTCGGCATCAACAGCTTTGCGCTAGCTGCTTCCGAGGCCCCCTTCGGCGGCACCAACCATTCCGGCATGGGCCGGGAAGGCGGCGCCGAAGGCATCCGAGACTACCTCGATACCAAGCTGGCTCAAGTTGTATTCTAGAGGGACGTCGCATGATCAAGAACAGGCTCAAGCAGCTCTGGGCTGAAGGGAAGCCGACCATCAACGGCTGGCTTTCAATCGGCAACAGTTTCACCGCCGAGATCATGGCGGCGCAAGGTTACGACAGCATCGGCGTCGACCTCCAACATGGAGCGCTCGACTACAACGGCCTGTTGCCAATGCTGCAGGCGATGCGGGCCTCCACCACGGTGCCACTCGTCAGGGTGCCTTGGCTGGAGCCGGGCATCATCATGAAAGTGCTCGATGCGGGTGCTTATGGCGTCATCTGTCCGATGGTGAATACCGCCGAACAGGCGGCCGAGTTTGTCAGCTACCTGCGCTATCCGCCGCTGGGCAACCGAAGCTTTGGTCCGACACGTGCGAACTTCGCGGCCGGTGCCAATTATGCTTCGGAATCCAACGGCGAGATACTTGCCTTTGCCATGGTTGAGACGGCCGAGGCGATGGACAACCTCGACGCGATTGTCTCGACCCCGGGGCTCGACGGGATCTACGTTGGGCCGGCCGACCTGACCCTCGGCATGACCCAAGGCCGGCTGCCGCCTGCCTTCGACCGCGAAGAGCCGGAGATGATCGAGGCCATCCAGCGCATCGCGGCGTCCTGCAAGAGAACCGGCATAGCCGCGGCATTACACTGTGGAACTCCGGCATACGCCGCGCGCGCGATCGGGTGGGGCTACAACATGACCACCGTGTCGAACGACGTACGCATGCTGGCCGGTGCGGCGGAAGCGAACGTCAAAATGTTCAGGGAACTCACGGGCGGATCAAGCGTCAGCGCCGGTTCCAAGGGAGGGTACTGATGCCGCATGTTCTGGTTGCCGGGAAGCTCCATCCGGCTGGAATCTCCTTGCTCGAGCAGGCCGCCGGCATCACCTACGATTACGTTGAGGAAGTCTCCGAGCCAAGCTATTCCCCGCTGATCGACAAGGCCGACGGGCTGGTGATCCGCACACAGCCGCTCTCGGCCTCGACCGTCGAGATGGCGCACAGGCTCCGGATCGTGTCCCGTCACGGTGTCGGCTACGACTCTGTCGATCTGCCGTCCCTCAACAAGCGCGGCATCACGCTCGCTGTCGTCGGAGACGTCAATTCCATATCCGTCGCCGAGCACGCCATGATGATGCTCCTTGCCTGCGCCAAGCATGCTGTGCGCGGCGACCGGTCTGTTCGCGAGGGGGCCTGGAATTGGCGCAACCGGCTGGAAGCTTCGGAACTGGCCGGCAAGCGTCTGCTGATTCTTGGATACGGCCGCATCGGCCGGCATCTCGCGAGGATGGCGGCTGCCTTTTCCATGGAAATCGCCGCCTACGATCCATATCTCGAAAAAATCGGATGGCCGGAGGGCCCTGCCAAGGCCGCGCCCGACTTGTCGTTGGCGCTTCAGTGGGCGGACGCTGTTTCCGTACATGCCCCCAAGGGCGATGCTCCTGTGATCGGCGAGCGCGAGTTCTCCCTCATGAAGCCGGGAGCCTGGCTCGTGAACACCGCGCGCGGCGGCGTAGTCGATGAAAAGGCACTTCTCGCGGCCCTTAAGTCCGGCAAGGTCGCGGCCGCCGGCCTGGACGTGTTCGATGAGGAACCACCCGCTGCCGACAATCCGCTCCTGTCCTGCGACCAGGTGATCCTGTCACCTCATATTGCCGGCCTCACCGCCGAATGCGGTGAACGCATGGCGGTGTCGGCGGTGCAGAATGTGCTCGATTTCTTCGAGAGCAGGATCGACCCAACGCTCGTCGTCAACGGCAAAGAGCTGGAGGGCCAACCCGCGTCGTTGAGCGGCCATTGATAATCCTAGCCACTGAACAAATACCGGAAGCCGCTGCCAAAGGTCTGTCAGCCCGGCGCAACAAGAAACGTTGCAAACAAGCGGATGCTGCCCTCCACAGCGATCATCCGATTTTTGATTTGGCTCAAAGCTATACCAAAAATATCTCATAAAAACAGATAGTTAATAGATATAGAAAATAGTTGTTGCAAATTACAAAGCTCTGCAATAAGCATTGTTGCATAAGAACTTCATACGCAATTTCCATTGCAAAATGAGGCAAGGCGAGACTCCAAGAGCCGCCGATCCAGGGAGGATGAAGCACGTGTCTTTGCTTGAAGTGCAGGGCGTCGGCAAAAGCTTCGGGGCAATCCGGGCGCTGTCAGACGTCAGCTTTTCGATCGAGCCCGGTGAAGTGGCGGGCCTGATGGGCGACAACGGCGCTGGCAAGTCGACCATAGTCAAACTGATCTCCGGGAATTTTCCCCCGACCGAAGGCGAGATCAGGGTCGACGGCAAGGCTTGCCACTTTCACAAGCCGCTCGATGCCCGCGATGAGGGGATCGAGGTCGTGTATCAGGACCTCGCACTGGCAGACAACCTGACCGCCGCCCAGAACGTGTTCCTGGGTCGTGAACTCAAGAAGGGCGTCTGGCCTTTCCGGATACTCGACAAGCAGGCGATGATCGATCGTTCCGCGGAGCTGTTCGGCGAACTGAAGTCAGAAACGCGGCCACGCGATCTCGTCAAAAAAATGTCGGGCGGTCAGCGCCAGGCTGTCGCGATCGCGCGAACCCGTTTGTCCAATGCCAAGCTCGTCCTGATGGATGAACCGACCGCTGCGATTTCCGTCCGCCAGGTCGCTGAAGTGTTGGACTTGATCAGGCGCATGAAAGCGCGTGGTGTCGCGGTAATCCTGATCAGCCACCGCATGCCGGACGTTTTCGCCGTGTGCGACCGCATCGTCGTTCTTCGGCGCGGCACGAAGGTTGCCGACAAACCCACTGATCAGACATCTCCGGAAGAAATCACCGGACTAATCACGGGAGCGATCCGTGCAGCCTAATCGAGTCCAAGCCGCGCAGGAAGTCCACGCCTCGATTGCCGACGTCGTCGGCATCGTTGAACAGTCCGCATTCCAGAAGCTGAAGACCAGCCAGGCCTTCTGGGTGTCGGTCGCGCTCTTCGTCCTTGTCGTGTTCATGACCATGCTGGAACCGAGCTTCGGCACGGCCGAAAACGCAACCAACATCACCCGCAATTTCGCGCCAATCGCCATCATGGGGCTCGGCATGACCGTGGTCCTGATCACGGGCGGGATCGACCTGTCAGTGGGGTCCGTCATGGGTCTCGTCGCCATCGTCGCCGGCGTGCTCCTGACCGCGCATTATTCTTGGTACGTGGCCTTCAGCGCGGGCCTTCTCGCCGGCATCGCCTGCGGGTCGTTCAATGGCTTTTTCGTCGCCTATATCGGCATGCCGTCTTTCGTCGTCACACTTGGGATGCTGTCGATAGCGCGATCGCTGGCGGTGGTGCTGTCAGGCAACCAGATGCTCTATCAGTTCGGGCCTGATGCGCCGATCGTAAAGGCCATCGGCCAGGCAAAGTGGCCGGTACACTCGCCGGACGGCTGGGTCCCTTACTGGATACCGCAGTTCTCATCCCACTTCTGGGTGATGGTGGTCATGGCGCTGGCCCTCGGCTGGGTTTTCATCTTCACCGCCTGGGCCCGCCATCTGTTCGCGATCGGCGGCAATGAGAGCGCGGCCCGCATGACGGGCGTGCCCGTCGATAAGATCAAATTCCAAGCTTACGTATTTTCGTCCTTCTGTGCCTCGATCGCGTCTCTGCTCCTGCTCGGTTACAGCGGCTCGGCGATCAACGCGGTGGGAACTGGCTACGAGCTGCGCGTTATCGCCGGCACCGTCATCGGCGGCGCCAGCCTGATGGGTGGCTATGGCACCGCGTTTGGCGCCGTCATCGGATCGGCCTTCCTAGAGGTCGTCCGCAATGCCCTGCTGATGGCAGGCATCGATTCCAACTGGCAGGGTGCCTTCGTCGGCATCTTCATCATTCTCGCCGTGCTGCTTGGCATGGGGACATCAGGCAGATCGCTGAAGTCCTTCTTCATCATCAAGCGCGGCTAGAGCTCTGCCGGCCTCGGCCGGTGGAAAATCCCGAGGCGAACACAACAAACGGAGGAACATCGATGAAGAAATATCTTTTGGCGGCTGCGGTCGCCGCGTCCGCCCTGACGGTTGGACAGGCCTACGCCCAGCAGAAACTCGTGTTCGCGCTGGTGCCGAAGAACATGAACAACCCGTATTTCGACCAGGCGCGTGATGGCTGCAAGAAGGCAGAGGCCGAGTCCAACGGTGCATTCGAGTGCATGTACATCGGACCAGGCGAGCACGGTGGCGGTGAGGAGCAGGTTCAGATCGTGCAGGATCTGGTTGCCAAGAAGGTCGATGGCATCGCCGTCGCACCGGCGAACGCGGCAGCTATGGCCGTCGCGCTGCAAGCCGCGAAGGAAGCTGGTATTCCCGTGCTGACCTGGGACGCCGACACGCTGCCCGAGAACAAGGATCTGCGCGCCGCCTATGTCGGGACGCACAACTACGAGATCGGCGTGAACCTCGCCAAGATCGTGCAGACGATCAAGCCGAAAGGCGGCACCATCTGCATCCAGTCCGGTGGCGCGGCTGCGGCAAACCACAACGAGCGCATGCAGGGCATCCGCGATACGCTGTCCGGGACCAAGTCGGCCGCGTCGCCGGGCGATCCCCTGACCGGCCAGAACGGCTGGACCGAGGCGCCAGGCTGCCCGCTGTACACCAACGACGATTTCCCGCTGTCGGTGCAGCAGTTCCAGGACTACATGGCGAAGACACCGAACCTTGACGCATTTGTGCCGACCGGCGGCTTCCCACAATTTGTGCCGGACGCCAACCGCGCCGCGGTCGAGCCGTATAAGGACAAGATTGCCAAGAAGGAGTTGGCCCTGGTCGTGGCCGATACCCTGCCCACGCAGATTGAGCAGATGAAGGAAGGCTACTCCCTTGGCCAGGTTGGCCAGCGTCCGTTCGAAATGGGCTACAAGACCATGTTCGCGCTCAAGGACATGAAGGACGGCAAGCCGGCTCCGACCGATCCGACCTACACGGGACTTGACGTCTGCACGCCGGAGACGGCCGACACCTGTATCGCGAAATAACCCAAGACAAGGGGCGGGAGAAATCCCGCCCTCCCGTTCCAAGGGCGGCCGTGCGGCGGGCCGACCCGTTCCGAACTTGCATCTTGTGAAGCCGAAAAGCATGACAAACAGACCCAAACTGCGGATTGGCCTGATCGGCTCGGGCTTCATGGGCAAGACCCACGTCTTCGGCTTTGCAACCGCGCAACGTGTGTTCGATCTGCCATTCGAGATCGTTCTCCACACCATCGCCGACCGCACTGACGACATCGCGGCCCAAGCGTCACGATCGCTGGGTTTTGCCCGGTCGAGCGGCGACTGGCGCACGCTCATTTCCGATCCCGAAATCGACCTGATCGATATCACTGCCCCGAATGCCTTCCACAAGGAAATGGCGCTCGCGGCCATCGCCGCCGGCAAACACGTCTATTGTGAAAAACCCCTCGCACAGCTGGCGGGCGACGCATGGGAAATGGCCGACGCAGCCAAGCGGGCAGGGGTGCGCACGCAGGTCGGCTTCAACTATCTTTGCAATCCGATGCTGCGCCTGGCGCGTGACATGATCCGGATCGGCGAGCTTGGCGAGATTCGGAGTTACCGCGGCATCCATGCCGAGGACTATATGGCGGATCCAGAAAGCCCGTTTACGTTCCGCCACGATCCAGCCGGCGGCGGCGCCCTCGCGGATCTCGGAAGCCACGCCCTTGCCACGGCGGAATATCTTCTTGGCCCGATAAGCAGCGTGTTGGGCGACAGCGTGACTGTGATAGATTCGCGTCCCGACGGCGCCGGCGGCAAACGCGATGTAGAGGTCGACGATCTGTCCCGGATGTTCGTCCGCTTCGACAACGGCGCATCGGGCTCTATCGAGGCCAGTTGGATCGCCACGGGCCGTAAGATGCAGCACGATTTCGAGGTGTACGGCACCACGGGTGCGCTGATCTTCACGCAGGAACGCTTCAACGAGTTGCACTTCTACAGCGCCGCAGACCAGGCCGGACGTCGCGGGTTCAGGCGCATCGAGGCCGGTCCGGACCATGACCCCTACGGTCTGTTCTGTGTCGCTCCCGGGCACCAGCTGGGTTTCAATGACCTCAAGGCCATCGAGATCGCGAACTTCGTGAAGGCCATTTCCGGAGAGGGGCCGGAACCGATGAATTTCCGGGCCGGCGCGCGTATCCAGGGCCTGGTTGATGACGTGCGCAGATCCTCCGGCAGAGGGGCGTGGATCGACGTCAGCGCGTAGGCTGGCTCCGCTTCAAGAAAAGATCTGCGCTTCAATGACAAGGGCTTCGTCCCGCGGCGGTTCCCGAAGTCGTTAGCAAGGTCTTTGGCAAGGCCTATGAACGCGAACCGGAATTCGCGCGAGCAGCGCGCTCCTCGTCCAGTTGCTGCGTTCGGGGAGTGGTTACGCCGCCGTCCTCATCGTCGGAAGTCCCGGCAGCAACTTGGACAGGGTGATCGGAAAGTCCCGGACCCGGATGCCGGTTGCATTGAACACTGCGTTGCTGACCGCCGCTCCCGTGCCGCAGACGCCCAGTTCGCCAACGCCCTTGATGCCGAGATGGTTGGCGTGTTCGTCATAGTCATCGAGCAACACCGTCTCGATGGCCGGAATGTCGGCGTGCACCGGCATCAGATATTCGGCGAGATCGCCATTCACCCAGTTGCCGTAGCGCGGGTCGACATGGGCTGCCTCGTGCAGTGCCGAGCTCACGCCCCAGATCATGCCGCCCATCAACTGTGAGCGCGCGGTCTTGGCATTAACGATGCGGCCGGCCGCGAACACGCCGGTCATGCGCCGCAACCGGACTTCGCCGGTGGCGATATCGACGGCGACTTCTGCAAACGCCGCGCCATAGGTGTTCTGGGAGTAATTCTTGAAGTTCGGATCGTCGGCCTGGCCAATAGTTTGTCCGGCGGCTTCAACGCCTTCTGGAAACCAGCGACCGACATCGGCGAGGATGTCGTTGGGAGCGGCTCCCGAGCCAGCGGCTTCGGCAATCCTGTCCCTGATCTGCTGGCACGCCCGGTCGAGCGCAATCGACAGGTTGGACGCGCCCCACGAGCCTCCGGCGCCCGCGCTCGGCGGAAAGTCCGAATGGGCCAGTTGGACGGTCACCTGGTCAACGCCGATCCCTAAGCTTTCAGCCGCGATCTGCGCCGCGATGGTATAGGTGCCGGTGCCGATGTCTGGAGTGTCGGAGCGCACGATCACGCGGCCGTCCGGCTCTATGCGGACGATGGCGCCCGTCGGCCCCTGGAAATGCATGCGGATTCCGGCAGCCATGCCGAAGCCGACCAGATGATCTCCCTCGCGACGGCTACCCGGCGTCTTCGGCCGTTTATCCCACCCGAAGCGCTTGGCGCCCTCGCGCAGGCAATCGGCCAGTCGCCGTCCATTCAACGGCACGCCCAACTCGGGATCGATCGCGGTGTCGTTCTTGAGCCGCAACTCCACGGGGTCGATATCAAGCGCATAGGCAAGCTCATCCATCGCGGTTTCGAAGGCGAGCAGGCCCGGCAGTTCGCCAGGACCGCGCACCGCTTCGGCCGCCTTTGAGGTCGAGATTGGTGATCGAGTGGCGGGTCAGGCGGTTCGGCGCTGCGTAGAGCGAGCGCGCCACCGTCGCCGCCTGTTCGATCCACGGTTCCGCCACAGCCGCCTGAAGATTGACGTCGTGCCCGAGCCCGGTCAGTTGCCCGTCCAATGTTGCCGCCAAGCGCACGCGGTGGATCATTTCGGGCCGGTGCCCGGTCAGGGTGAAGACCTGCCGGCGCGTCAAGGCGACCTTGACCGGGTGGGCCAGCTCGCGCGCGGCCAACGCCGCGAGAACGGCCTCGGCGTGGAGATAAAGCTTGGAACCAAAGCCGCCGCCGACAAAGGCCGCGTCGACGGTCACCTGATCGGCCGCCAGCCCCAGCGTTTCGGCGAGCGCGATCCGGTTTTGCGCGACGGTCTGCGTCGCCAGATAGACGGTGAGATGGTCATCGCGCCAGTCGGCGAGGCAGGCATGTGGCTCCATCGGCTGCGAGAAGTGATATGGTGTCGCATAGGTCTGGTCTATGGTCACCGGCCCAGCCGACATCGCTGCCTCGAGGTCACCGAAGCGCGTTTCGCCCGGAAGGCCGATACTTAGGGTCGCCTGCGGCTCTGCCTGATCGGCATGATTGGCAAGATCGAAGGCGCCGTCTTCACGCGCATAGGTTACTTTCACCAGCGCCGCAGCGGCGCGGGCTTGTTCGAAGGTGTCCGCGACGACGAACGCCACCGGCTCCCCAAAATATTCGATCCGGTCGCTGGTCAGTTGCGGATGCGGCCGGTCGAAGATCGTCGGCTTGTTGACGAACGACCCCTGTTTGGGAACGTTTCGATGGGTCAGTACCAGGCGCACGCCGGGAGCCGCTTCGGCTTCGGCGGTGTCGATGGTGGCGATCTTGCCCTTTCCGATCGCCGCGCCGCGGATGAAACCGTAGAACGGCTGGCCCGCGTCCTGCCGTTCATATGAATACACGGCGCGTCCGGTGACTTTCAGCGGGCCGTCGATGCGGTTGATGCCTGCGCCGATCATCTGGATGCTCCTGCGCGTGCGTGTTCAAGAGTAGCCGCGAGCGTCCGTCGGACGAGCGGCAGCTTGTAGGAGTTCTGTTCGGTTGGCCTGGCGCCGGAGAGCGCGACATCGGCGATCGAATCGGCCACGGCGTTGCTACCGGCGACGGCACGCTCGGCCTGTTCGACACGCCAAGGCTTGTGCGCGAGACCGCCGAAGGCAAGCCGGTCCACAGTGAGGCGGCCCTCCTCGATCTTGGCAATCAGCGCCACCGAGACAGTGGCAAAGGCGTAGGAAGCGCGCTCGCGCACCTTGCGGTAAAGCTGCACGCCGCCGCGTGGCTTTGGCAGCGTTACTGCTGTGATCAGTTCGCCCGGCTCCAGAACGGTCTCGACATGCGGGGTATTGCCGGGGAGGCGATGCAAATCGGCGATCGGGATGCTGCGCGACGCACCGCTGGGCGCAACCGTCTCAACGCTGGCATCCAGCGCCCGCATAGCGACCGCCATATCCGAAGGATGGGTCGCGATGCAGGCTTCGCTGGCGCCGAGAATGGCGTGATTGGCGTTGAGGCCACCGATCGCGGCGCAGCCCGAACCCGGCGTGCGTTTGTTGCATGCCATATCGGTGTCATAGAAATAGGGGCACCGTGTTCGTTGCAACAAATTGCCGGCAGTTGTCGCCTTGTTGCGGAGCTGACCGGAGGCGCCGGAGACAATCGCCCTGGATAGCACGCCGTAATCCCTGCGGATCCGAGGATCGGCAGCAAGGTCGGTGTTGCGGACGAGCGCGCCGATGCGAAGACCACCTTGCTCGGTAGGCTCAATTCGATCGAGCCCGATGCTATTGACGTCGACAAGATGCGTCGGCGTCTCGATCTGCAATTTCATCAGGTCCAGCAGATTGGTGCCGCCCGCAATGAATTTTGCGCCGGGGGTACGCACCGCTGCGGCTGCAGCCTCGGCCGCGCTGGCTGGGCGTTCGTAGGTGAAGGCTTTCATGGCCGTCCTCCTGCAACCGTGCGGATCGCCTCGATGATGTTGGGGTATGCCGCGCAGCGGCAAATGTTGCCGCTCATGCGCTCACGGATTTCCGTTTCGCTCAGCGCGATCGGCGTCGCGAGATCGACGGTGACATGGCTCGGAATGCCGGTGGCGATCTCGTCAAGCACCGCCACCGCCGAACAGATCTGCCCCGGAGTACAATAGCCGCACTGGAAGCCGTCATGGTCGACGAAGGCGGCCTGCATCGGATGCATGCGATCGGGCGTGCCCAGTCCCTCAACGGTGGTGATGGCGTCGCCCTCATGCATGACGGCGAGGGTGAGGCAGCTGTTGATGCGCCGTCCGTTGACGAGGACGGTACAGGCGCCACATTGACCTTGGTCGCAGCCTTTCTTGCTTCCCGTAAGATGCAAGTGTTCGCGCAACGCATCGAGCAGCGTCGTACGGGGATCGAGGTCGACCGCATGAAGTTGGGTATTGACCCGCAGCTGAACCGAATGTCGGTTGGCCTCTTGTTTAGGGGACGATGTGCCCCGGAGTTCTTCACCAGCCACGGTCGATGAACTCTCCGCAGCCCTCGGATTCGGCTGCTTGGGACCGCTGGTCTCTATATGAACTGAAGCCATAAGCACTACTCCGTTCAGGACGGTCATCCGGCACGGCTGCTTCAGTGAGCAGCATCTGCGGAGTCCCGACTTGCGGGATGGGATCCATGCGTAAAGATACGATACGTAGCGTCTACTTGCAAACTACGATACGTAGCGTACACTTGTCAAGCCGAGTCGTGCGTTTTTGTGAAAACCAACAAGTCTGTCCGCGACCTCGGCACATGGACTACAGGCAAGGATCGATGGAAAAGAATAATCCAAAAGAACCGGCGAAGGTCGCCACCCCGCGCCCGCGCGGCGCGGAGGCTACGGCGGCGATTCTCCGTGCCGCATTAGACCTGGGCGAAGAGGTGGGGTTCGATGCGCTGACGATCGAAGGCATCGCGGAACGGACCGGCGTGGCGAAAACGACCATCTATCGCCGATGGCCGAATGTCTCGGCGATCGTGATGGATGCGTTTCTTACCGAAGTCACGAAGGTGGCGCCGATCCAGGAAAAAGCCACGGCGCGAGAGAGTTTTGCAGCGTCCATGAAGCTGCTCGCACGGGCTTACCGCGGCCAGCAGGGTAGGATCATGCGGCCGCTATTGGGGCGGGCGCAAACCGACGACAGGCTGCTGGAGGCCGTGAAGACGCGTTGGGTCGAACCGCGGCGACAGATCGCCCGCGAGATCGTGCGGCGTGGCATAGCCAATGGTGAACTGAGACCCGGATTGGACCCGGATGTCGTGCTCGATGCTCTATATGGCCCTATCTATCACCGCCTCCTCGTTCCGTACGTCAACTCCGACGTCTCCGACGCTTACATCGAGGCGGTCATCGAGACAGTATTCGGTGGTCTGGAGTTGAAGCCGCGCTGACCCGGCGATCGATGTGAGCGTCATCGCACTCTGCCTGTCAAAGGTTGTTGTCTCATCGTGCGGCTCAGAACTTGTGGGCGCCGTCAAATCGCAAGGAGAACTCCCATGAAGGAAATGCCTGCATCCCATGCCTACCGACTGCCCGAACCTGGTCCCATCGTGCTGGTCACGACTGCTCTAAACGGCAAACCGAACGTGATGACGATGGGCTTCCACATGATGGTCCAGCATGCGCCGCCGCTGATTGGATGCGTCATCGGACCGTGGGACCACAGCTACGGAGCATTGCGCGAAAGCCGCGAATGCGTGATCGCAATTCCAACTGTCGATCTTGCGGGCACGGCGGTCGACATCGGCAACTGTTCGGGCGACGAGGTCGATAAATTCGAGAAATTCGGGCTGTCGCCCTTATCCGCTCAGGACGTAGGGGCGCCACTTATCGGAGAATGTCTCGCCAATATCGAATGCCGAATTGCCGACGACACGATGGTCGAAACCTACAACCTGTTCCTTCTCGAGGCGCTCAGGATTTGGATTTATCCCGACCGGAAGGAGCGGCGGACATTGCACCACAGGGGAGACGGGTCCTTCACGGTAGACGGCGAAATCGTCGATCTGCGCGAGAGGATGGTGAAATGGCGGCAGCTTCCGGACTGAGTTTCGGGAGTCTGAGAGCCGAATTCGCATCACGCCATAAGATCGACCAGGCCCGAGCGAAGGTCGATGCAATTAGCCGAGGCTTCGGGCAAAGCGCTGCTCCAGGCGATCACGACGAAAGCCCTCGAGGACAGGTCGACGAAGAGCGGGTCTTCGCGGGAACAATGTTCGAGTGGCGGGAAGGATGTATGATTTGCGCCCACGAAAAACCCAATCAAATCAATGATTAATACGCCCTCCGGGCCCACAAATACTATATATCAGATGCTTACGCCTTAATTCTTTGAGTTGGAATTGAGCGTTATCGGATATGTTCTTGACTTTCGAGCGTTTTGGGCCTCTTCGTCAATTTTCTCCGTCTCGTTGATGGCACTCGACTCGCGGCTTCGAAAGACCCTTCAGCGATGCGTGCAGCAATCGGCGGCAACGTCGTGCAATTAGGCGGGTTCAGACTTCGGCCGCCGGCTCAAAATATCCGAAGGCGGTCGCCATTGCCGTTCGGGATCGATTGCAGTCATGGCGAAGGGCGAAATACGAGGATAGCAGCCTTGGATGCAAACCATCCGGCACGCACAGCAACAAAAAGGCGATCGAGTTCCGGCACGAAGAGTGAGGTCCGCGCGCCGTTGGAGGTTGGCACGCGTCCCACCAGTCCGAGCCCATCAGGCCTACGCTGCACAACGTCGATCGCGCCATCGCCGCAGCTCACGTAAATTCGATCGCGCTTGCCGTCGAAGAAAACATCGTCGGCGTCGCCGCAGGTAGCGAGGCTCGCTGTCACCGTACCAGTTGCCGCGTCCAGCAGGGCAAGCTTTGCCGGACTTCGGAACACAACTGCAAGCCGGCCCCCCGCGCTGTCGAGCGCCATCGGAAAATTCGCCGCCAAGCCTGGTGTTTTCAAGGCGGCCGCCTGCCTGCGCGACTTGAGGTCGATGACCGCAATCTGCCCAGCGTCCGGCACATTCGCGAACACGCGGTCCGTTTTCGCGTCGATCTGAAAGCTTTCGGGATGGCCGGCCAGTCTTATGTCTTCGAGCTTTGTCTGGGTCGCCGGATCGAGGATGGCCAGTCCGCCATCGCCATATCCGACGAAGACCTGGCCGGAATACGGATCGGTGCGGACATTATCCGCATCGTTGCCGAGAGCCGCGGTTCCCAGTGACGACAGATCACCGGCGTGCAAGAACCGAACGGATCCGTCACCGCCATCGGCGACGACAATCACGTCCCGATCGGCAAGATACGCAACCCCCTGCGGCTCCTTCAGCCCGTTGACCCTATGGAGGACTTTGCCGGTCTGAAGGTCGACTACATCGACGCTGTCATTGCCGAGTTCGGCGACGAACAGTCGCCCCCCAACTCGATCGATCGCCATGTGATCGATGCGGCCCCGGACGTTTTCGAGCGGGATCGTTCGCTCGAGGATTAGAGGCGGACCCGCCGCTGCCGTGCCGGCTGAACACAGATGCATGGCGGCGATGAGCCCGACGGTCATACAGGCGGCGCGCACTGGCCTGACCTAACTGTTCGCGAGGTTCATCTTGTCGAGAGCCGCCTTGAGGCCGCCCGCCAGCTTGGCGGCGTCGTCATTGGCCCAGAAATGCATGAAGAATAGCCGCGGCTGATCGTCCAGCATGTGATTATGCACAGCCGTCACCTCGATGCCGTTCTCCCGCAAGGCTTTCAAGACGGGATTGACCTCGGATGCGATCAGTACGAAATCGCCGGTGATCGCCGCCTTGCCGCCTCCCGTCGGTTGGAAGTTGATGCCAATGGCGGTGCCCATCGACACCGGCACCGCCATGCCGCCGTCGGTGATCGTCTCGGCTCGTGGAATGCTGAACTGATAGACCCCGCCATTGGCCTTGCCCTTGCGGCCGATGGCCTGGTCGACGGCCGCGGTATCGAAATCGATCTGCTGCGCGGAGGCTTGCGGCTGTACGGCACCGGACGCGGCGCTCTCCATCGGTGTCTTGCTCAGAGCCAATCCGGCATGAAGTGCTGTGGCGAGCGTGACCGGGTCGCCCTGGCCGAAGAGATGCATGTAGAGGATCATTGGCTCAGCGCGCAGCAAATGGTTGTGCAATGCGGTGATCTCGATTCCGCTTTCTTCAAGCTTCTTCATCACCGGGTTCACCTCGTCCTGCGTCAGAACGATGTCACCCATGACCATTGTCTGGTTCCCCATTGGGTCGAAGGCGATCCAGCCTCCGAGGGCAAAACCTGGCTTCAGGGATACGCCGTCGAGCGATACCTTCAGGTCGGTTCGTGGCAAGCCAACTCTATAGACGCCATCCGGCAGTGCGGTCCCTCCTTTGCCCAGGACCTTTCCGACTTGGCTCCAATCGGGACTGGCGGCGAACGAAGGGGTGACGATGGTTGCGGCAGCAACGAGAACTGCCCAGCAGATGGGACGTGACATAGCGGTATTCCTCTTTTCTTCACTGCGAATTGATTGGTTGGCCGGTGATATTCAGGCGCCTGGGCGCAACTGGATGGTCACGGCGAATGCACCGGCATCTGCGCTGCGGCCGGGTGCGCGCCGCCCTTCGGCAGGACTGCCGAGACGATACTGGTCGGGAGCGGCAGCGGCCGCTCGAAAATGCCGAGGAGCGGCACCACGACCAGGAAATGGAAGAAGTAATAGAACGTGCCAATGCGGCCGATGAGAACGAAAAGGCCTTCCGGCTTGTTGGCGCCGACCCAGCCCAGAACGATGACGTCGATGACCAGGTGCCAGAAGACCCATTTGTAGATTGGCCGGAAGCGGGCACTGCGGACCTTCGAGGTATCCAGCCAGGGCAGAATGAAGAGGACAGCCACGGCCGAGAACATGGCGATGACGCCGGCAAGCTTGTTCGGGATCGAGCGCAGGATTGCGTAGAACGGGAGGAAATACCATTGCGGCACGACCTCGGCGGGCGTTCGCAGTGGATTGGCCGGGATGAAGGCATCGGCGGAATTCAGATAATTCGGCAGGTAGAAGACGAAGAAGGCGAATACCAGCAGGAAAGCCGCCAAGCCGAGCAGGTCTTTGACCGTGTAGTAGGGGTGGAAGGGGATGCTGTCTCCCGGCCCGTTGCGGTCGATACCGAGCGGATTGTTGGAACCGTGCCGATGCAACGCGACGAGATGCAGCATCAGGACGCCGACGATGACGAACGGCAGGAGGTAGTGCAGGGCATAGAAGCGTTGCAGCGTCGGATTGTCGACGGAGAACCCGCCCCAAAGCCACGTGACGATGCTCTCTCCAACCACCGGAATTGCGGAGAACAGGTTGGTGATCACCGTAGCGCCCCAAAACCCCATCTGGCTCCATGGCAGGACATAGCCAAAGAACGCAGTCGCCATCATCAGCAGCAGGATGACGACTCCCAGCATCCACAACAGTTCGCGCGGCGCCTTGTACGAGCCGTAGTAGAGGCCGCGAAAGATATGGATGTAGGTCGCGATGAAGAAGAACGATGCGCCGTTCAGGTGGATGTAGCGGATCATCCATCCGTAATTCACATCGCGCATGATGTGCTCGACGGAGCCGAAGGCGAGGTTCGAATCCGCTGTGTAGTGCATGGCGAGCACCACGCCGGTGAAGATCATGACGACCAGCATGAACCCGGCCAGCGAACCAAAATTCCACAGGTAGTTCAGGTTCCTCGGCGTCGGATAGTCGTTCAGTTCATGATTGACGAAGGTGAAAACAGGCAGTCGGTGGTCAATCCACTGAGCGACGCGGCTGCTTGGCTGACGTCCAGCGACGTCAGCTTTTGATTGGTCTACCATTCTTCAGCCTCCGCTCAGGCCGCCGCCGGCTTCGTGACGGGTGGCCAGCTATGCGTTTCTGATGTGCGGTGCGAGGCCCAGGCGTAAAGCGCGTCGTAGATGACGAAGCCGTGCTTCAGCACCTCGTGGTCGTCGGGCGTCACGTCCCGCAGCCCCATGGAGATCGCGAGCAGTCCTGCAGACTGCGGCGTGAGATCGTGCCGATCCGTGTCGGCGCCGCGCACGATCGCGGCAATGGTCACGATCGCCGGGTCGCGCTCGAGGCCGTATTTCGAGACGAAGGTGTCAAAGCTGCAGCCGTCGCCGACATGCGTGAATTCGACGCCGGGCACGTCATATGGTGTCGCGCCCGTTTCCTGGGCAACAGGGATCACCTGATCAGGCGGCACAAAGAGAAATTCCGGTTCCTTGTCGATGAAGCGCGCAATCAGCCAAGGGCAGGCGATGCGGTCGATGACCGGACGTTCGCGGGTAACCCATTTCATGACGCAATCCTTTCTTCACTCATCACCAGGGGGACGGTTGGCGCGCCGATCGCGTGCCAGGCGGCGATGCCGCCTGAAAGCGCGCTCGCATCGACGCCACGGCGGCGCAGTTCGGCGACTGCGTCGCCGCTGACTTGGAAGCCGTAGACGCAATAGACGATGACTGGCCTGTCCTTAGGCAGTTCATCGGCCCAATCGGCAATGGTCTCGGGAGCGCGGAGCTTGGCTCCCGGCAGCATATCGCTGCATTTTGCCAGATCCTCAGTGAGGCAGACGTCGAGCACGACGAGATCCTCTCCTTGATCGAGGCGTGCTCGCAACTCCTCTGGCGCTACGGTTGGAGCCTTTTCGTCCGATGCAGGTCCTGTTGAAGGATCGCGCTGCGCGACAGCCCGCCGGTGGCGGGCGGCAACCCGCTCCCAATGGATGTTCTTCATGAAGGCATCGACATAGGCGCCAGCCTTGGCGCCAAAATCGAGGTGGTAGGCATGCTCGTACATGTCGAGCGCGAGGATCGGCATGCCGCCGGCAAGGCAATTGGTGTGATCCGCCGCCCATTGGATCGTCAGCCGATCGCGGCGCTCCGACCAGGTCAGCAGGGTCCATCCCGAGCCACCGGCCTGCGCCTTCGCACAAGCCATGAACTTGGCGCGCCATGCGGCCACGCTGCCGAAGTCGCGCTCCAGGGCAGCCGCGAGATCGCCACCTGCATCGCCCGAGCCACCCAGCCCATCGAAATAGATCTCGTGCAGGATCGCCGAATTTGCCGCGACCAACTCTTCGCGCTTCAGCCCGTTGATGTCGAAGACAGGTGCTGCGCCCCAGTCGAGGCCGTCGAGCCGCTGTTCGATAGCGTTGAGGCGGCGAACGGCGCCGCCATAATTGTTTTCGTAATGGCTGGCCAGCAGGCGTTCGGACAGGCCGATGAGCCTGGGCGGCTTGAACGGCAGCGGCATGATCTGGTGGGGCATCGATTCCCTCGCTCGGCTGCACGGCCCATCCCGTGAGGAGGCGAACGCTATGCTCAATTCAAAAATGATACAAGTGTTGCATTCCTTTCTGTTCGTGATACGGTTCACTTATGAGTGAGGGGGAATCGCAGGATCAGCGCTGGCTGCTCCTGATCCATCAACTGCCAAGCAAGCCCGCCTATTTCCGGGTGAAGATCTGGCGACGGTTGCAAGGCATCGGCGCGGTAGCAGTCAAAAGCACCGTTTACGCCCTGCCGGCGAACGCCGAGATGCAGGAGGATTTCGAATGGCTTCTGAAGGAGATCGTCGCCGGCGGCGGCGAGGCCATGATGTGCGAGGCGCGCCTTGTCGATGGTCTGTCGGACGCACAGGTCCGGGGGCTGTTCGACGCTGCCCGTGATGCCGACTATGCGGAGATCGTCGAAGAAGCCCGCGATCTGGCCGCTGAAATCAAGACGAACGCGACATCGGAAAGACGAACGGAAGCGCGTTCGCAACTCGGCCGCTTGCGCAAGCGGCTCGCGGACGTCGTGACGATCGACTTCTTCGGCGCCAACGGTCGCCTCGCCGCTGAGGGACTGATCGCCGAGCTCGAGGCACAGCTTATAGAGGACAAGGCCATGACCAAGGAACCGAAGAAGGCGGCCGAGCCGAGCGAGCTCAAGGGCCGAATCTGGGTCACGCGCCGGGACGTGCATGTCGACCGCATCGCCTGCAGCTGGCTGATCCGCCGCTTCATCGATGCTGACGCGATCATCCGCTTCGTGGCGGGCAAGGGATACGTGCCGAACGAGGGGGAATTGCGCTTCGACATGTTCGAAGGCGAAATCACCCATGAGGGCGACCGCTGCAGCTTCGAAGTTCTGCTTACCCGCGCCGCCATCAACGACCCGGCTCTGCAGGCCATCGCCGAGATCGTCCATGACATCGATCTCAAGGACAACAAGTTCAGCCGTGAGGAGGCGACGGGCATTGCCAGCCTGATTGCAGGCATCGCCATGGCGAACGAGAGCGACGAGCAGCGGATCGCGCAGGGCGCTCCTGTCTTCGACAACCTCTATCAGTATTTCCGCAGGAAACGCGGATGACCGCAAGGACCCAAGGAATGGGCAATCCAGAGCAGTCGGTCGCGACGCCGCCATCCCTGGCCGAAACCCACGACCACGGCGTTTCGTTCGCGGACGCCATGCGCGTATGGGCTCGAGTGGCAATGCTGAGCTTCGGCGGGCCAGCCGGCCAGATCGCCATGATGCATCGGATCATCGTCGAGGAAAAACGCTGGATCGGCGAGACCAGGTTCCTGCATGCGCTGAACTATTGCACGCTGCTGCCCGGTCCGGAGGCGCAGCAATTGGCCATCTACATCGGCTGGCTCATGCACAAGACCAGAGGTGGTCTTGTCGCTGGCATCTTGTTCGTGTTGCCAGGTGCGATCGCCATCATGGTGCTCAGCTGGATCTACGCCATCTTCGGCAACGTCGGCGCCGTGCAGGCGCTCTTCTTCGGTCTGAAGGCGGCAGTCCTGGCGATCGTTCTCGAAGCGGTGTTGCGGATCGGCAGGCGGGCGCTCAGGAACAACGTGATGGTCGGCCTCGCCGCCGCCGCCTTCCTCGCGTTGTTCTTCTTCCACGCGCCATTCCCGCTGGTCATCCTGGTCGCAGCCGTGATCGGTTACGTCGGGGGCAAGATGGGTTGGGCTGCATTCCGGCCAGGCAATGGACATGGCAAACTTGGCGGCAAGCAGGTTGATGATGTCGACTCGGCGCTTGGCGAAGGGGTGCCGGCTCATGCACGGCCCTCCGCCCGGTGGTGGTTCGAGGTCGCCGCGGTCGGATTTCTGCTATGGCTGGTTCCGGTCCTCGGGCTGCTTGCATTTCTTGGCCAAGGCAATGTCTTCACCGACATCGCGATCTTCTTTTCCAAGATGGCATTGGTCACCTTTGGCGGCGCCTATGCGGTGCTTGCCTATGTCGCCCAGCAAGGTGTTGAACACTACGGCTGGCTGAAGCCGGGCGAGATGCTGGACGGCCTCGGCATGGCCGAGACGACGCCCGGCCCGCTGATCATGGTCACCCAGTTCGTCGGCTTCATGGGTGCGTACCGGGCTCCGGGGATGCTTAACGCGTTGGTCGCCGGAACGCTCGGCGGCCTTCTGACGACCTGGGTTACCTTCGTCCCGTGCTTCCTGTGGATATTTCTCGGCGCGCCGTACATGGAGACGATGCGCAGCAACAAGGCCTTGTCAGCAGCGCTGTCTGCAATCACTGCCGCGGTGGTTGGTGTGATCCTAAACCTGGCCATATGGTTCGCGCTTCACGTGTTGTTCCGCGAACTGCATGACATGAGTTGGCTGGGCATGACGCTGGACGTGCCGGTGTTCAACTCCGTCAATATCCCGTCACTCGTGCTGACCCTCGGTGCGATGCTTGCGGTATTCCGCTTCAAGGTCGGTGTGATCCCTGCGCTCGCCGCATGTTCGATCCTGGGCGTGCTTTACGGTGTCGCGATGGGCTCGATCTAGGCCGATCGTTCGACGCAGCCGCTCTTCCGGCAGGAGCCAGATTTGACAGCCCAAACGCCGACTGAAGCTTTGCCAGAGCCGAAGCGCAGACTTGCACTCCTGCCATCCGGCGCCGGGCCGGCGGCTTCTTACCTGCTGGCATCGAGGGGATTGCGGGCGTTTGGCGACGGGCTCGTCAGTCTTTTGCTTCCCGCTTATCTGGCAGCGCTTGGCTTCAACGCTTTCGAGATCGGGATCTTCGCCACTGCAACGCTTTCGGGATCGGCGGCACTCACGCTGGGCGTCGGAGCCATCGCGCACCGTTTCTCGCGCCGCTCGCTGCTCATCGCGGCAGCGGGCCTGATGATTCTCACAGGATTTGCCTTCGCGCTCGTCCACGACTTCTGGCCGCTGCTCGTGGTCGCGTTCGTCGGAACGTTGAACCCATCCTCCGGCGACGTGAGCGTGTTTCTGCCACTCGAACATGCGGAACTTGCGCACAGCGTCACCGATCGCGACCGAACCGCGCTGTTTGCCCGCTATAGCGTTGTCGGTTCCCTCATTGGGGCTGTCGGCGCTCTGGCGGCTGGCGCCCCCGACCTCCTGCGACAGCTTGTCGGTCTGGAGATCAAGCAAGCCCTCCAGCTTGCCTTCCTGCTCTATGCTCTTCTCGGGGTCGGAGCATTGTTTCTGTATCGGCGGCTGCCGGATGAATCGATTGACGCTAGTGCTGCGCCGGCGGAGCCCTTGCGCAAGTCTCGAACCATCGTCCTCACGCTGGCCGCTCTCTTTTCCCTGACGCTTGCGGCCGCCTGCCTGGCCTCGCCGCATGCGCTCGCCGATGGCGTCGACCGGGCGCTGGACGCCTTCCACAGGACATGCCTTGCGCAAGGTCCCGACTTCGAGCGCACCATTGCATTGGCGAAGACGCGCGGATGGACGCCGCTCTCCGACGGCACGGACCTTGCTCCCATCGAGGACATGAAGGTCTTCCGCGGGTGGCAGGCAACCGGCGCGGACCTGCCTGCCGGAACGATGATCGCGGTGACCAGGGCGACCATGGACGGCAGGACAGTCCAGACTTGCTCGGTCAAGCTCCTCGATGTCGATCGCGCCGAATTCGAAAAGCGGTTCTTCGTCCGCACCGACGCCGAAAAGATCGCCGAGAAGAGGAAGGGCAGCGTGATTTCCCGGCTGTTCATCCTGATTGTCGGCAATCGCCGGCAGCTTGTGCATTTGACGTCGGCGGGCGTTCAGGGCAGTGCAATCATTGCAAGTTCCATCGTCGATGAATGATCCCGCGCCCCGGTCCCATTTTGGCCTGCTTGCCCGCTGGCAAACACGTTTACTGCGAAAAACCCCTCGCATCGCTGGCGGGCGACGCATGGGAAATGGCCGACGCGGCCGAGCGGGCAGGGGTGCGCACGCAGGTCGGCTTCAACTATCTTTGCAATCCGATGCTGCGCCTGGCACGTGAGATGATCCGGAACGGAGAGCTTGGCGAAATCCGGAGTTACCGCGGCATCCATGCCGAGGACTATATGGCGGATCCAGAAAGCCCGTTTACGTTCCGCCACGATCTAGCCGGCGGCGGCGCCCTCGCCGACCTCGGAAGCCACGCGCTTGCCACAGCGGAATATCTTCTTGGCCCGTTAAACCGGGTGTTGGGTGACTGTGTGACAGTGATCGGTTCGCGCCCTGACGGCGCCGGCGGCAAACGCGATGTAGAGGTCGACGATCTGTCCCGGATGTTCGTCCGATTCGACAACGGCGCATCAGGCACAATCGAGGCCAGCTGGATCGCCACCGGCCGCAAGATGCAGCATGATTTCGAGGTGTATGGCATCGCGGGCGCGCTGCTCTTCTCGCAGGAGCGCTTCAACGAGTTACACTTCTACAGCGTCGCGGACAGGGCCGGACGTCGTGGATTCAGGCGTATCGAAGCCGGTCCGGACCATGACCCCTACGGACTGTTCTGTGTCGCCCCCGGACATCAGCTGGGTTTCAATGACCTCAAGGCCATCGAGATCGCGAACTTCGTGAAGGCCATTGCCGGACAGAGGCCGGAACCGATGAATTTCCAGTCCGGCGCGCGTATCCAGGCCCCCCTTGTAGACGTTCGGAGGTCCTCCAGGGACGGAGCGTGGATCGACGTCAGCGCGTAGGCTGGTTCTGCACCGTCCCCTCTCGTGAGCCTGCGGGGACGTGCGATCAGGAGACGGCACCGGGCTTCTTACGTGTTACCAGTCTAGCTTACTGCACGGTTGCACCAACATAGCGTCTTCAGGATAGGCTATTTTGCCACCGCCGCAATTGGCACCTTCGCCGCCGGCTTCATGAGACGCGATGCGCCGCGCGGGCGCTCTTGCGCCATTTCTCGACGAATCTGAGAAAGACCTGAAGCGGCATGGGCGTTTGACGACGGCTGGGATGATAAAGGAAAACGCCAGGCAGCGTGCGATTCCAGCCCTCCAGCAAGGCCACCAGCCGGCCTCGCGCAAGGTGCCTCGCAACAATCGGCTCCGGGAGATAGCCAATGCCGACTCCTTCGAGAGTTGTGCTCAGTAGCATATCAAGGTCATTGACGATGAGGGAGCCTTCGACGGCGATCTCGGCATGCTGGTCGCCCTGGGTGAAGACCCAGGGCTGTATGGAGCCATTGAAGGGCGACCGGAATTGGATGCAGTCGTGGGCATGTAGATCTTTTGGAAGCGACGGTCTCGAATGGCGCGCCAAATAAGTCGGAGCGGCGACCGCAAGCATCCTGAACTCGTCCGCGATGCGCAAGATCGTCATGTCGCGCTCGATCCTGTGCCCGACACCAATTCCGGCATCGAACCTGCCGCTGACAATGTCGTTGTTCGTTTCATCGACATGGATTTCAAGGTGAATGGCAGGGTATTCCGCGAGAAACGGCTGGATGAGTGGCGCGAGCACCATAGGGGCCAATATCGCGACGGTCGGCCGTGAGACAGCCAGCCGCAATGTCCCAATTGGTTTGTCGCGGAACGAATTGACGCTTTCGAGAGCGTGATCGATGCCTTGGAGGATCGGCTGTACTTCAGCCAGAAGGCGAACCCCGGCCTCCGTCATGGCAACGCTACGCGTGGTGCGATTGAACAGCCGAACGCCGAGCCGCTCCTCAAGCGACCGGATGGTCTGGCTCATCGTAGGCAGCGCGATTCCGACCTCCGCCGCTGCTTTGGTGAAGCTGAGATGTTCCGCGACAGCCACGAAGGCGGTCAGTTCAGTGAGCTGGACAGGAGCCATTCTTCGTCAAAGCCAAACAGCTCCTTCCAATACTCGCGATAGCCAAGACGCCGGCCAATCTCCAAGTTCCTGGTCGGGCGGTTCGCCCTGACGCGGAAGGCGACGCCCTGCGCACGTATGTAGCGAAAGCCGGGCAATCAATGACCGCGCACCCGGCGAGAGGGCCTCGTCGCGACATCGTGATGGTCAGCGCCGGAAAGTTCAGACCGATTTATTCCCATTCCGGCTACTTGCCTGGTCGCGGCCCACGGCGGCTCCGCGAGTGGGCGGCGCCATCCGGTTCCGGAGCGGCATATCGACAGCAGTCAGGATATGACCCCGCGTCGGTATGATCGGGAGACGGACAGTCTTCGTAAAAGCCAAATACCTTCTTCAGGGCGCCTTCAATTATCATTTACCGGCCAGATGCCCATCTCGAGTCCAGGCGGATCAGAACCGTCGGCGGGAGCCCGAAGGCGACCCGACATGACCGCAGGATCCCGAACGCCAGCTCTGCGATGCTGAAGGGTCGCGTCTCCAGGTTCGACCTTGCCTCCATCGCTACGGCGAGCAGCCGGCAGCCCTCTGCTCGAAGGAGTGCGTGTTATGAGAAAATCAAAGACAATCCTGGCCACGGTCGCCTTAGGCTCCATGCTGGTGACCGGCTCGGCAACGGTGTCGCTCGCTGGTGGCGGCGGTGATGGTGGCGCCATGTTCATCAGGAGTCATGGCGGTTTCGGTGGCAATCGCAGCTTCGGCGGCCATCCGTTCGCCAGGCGCCGTGGTGGCTTCGGAATGCATCGCGGCTTCGGCATGCATCCCGGGTTCAACGGCGATCGTCGCTTCTACGGAAGGCGCCATTTCGATCGTTTCCATGGCAGTGACGACTTGGACAACTTCTTCGGGTTTGTCCCACTTTTGGGAGGCGAATATGGGCCGTACTGCGGAGATTACCGCTCGTACGGCCCGACCGGCGGTACGCATCTTGGGCGCGGCTGGCATCGCTATTACTGCCCGTAGTCAAGCCGCCGCCGTCAAACTCCATTCATCGTGGATCGAAGGCATCCGGGCCTCACTGAGGCAGCCCGCACCATAGTGCCAACGTCGATCTAGCCAGCCTCACCTACCAGCAGATTACCCCTGCGGTCGTCGATGGGACGATCGCTCAACCCAGAGAAGGAGACCATGTGATGAACCATCAAAGCTATCTATATGGGCACAGCGCTTGCTCTTTCCGCCGGCGGCGTTGCCTATGCCGGCGCGCTTGATGCCGCCGACAACATCAATGACCAGGCGTTCCACGCTGATCCACTGGTGACAGGCTCGATCAATCCAGCAGAAGGCGTGGATCAAGGCGTCCCTGGCCACCGGGTCACAGCCTTGATCGATCAAATACAGGGCGTGGACAAAAGCATCGCAAATGCGATGCAGTTGAACAAGATCCAGCCGGCCGAGGCGCATAGACTGCATATGCGGGCCGCACACATCAGCCAGGCGGCCCAAAGGGCGGCTGGACGTGGCGCCATGTCGGTCGGGCAGTATCAGCAGTTGCTGCACCAGCTCGATGGACTGAGCCAAACACTTCGCGTCGACACTGGCAGCGCCTTCTTGATGGGCAATGGGGGCGATGGCGGATACTATCCGAACGGCTACGGCCCGGACGACTGAAATCATCCAGACGAGGGAACTGCCCGACGCCCCGGGCCTCTTGCTCGAGGGCGTCTCTTTTTTATCGGTGCCATCACAGAACGGAAAGCCAAAGCGAAGTTCAATGCGGGCCTTGTGCTCCTCTCCCGCCTTGTGCGCGTGGATCGGCACCTGTCGACCGGGGTGATTGACGACACTGGAAGAGAACTCTCGATGGCCTCAGCCGGGAATTCATGATCGCGGTTTACCGGTAAGCTCGGGGTCGGGCAACCGCCGAACAGCCTCCTCACAAGGTGCCTGCAGTCGCTCGGCGAGCGGAGAAGGGTCAATCTTCGCAATAGCCAAAGACCCTCTTCCGAGCATCTGCAATTATCAAATTGCTGGCCAGGGCCCATCTATGTGCATGATGATAATAAGCATGCTCACTAAAAGTCGCGCCAACAATTTGATCCCTTCCATGCCCTCTTCGCCCAACATCAGCTTCGTGCTGCACGACGTCGCGCGCCTTCTCAGAAAGCGGTTCGAGCAGCGTTCGCGGACGTCAGGGCTGACCCGCGCCCAATGGCAGATGCTGGCCTATCTTTCCCGGCGAGAAGGCATCCACCAGAACAGACTCGCCGACCTGATGGAGATCATGCCGATTACGCTTGCCCGGCTGCTCGACAAGATGGAAGCCCGCGGCTTCATCGAGCGCCGGCCCGATCCTGCCGATCGCCGGGCATGGCTGCTTTACCTCACACCCGAGGCCCCTCCGCTGCTCGAAATCATGCGCAGCAACGGCCAGAAAACGCGCGACGAGGCCTTCGCCGGCCTTTCGGCGGATGCACAGCAGCGTCTGCTGCAAAACCTATGCTTGATCAAGACCAATCTGCTCGAGGCTTGCGCCAAGCCAGTCGTCGACCGGGAGAAAGTACATGACTGAACCAACCTCATCAAAGAAACTCACCCAGAACGAACCTTCCGCGGATCGGACGGGCGACCAGATCATCCAGCTGGACAACGAGCGCGAGCAAAGACGGGCCAACACCATCGTCGACGATGACGAGTTGGAAGCGCCGGTCGCCCTCGAGCCCGCAGCACTTGAGGCTCCCTCCAAGGAGCCGCAGCCGCAAGCCACGTTCGCCCTGGCGCCTCCTCCGGCGCCGGCCAAGTCCAAGCGCAGCCTGACACGGCCGATCCTTTTCGCCCTGCTTCCGGTCGCGCTCATCGTCGGCGGATACTACTACGTCGTCGGCGGCCAGGTCATGACCACCGACAATGCGTACATCCAGGCGCAGTCGCTCGGCGTTTCCACCGACGTCTCCGGAACCGTCTCCGAGATCGACGTGCACGAGAACGAGGCGGTGAAGAAGGACCAGGTGTTTTTCCGGCTGAGGCCGGCCTCTTTCGAAACCGCGCTTGCCGCCGCCCAGGCCCAACTCGGGACCGTGCGCAACCAGGTGCTGACCTTGCAGGCGAGCTACCAGCAATCGCAGGCGTTGATCGAGCAGGCGCAGGCCGACATCCCCTATTACGCGGCTGCTTTCCAGCGCCAGCAGGATCTGCTCAAGACGTCGACGTCTTCGAAGGCGACCTTCGACAGCGCCCAGCACGACCTTGTCGCCGCTCGTCAGAAAGTATCCGTCGCCAAAGCACAGGCGCAGGCGACACTCTCCCAGCTCGGGGGCGACGCCAACCAGCCCATCGAGAAGAACTCCTTCTACCTTCAGGCGCGGTCTGCCGTGGACGACGCCCAGCGCAACCTCGACGATTCCGTCGTCAAGGCGCCCTTCGACGGCATCGTCACCAATGTCGACGCGCTGCAAGTGGGCAAGTACCTGCCGGCGTCGCAGCCCGCGTTCAGCCTGATTTCGGCAACCGACCTGTGGATTGCGGCGGAGCCGAAGGAAACCGAACTGACCTATGTGCGGCCGGGCCAGACGGCGACGATCAGCGTCGACAGCTATCCGGGCAGCGTCTGGCACGGCACGGTGGCCTCCATCAGCCCGGCGTCATCGTCGAGCTTCTCGCTGCTTCCGGCGCAGAACACCACCGGCAACTGGGTCAAGGTCGTGCAGCGCATCCCGATGCGCGTGACGGTCGACGATCTCCAGGGCAAGCCGCCGCTGCGCGGCGGGATGAGCGTCGTGGTCAGCGTCGACACGGGCCACGCGCGCGGCCTCCCGGACTTCGTGATGGATCTCTTGAAACTGTTCGGGCAAAAGTCATGACCAGCGCGTCCGCGACAGCTAGCTCATCGGTGGTCGCCAATCGCGGCGCCATCACCGCCTGCGTGATCCTGGCCACCATCATGCAGGCGCTGGACACGACCATCGCCAACGTGGCGCTTCCCTATATCCAGGGCAGCGTCTCGGCGAGCGCCGACCAGATCAACTGGGTGCTGACGTCCTACATCGTTGCGGCGGCCGTCATGACGCCGCCGTCGGGCTACCTTGCCAACCGTTTTGGCCGCAAGCGCATCCTGCTGTTGTCGATCACCGGCTTCGTGGTCGCCTCGGTGCTTTGCGGCTTCGCGCAATCGCTGCCGCAGATCGTCGGCTTCCGCCTGCTGCAGGGCCTGTTTGGCGCGGCCCTGGTGCCGCTGTCGCAAAGCATCCTGCTCGACATCTACAGCCTGGAAGAGCGCGGCTCGGCCATGGCGCTTTTCGGCGTTTCGATCATGGTCGGCCCGGTGCTCGGACCGGTCATTGGCGGCTGGCTGACCGAAAATGTCAGCTGGCGCTGGGTCTTTTACATCAATGTCCCGATCGGCGCGCTGGCTTTCGCTGGGGTGTCGATGTTCGTTCAGGAAACGAAGACGGACCTCAAGGCAAGGCTGGACTGGCTGGGCTTCGGCATGCTCAGCCTCACCATCGCTTCCTTGCAGGTGTTTCTCGATCGCGGCGAACAGCTTAACTGGTTCTCGTCATCCGAGATCATCGTCGAGGCGCTGATCTGCGCGTCGGCCTTCTACATATTCCTCGTCCATACCTTCACCGCCGGCAACTCGTTCGTGAATCCGAGGCTGTTCCTCGACCGGAACTTTGCCGTCGGCATGGTCTTCATCTTCATCGTCGGCGTCACCTACCTGGCCTCGCTGGCCTTGATGACGCCCTATCTGCAGACGCTGATGGGCTATCCGGTGGTGACGGCCGGCATCGTCATGGGGCCGCGTGGACTCGGCACCATGGCCTGCATGTTTCTGGTCGGCAGGCTGGTCGGCAGGGTGGATACGCGCTGGCTGCTGTTGACTGGCCTGCTGATCACCGCACTGGCCATGTACGACATGACCGAATGGACTCCGGATGTATCGCAGTGGACGATCATCAGCACCGGCTTCATCCAGGGTGCGGGGCTCGGCTTCCTGTTCGTTCCGCTGACCACCATCACCTTCGCGACGCTGGCGCCTGAGCGGCGTGCGGAGGGAACCGGACTTTACAATCTCTCGCGAAATATAGGCTCCAGCGTCGGCATCTCGGTCGTCACCGCCCTTTTGACGCAAAACGTGCAGATCAACCACGCCAACATCGCCACCTATGTGACGCCCTACAACCGGGCGTTCGGCAACCCGGCGATCTTTCAGGCGATGAACCCTTATAGCGCCGCCGGCCGTGCTGCCCTGGACGGCGTGGTCACGCTGCAGGCGACGATCATCAGCTACATGGACGACTTCAAGCTGATGATGATCCTGTCGCTTGCCGCCATCCCCCTGATCCTGCTTCTGCGCAAGCCCTCGCATCCTGCCGAGGTGGATCACAATACTGTCATGGAGTGATCCCGCGGGCCCGCCGGTTGGAGCCAATGGGGCTTACCTCGTGCTCCACATACCGGCGAGCCTCCTGGCTGGGCACGGTTCGATAGGCCTGCCGGCACTAACAATAGATCAGTAAGGAGGTGAGGCGAGATGGACAACGCCTACGTGTCCGCCGTCGCAGCTCTCGCAGGCTCGGCGATTGGCGCGATCGCTACATTCGCGACGACCTGGCTAACACAGCACGGGCAGGCGCGTGCGCAACGCGTCGGTCAAGCAATGGCTCGACGCGAACATCTCTATGGAGAGTTCATCGACGAAGCTTCGAAATTGTTCACAGATGCCCTATCCCACGAGTTCGACGATCCATCGAAATTTATCCGCCTTTACGCGCTGACCGGGAAATTACGGCTCTTCGCCTCTGCTGACATCGTCTCGAAGGCCGAGGAGGTCATGCGACTCATTGTCGAAATCTACGACCGCCCCAATCTAGATTTTCGCAATCCGGACAGCAGGCGGGTCGACGAGGTCGATTTGCTTCGCGCGTTCAGTGATGCTTGCCGAGAAGACTTAAACGTCTAGATCGTGGCCGACGGCCCAGTTCGCTGCTAGAGATGTGCCCTAGCGTTCAGGCCGCTCGCGGCTGAAAGCCTCGGGCTTTCGCCATCGGATGTAAGTTCGTGCCGTCCAAGCACAGAATGTTCAGGCGGCGACGCTGTATGTGAATCGAGCGAGCCAGCGCATCCTCGACCTGTTGAAAGTTGCACGACACTCGTTGCCGACCTCCACACGATAAGGCTGCAACGGAATGGATGCCCTTGATCTGAGCCGCCTGGATGAGACAGGCGCTCCAGAGTATCTTAGGATCGTCGGCCGGATCGAGGTGGGTGATGCCCCAATGGACCCATGCCGCACGGCAACGAGAAGAAGTTGCCGACGGGTAACGGGGCAGCCTTGCTCTTATCCGCGGCCTATCCCGTCCACTCCAGTCGCTTTGGCACCGGTCTCGAAAACGGACCTCCCGTCGATGACCTAGCCGGCTCCTCGCTGGAGCCAGCGCTCTTGCTCGGCCAACCGGTCTACCAGCATGTCGATGAACACGCGAACTTTGGCGCTCAGGTGCCGGCGATGGGGATAAAGCGCTTTTACATCAAAACCACGCGCACGATAGTCGGGTAGCAGCGGCACTAGCGCTCCCGAAGCCAATAGATCCGCGATGAGAAACGGGACCGTCAACACCAGACCGATCCCGGACGCGGCGGCCGCGCGCATCGTTTCGAGGTTGCTGGTGATCAGGTTTCCCGATACGCGCACTACCACTGGATTGTCGGCGGTGTCGAGGAAATGCCACTCGTCTGGAGATGGTGGTGCGTATGGGTGGCGCAGGCAGTTATGGTCGGCCAGATCGGCCGGGGATTGCGGTGCCGGATGCTTTTCGAGGTAAGCGGGAGCGCCGCACACAATTGGGCTCAAACTCCCAAGGCGTCGTCCGACCAGAGTGGCGTCGGGAGGCGAGAGCGGGCTGATCCCCAGATCGAACGCTTCCTGAACCAGGTCGATCATCCCGTAGCCGAAACGAATATCCACCGACGCCTCAGAATGGCTGGTCAGGAAATCGGTGACGACCGGTGCGACGAATCGAGCGATGCTTTGGTGGCAATAGACGCGGAGCTGGCCACGTGGGATAGCCTGTAGTGCACCGGCCGCTTCGTCGGCTTCCTGCAGATCCTGCAGAATCTGTACGCAGCGCTCGTAATAGTCACGGCCAATCTCGGTCAGGCTAATCCGCCGGGTCGTGCGGTTCAGCAGTCGTACGCCAACGGCATTTTCCAGTGCTTGGACCTGATCGCTGATCGTCGCCTTGGATCGGTTCAGGCGGCGGCCCGCAGCCGAGAAGCCGCCACTCTCAGCGACCCGCACAAATGCCGTGATGCTTGCGAAGCGGTCCATCGGGTTGGCCCCTATTGTCAGGAAATTTCGGACAGCGTGTTCGGTTATGGCATGATTGTCTGGGCAGAATATACGCATATCTTGCCTTTCAGATACAAGATCGGCGACCCGCGTGCGGCAATGTGCACTTTCGACGTCACCCAGGACGGCCGCGAGTGATGAATTCTCAGAAAAAGACGAAGTGCGTCAGTACTGGTTGAATGAAGAGGTGAGGCGTTGACCGAGAAAGAAATTAGCGTCGGAATCATTGGTGCTGACATCAAATCAAGTTGGGCGAAGGTTTCGCACGTTCCGGCCATTAAAGGTCTTCCCGGGCTCAAGCTCGCGGCTGTAGCGACGCGCAACGAGCAGAGTGCACGCGAGGCGGCAATGGCCTTTGGTGCGGAGCGCTGGTTTTCCGATCCCTTCGAGATGATTCGTGATGACCGGATTGACCTCGTCACGATCGCCGTCAAGGTGCCTGCACACCGCGAGCTTGTTCTGGCGGGGCTCCACGCCGGCAAGGCGGTCTATTGCGAGGCCCCTCTCGGACGGAGCGTCGCAGAGACTGAAGAGATGGCTCGCGCAGTGGGTTCAAACCACACGGCGATCGGATTGCAAGGCCGGCACAATCCCGCCGCGCGACGCGCGGCCGAGTTGGTGTCCTCTGGAAAGATCGGGCGGCCGCTAAGCGCCAGAATCGTCTCGCCAACTTATGGATTCGGGCCACAAATCCCCTTGGCGCATGACTTTTTTAACAAGGCATCCTCTGGCGCTAACCTGCTAACCATTTGCGGCGGGCATACGGTCGATTTGGTGGAAGCGGTCCTGGGACAGATTGTCGAGGTTGACGCCCGGACCGAAATTCGGTGGCCCAGGGTCAAACTGACAGAGACCGGGGAAGAGAGCGTCCGCGAAACCGCCGACTACGTCGCCATTGTCGGAAATACGCGCTCCGGCACTGCGTTCACGGCCGATTTTGACGGAGGCCAGCGGGAACAGGTTCGTTTCACATTCGATATCAGGGGATCGGAGGGATGGCTCAGCCTGACCAGCGATCACCCCTATGGCTTCCAGGCGGGAGACCTCAGGCTCGTCTCGAACATCTCATTCGAGACACCCGAACGGGCCGCAGTCACTGGTGGGCTGATGGGCGCGGCGATAAACGTTGGAGAGATCTACGCTAGTCTTGCCCGTGATCTGCGTGGGGGGACCTACACTACGCCCGGATTTGGACACGCTGTTCACAACGCCCGTCTCATCGAGGCTGTAAGGCGCGCCGCCGATGGGGGCGCGCGGCAAATCATTACCAATCGAGAGGAATGACGGTGAATGACTTGAGCGGCCGGATCGCGAGGTGATCGGAACTGCGACATCCACAGGAGGTGTCTTCCTCAACGTTGTCGAGCTCACGCCTCGGATGGTTCGCCGGAAGGAGTCAGGAAGCTGAGCCCGACCAGCACTGGAGGCACCACGAAGCACCAGGTTGGAGAGGCGACGACGGCGAGTGCTGCGGCCGCGCATCCGGTTGCAAAGCTGAGGAGGCTGGTCGCCATGCGCTTCAGCCGCTCCGTGACCTCGAGCGCGTGGTCGCTTGCGGTGCGGACATGAGGTCGGCGAGATCGATCATGATCTGCGTCGTCGTGCCGGTCATCAGCGTCGTCGGTGGCAGATTGGAAAGATGGGCACGATGCAGCCCGTTCTGGATCGCCATGGCCGTTACGAGGGTCATCCCGATGGCGATTGCGGCAGGCGAGTCGCCGTTCCAGACAGGGCCGTGAACGAAGGCGGCGATGGCGGCGATCGTGAACAGCACAAGCTTCAGGGTGAGGAGTGTGACGATGGCTCTTCGTCCTTCGAGCTTGAGGCGAAGCGCAAGCGCTCTGGACAGCAGGACAACGATACAGAAGACCGGCAATGCCAGCAGCTTCGCGATAACCCCTGTCGTTCCGAAGACAAGCGCAGCGCCCAGCGTCACGAAATTCCCCGTGACATGAGCAGTGAAGAGGCCAGCTAGGGCCAGGAAGCCCATCGTGTCGACGTAACCGCCGTTGAGACCGAGGAGGACGCCGAGCGATGGTCTGGTCATGAAGATCTCCGCTTCTGCTGTCTGCTGTGATGCCCGACCCGACATCATTGCAGCCAGGCGCGCCGGCAGCGGGATCAGCTTTGCACAAAGGCCAAGAGGTCCGGATTGATGACCTCCGCATGGGTGGTCAGCATACCATGTGGGTACCCTTTGTAGACCTTAAGAGCACCATTCTTCAGAAGCTTCACCGAAAGTCTCGCCGAATCATCGATCGGCACGATCTGGTCGTCGTCACCGTGCATCACGAGTGTTGGAACCGTGATGTTCTTGAGGTCCACCGTCTGGTCTGTTTCCGAGAAGGCCTTGATGCCCTCGTAATGGGCCTTGGCGCTGCCCATCATGCCTTGGCGCCACCAATTCTGGATCACACCTGGGTAGACCTTCGCGTTCGGACGGTTGAAGCCGTAGAAGGGGCCGGTCGGCACATCCAGGAAAAACTGAGCGCGGTTAGCAGCGAGCGCTGTGCGGAAGCCATCGAAGACCTCGATGGGTAGCCCGCCTGGGTTGGTTTCCGTCTTCAGCATCAGGGGCGGAACGGCGCTGACGAGGACAGCCTTGGCGACGCGACCTTGCGGCTCTCCAAACTTGGCAACGTAGCGGACCACCTCCCCGCCACCGGTGGAGTGTCCGATGTGAACGGCGTTCGTCAGGTCGAGATGCTCGGCAACCGCCGAGGCGTCGGCCGCGTAGTGGTCCATGTCATGCCCATCGGAGACCTGAGAGGAACGCCCGTGGCCGCGACGGTCATGGGCGATCACGCGAAAACCCTTGTTGACGAAGAACAGCATCTGGGCATCCCAGTCATCCGAAGACAGTGGCCAGCCGTGATGGAACATGATTGGCTGAGCATTTTTCGGACCCCAGTCCTTGTAGAAAATGTTCACGCCATCCTTAGTTTCTACAAAGCTTCCGGTCATGGGTGCTCTTTCTTCGTTTCGGTTTGAGGTAGATGCTTGCTTTGCAAAAATCGGCACGGCCGTCGTCACCGAAAGTGTTGCGGCGGCGATAAGGGTCTGCCTTCGGGAAAACAGTGGCAGTAAGTCAAGGGGCATATTGTCTCCGGGTCCTTTGCTGCTCTGGTTCGTTCGTGGCGATCCGCCGAGATCGCTGCGTGGCTCTATCAGCCGGATTTCCGTGTAGGTCTTGATATCGGTGTTGAAGGCATCGCTATGCGTCTGCGGCAGGCCGTGCTGCGCTGCGCCCAAGGTCGTGCCCGGCAACAAGCACAAAGGCCCCCGCAAGCCCGACATGCTCGAAGAACGCATTCATGGCCATGGATTGCGGGGCCGGGCGGCAGTTCCCAGAAGCGCAGGGCGATCCATGTCGCGGCGAGGGTAAAGCGACCAGCGCGGCCTCGTTGCGCAATAGGACGGTATCGACCGACATTGTGGCAAAGGACATCTGCGACTGGAAATCGATCATGATCAGCGTGTGGTCCTCGGCGAAATCAGCTTTGAACCGGGTGTCGGAGTGGCATTCAACGGCATGATCATCCTCGTTTGCAAATGGATTGACGGTCGGTGTAGAGCCTTGATCCGCGAGCTTCTGCGCCTGCGCCTCTCTCCATCGAGAGCGTCGGGAAGCCTCGTTTTCCGTGAGGCGCACTGGATCACGGCTCGAAACTCAAGGCTTGTAGGAAGCGTCCGTGCTTGTGACGTTTCTCGCAGGATTGCGGACTGCTCAGCAGAGAAGCAAAGCCAGTGCGGTCCTGCGCCAGCAGCGCCAAGCGCATTGTTTCGAATTGGACGCGAAACCTGGATAGTCAGATCCTGACGAAATTGATGGCCGCAAGCGCACCAAACGGCAGCGAAGCCAGCGGTCCGCCGACGTCGAGCACACCGAGGTCGACCGGGAAATAGCCGGTCTGTTCGAGAAGCTTGCGGACCTCGGCCTTGGCCCCGGCATCGTCGCCCGAATAAAACAGGACCCTCTGGGCGCCCGATGCCGCTGGATCGCCCAGGACATTGACGTCGAGATGGTTGAATGCCTTGACGATGTGCGCACCCGGAACAAACTTGCGGAACACTTCGCTTGAATGCTTGCCCCCGAGATCGATTGCCTTGATGCCATAGGCGGCAAGCGGATTGTTCGGGTCCTTGGCATCGGGTGAGTCCGGGTCAAGAAACTCGACAGCATTGGTGCCGTCGATCACAATGCGGCCGTTCCAGGTCGGCAGGCCGGCCAGCGCCTTCTCAAGGTCGGTCCAGCGCAATGCCACCACGACAATATCAGCGCTCGCGGCTGCCTCCACAGTCCCGGCCTTGATCGAAGGGCCAAGTTCCTCGACAAGTCCCGCCAAGGATTCCGGACCGCGACTGTTTGCGATCGTCGCAGAGATTCCATTCTTTGCCAGCAGCAGGGCCACGTTGGAACCGAGTGCGCCCGCTCCGATGATACCAATGCTCATTCGTTACTCCTGTTGATAGGGAGGCCGAGTTTCCCGGAGGGGCGGCGCCCCAATTCTGTCCGTTTCCACCGCGCTTCCATCGAAGTAGTAAGGGATTATAGTGTGTCGATGACATGGTTGCATTTAAGTTCAAAAAGAACTCACCACTCCAGTGGAATGGTGAACTTCCCAAGGCGCGCGACCTCAGAAGCGATATCGGCGATTGTGACCTTTGCCAGTTCCTTCTCAAGTCCCTTCCGCGCGCGCAGCAGTGTCGGTCGCATCGCCTCCAAGATGTTGCCGCCGACAGCGCAGCTTTCGCAAGGCGGTGTCCGATGCAACGAGAACAACTCCGTGTCCTCGACGGCCTCGTAGACGTCCAGCAGCTTGATCTTCCTGGCGGGTCTCGCGAGCATCGCTCCCCCGCCGGCGCCGAGTTGCGACCGGGTCAGCCCCGCATCGCTGAGACGTGACAGCAGCCCGCGGATAACCACCGGGCTCGTATTGACAGAATAAGCGAGGTCCTCCGAACGCATCGGCTTGCCATCGCCGACCGCGAGTGCGGTGAGCGTGTGAACTGCGACGGCGAAGCGTGTGCTCGTTGGCATGACATATCCGAAAGTGTGTCACCGCTATTATTACACAAATTCGGCGAAGTCAACATGCTCTGCCGCCCGGACGGCAGAGCTAGTCAAAGGCCGTTCGGGTCGCTTGAGCCGTCACTATCGTCAGTCCAGTCTGGATCGTCATCATCGGCCGACTGTTGGCCGGAACGGTCAAACCGATCATCTCCGAGAACAGTCTCGTTGATGGTGGTGTCGTTGACGACGGTTCCGGGATTGCCCCACGGGTCACCGGCGAGATCGCCGACACCTCCTGACCCGCCATGCAGCAACGATCTCACTCCCTCGAAAAGGAGCGCACCGCCCGCAATGCCAGCGGCGGTCTGAAGCGCGCCGCGCAAGAACCTGCCCCTCTCCGCGCTTGGCAACGGCGTAGCATCACCTTGCGGCGCCGATGTGGATGGGCCGGTCGGGGAAGCGTTCCAGTGCTGGCGGTCGGCAGAGCCGAGAAACGACCCGTCGGCGCCCCTCTCAACTTGCCGCTGCTCGAGCGTTCTGATGCGCTGATCCGCCTCGCGCAGTGCCTGGTCTTGAACGAGGACGGACTGGACGAGCGCATAGGCTGCGCCGGGCGTCTCGCGCATCAGGTGGCCGATCAGTGTGTCGGCTTCGCCGTCGCGCCCCGCGGCGCCATGGCTGCGGATTCGGTTGAAGATATCCTCGATCAGGTTCTGCTCGGCAGGTGTCATGGTGAATCTCCGTACGCGGGCGCGAAATGCGTCATCCGGTCTTTCGTCATAGGGTCGGGGAAGCAACCATGTGGCTTCCTTCCCGAGTAGCAGACGTTGAACCGTTGACCTGCTCGCGGTAGCGAGTCTTGCGGGTCGTTCGATGTCCGATCTCGAACGAGTTCGAATAGAATATCGCCGCAGCCGGCGTGGTCTTCTTGGAGAACGCTGCTACGAGTAGGACGCTCGTGCCTCCGATTTTTGGATCTGATCGTGACGAGGCTGAGGATGAGCGCGATGCGACATTCGCGACCGGCGAGACGAGCGGGAGGCAACATGCCCGATCTGAACTGCTCCTGATGTCGATCATGCATGAGACGTCAAAATACCCAATGCTTTGTACAAGCCCGGAACACCCGCCTGTGGTCAAAGGATCTCTCGTAAGCACCGCCGGGCGTCGAGACAGTTGAGAAGCGACTTGCCGCAAGCCCCTCTCGCTTGTCGCAAGCTGCTTGAGAGAGGAAGGATCCATGACGACAGTCCGGACCGCATGGTCATCGGAAGGCAGCTTGTCCCAGTTATTGCCTTCCTGCCTTGCCGATTCAGCCCGTTCTGCCATCGCCATGCGCCTTCAGCATGTCTGCAACCCGTTGCGCAGCTCCAATAGAGCAGGAACGCTCGCGCGAGTGATCGCGTTTAGCCTCTGCACAACCCAGCTCACTGCATGCATTGCAGCCTTTCCGCGCGATAGCGTGCCCCAGCAATTTGCGTCGGCTGCCGAGCCGCCCGGCTACCAGCGTGACATCCGGGTCTGGGGCGATTCCTACGCCAGCTATCCGACCGGGCGACTCGTCAGGCTACGCGACGAGCGACTGAAAGCGTCGAAGACCGATCCATCCATAAACATGAGGGAGCTAAACGCTCTTACGCTGTCGGGCGGTGGCAGCAGCGGTGCCTTCGGAGCCGGTATTCTTGCCGGCTGGGCGAAAGCCGGGACCAGGCCAAAGTTCGACATCGTCACCGGCATCAGCGCCGGCGCGCTCATCGCACCCTTTGCGTTCCTGGGGCCAGCCTATGACGGCGAGCTCAAGGATGGGTTCACCGAGGTCAGCGACGCAAATATCTATAAAAGGTACAGTTTTCTCGGAGCGCTCTCCGCCGGCTCGTTCACCAGCAATGCGCCGCTCGCCAAAATGCTCGACGAACACATCACCGACCAGGTGCTTGCGGCCATCGCGAGTGAGTATGCCAAGGGACGCCGCCTATTTATCGGGACGACCAATCTCGATGCAGACCGCGCCGTCATCTGGGACATGGGGGCCATTGCTGCTAGTGGGCGGCCGGATCGCAAGAAACTGTTCAATGAGGTCATTCTCGCCTCCACGTCCGTTCCCGGCATCTTTCCGCCTGTCAATCTGGAAGTGGCCGCAGCCGGCAGGACCTATCACGAGATGCATGTCGATGGCGGCACTGCCAACGAGGTCTTCCTCATGCCTGCAGGGCTTACGCTCGGGGAACTCGACAAGACCTTCCACACCAGGGTCAAGGCGCGGCTGTACGTGATCCGCAACGGTCGAACCACGCCGGAGTACAGCTCGGTCAAGGCCACCTTGCCGGATATTGCCGAGAAGGCCGTCTCGTCGCTGATCAAGACGCAAGCCATCGGCGACGTCTATCGGCTCTACGCAGACGCCGAACGTGATCGGATTGACTTCAACTACATAGACATCCCGGCCGACTTCACTGTTGAAGCCAAGAGCCCGTTCGACAACAAGTTCATGCGTGCGCTGTACGCAGAAGGCTACGAGATGGGTCGCAACGGCGTGCATTGGAAAAAAATACCGCCTGGATTTTTGAGATGAGCCTACTGGAGAGGGGTGGTGATGGGTCGACAGCCTTCGAAGCCACGCGTCCCGACGAGCGGGCAGGCTCATTTGAGAGAGCAGGCCGAGACGACAGACACGATGACAATCGCCATCAAGCATTGTCCAGACCAAACGGAGACACACGGTGTCGGACATGTCGCGTGACCCGATAGGCAAGACTTTAGATTCGACCGATCAGTCATCGCCGCCCGGTCGCATTGCGATGGACGCCCGTGTTGAAGGTCTTGGAGCTTCGGACCGAAGCCCTCAAGCTGAATTGCCGCAATCGGATCCTCGCGCGCCCACACCAGTACAACTCCCAGCCGCCGAGCCTCCCAAAACCTCGAAAATGGCGGCGATCATTGTTGCGCTCAGCGTGCTGGCGATCGTCAGTTTGTCATTGTGGTATCTCGTTCGCCCGCAGCCGCTGCTGGTGCAAGGCGAAGCCGATGCCACCCGCGTTGACATCGCGGCTCGTGTCGATGGCAGGGTCGGACAGCGGCCGGTTTCGCGCGGCGACAATGTCACGGCCGGACAGCAACTGGTGGCGATCGAAAATCCGGAGCTGTTGACGCAGCTTCACGAGGCGCAGGCCGCAAGGATCGTCGCCCAGGCCGACTTCACCCGCATCCAGGTCGGCACGCGCGCCGAGGAGGTCGCGGAACGTAAGGCTGAGGTGGCGTCAGCGCAGGCCAGCCTGACGCTTGCCCAGCAGACATATGACCGGGTCAAGCAGGTTGCCCAGAGCGGCTTCGAATCGGTCGAAAAGCTTGATGAGGCGACCGCGTCGCTCGACGTAGCGAAGCGAACATTGGAGCAAGCGCAACTTGCCTACCAGGAAGCTGTCGCAGGCCACACCCCTGAAGAGCGCGGCGTAGCGCAAGCTGCTGTCGCCAAGGCCGCGGCCGCGATCGCGACCCTGCAGGCGCAGGTCGACGAAATGACCGTCAAGGCGCCGATTGCCGGGCAGGTCTATCAGGTCGGCGCCGAGGTCGGCGAATATGTATCGCCTGGGGTGCCGCTGCTCTCGCTGGTGGATCTCAATGACGTCTGGGTGCATTTCGATCTGCGCGAGGATCTGGTTAAGGGTCTGAAGGTAGGGGATCGGTTCACAGTCAAGATCCCGGCGCTCGGCGACACGCCCGTAACCGTCGAGGTGCGCACCATCGCAACCCGCGGCGAATATACCGGCTGGCGCGCGACGCGCGCGACCGGCGACTTCGATCTCAGGACCTTCGCGGTGCGGGCCTATCCGGTCGACAAGCTTCCCAACCTCAGGCCTGGCATGAGCGCCTACGCGGATTGGAACGAGGCGCGCTGATGCGGGGAACCCGTCGCTTCGGCATTGTCGATGTCGCTTTCCGCGAGGTGGCCTGGATCTGCCGCGACAAGGTGGCCCTTCTGCTCGTCGTCGTCATCCCGTTGATTGCCTTTGCGGTCCTTTCCGCAACGTTCAGCAATGCCGTTATCCGTGACCTGCGGGTCGACGTTGTCGATCAGGACAGGACGAAGACCTCGGAGGCCTTCGTCCTGGCGATCAACTCGGCACCGAGCGTTGCCGTCGCGAGACGTTCCTCCGACCTCAATGGAGCCACGCATGCCATTCGCTCCGGCGACGCCATAGCCGCGGTTTATATCCCCGCGAATTTCGAACGCGACATCATGGGCGGGCGCCGGCCGCAAGTCGTGATCTTCTTCAACAAGCAGTTTTTCACGCCTGGCAATGTCGCCTCGAGCGCGCTGCAGGCGGCGATATCGGCGGCTGTCGCCGACCTGCCGGCTGGGCCGCCCAGCACGGCCTTCACGCCGGGTCCGCTTGTCGTCGAACAATACGTTCTGACGAATCCGGCGCTGAACTATGCGCAATTCCTTTTGCGGGCGATTCTGCCGACCGTACTCCACATCGTGATCGCAATTTCCGCCGGCTATGCGGTCGGCTCCGAGTTCGGATCACGCAACATGCACGAATGGCTGGCGACGGCTGGGGACAGCATGCTTGTCGCGCTTGTCGGCAAGCTGGCTCCCTATTTTGGCATCTTCCTCGTCATGATGGTGGTCGGGCTGGGCATCATTCACGGCATCTTCGATATACCCTTCCGCGGCGACCCGCTGCTGATCGGCGCCGGCGCTTGCCTACTGATCATTGCCTATCTGTCGTTGGGCGCGCTGCTGCAGCTTCTCGCCAAAAACCTTGCCTTTGGTCTCAGCCTGACCGGCATCATCTGCTCGCCGGCGTTCGGCTTCGCCGGTGTAGGTTTTCCAGTGCTCGCCATGAACCTCTTCGCCCGTAGCTGGGGTGCGATCTTGCCGCTGCGCTGGTACATCCAGATCCTGTTCGACCAGGCGGCTCGCGGCGTGCCGGCAGGAGATTCCGCCGAGCCTTTCATGGTGCTGGGGGGATTGGCCGTCATCTATTTCAGTTTGGCTTGGCTGAGACTGCGCGCCGTCGGCCATGACCCGCTGCCAAAGCCGACCGAAGCCTCTCGGCAATCTGACCTGGCCAGGATCGGCATCGTTCGAGCATTCACCGACGAATATAGTCGAGTGATCCGCGACCGCAGCGCCTTCAGCCTGATTGTCCTGGCGCCTATCATCTACGGCGTATTCTACCCGCAACCCTATCTTAGCCAACTTATCAAGGACATCCCCATTGCCGTCGTGGATGACGATTCTTCCGACGTTAGCCGCACGATCATCCAGGCAGTCAATGCCGACGAAGCGGTGAAGGTGGCGCTTCGTCCGGCCACGTTGGCGGACGCGCAGGCCGCGCTCGCACGTCGGGAAGTCTTCGGCATCCTGAGCATTCCGGCAGGAACTGAGCGCGAGATCCTGAAGGGCGATCAGGCCAGACTCCCTGCCTATGTCGATTCAGCCTACTTCCTGCTTTACAACCGGACGCTGGAGGGCATTCAGGAAGGAGTGGGTGCGGTCGCGACAGATCTTGCGGCGCGCAGCGCCCGCCCAGATGGAAGCCTCTATCGAGCAGCTCTCGCAAAGACCTCGCCTGTGGAGATCTTGAACCAGCCTCTGTTCAATCCCACCGGCGGCTACGGCAGCTACATCGTCCCGGCCGCTTTTATGTTGATCCTGCAGCAGACGCTGCTGATGGGCTCGGCGACGCTGGGTGGGGTGGCCTACGAGCAGGGCGGACGCAGCGCTCGCCGTCGTCGTGGCGCCGTGTCAGCGGTGATCGGTCAAAGCCTCGCGCATCTGCTGCTGACGTTGCCGGGCTTCGCGCTATTCCTCGTCGTGCTGCCGAGGATGTATGGTTTCTCGGCAAACGATCATGTGCTCGACCTGATCGTCCTGGCCATTCCCTTCATCCTCTCGGTCAGCCTGCTCGGCCAGTTCGTCGGCAGCTGGTTCAAGCGTCGCGAGACTGCGGTTCTGCTGTTTGTTGCGGTCAGTCTTCCGATGTTTTTTCTGGTTGGCGTCGCATGGCCGCTGGAAGCGATCCCGCCGATGCTTCGAACGGCCAGCTTGATCCTTCCAAGCACCTCCGGGATCGATGGCCTGGTGCGGGTAAACCAGATGGGGGCGACTTTGACGGACGTCTCGAAAGACTGGGTGCGGCTATGGGTGCTGACAGGCGTTTACGGAATCCTCGCCATCGCGTCGGCCAGGATCACTGCTGGTTGGAGGGAACCTGATGCTCGCTAGATCGCGATGTAGTTTTGCAATCGCACTGGCTGCGGCATGCGCGATGATGTGCAGCGCCTGGCAGGCGTCGGCAGAACAGGCGACGCCCCTGATCGCCGGCATGGTCCGGCAGACCGAGATTCGCATCGCGCCCGATGCTACGGGTCGTCTGGCGTCGGTGCCCGTCAAGCCGGGCCAGCATGTCCACAAGGGCGATCTTCTTGCCGTGCTCGATAATCCGGAACTGACGGCATCCGTTGGTGAAGCCAAAGCCGCCGCGGCGAGCGCCAAGGCGCAGCGGGACAACGTCTATTCGGGTGTGCGTCCGGAAGAGGTGGCAATCGCTGCACAAGCCGTGCAGACATCGCAGGCCAATCTTTTGCTCGCCCAGCAGCAGTATGACCGTGCGGTGGCACTTGCCGGCAAGGACTTCGCCAGCAAGCAAGCGCTCGACACGAGCACGACCTCCCTCGCGAAGGCGAAAGCTGATCTTGATCTCAAGCAGGCGCAAGCGGCCGAAGCAACCGCGGGTCCTACCGCCGAGCAGCGTGCCCTGGCGGATGCTCAAGTGGCGTTGGCCGAGGCGACGGTCGCGAATCTGCAGGCCCAGTTGGACAAGACCAGAATAACCGCACCTGCCGACGGAAAGGTCGGCATACACATTGCCGAGCCCGGTGAGGTCATTGGGCCGGGAAAGCCAGTGATGACGATGGAAGCGGATGGTCAGGCCTGGTTCGCTTTCACCTTGCGTGAAGACGATCTGCACGAGATGACGCTCGGGAAAACGGTAGTGCTGACGGCGCAGGGCGGGCGTCAAATCGATGCTCGCGTAACGGAACTGCGTCCATTGGGAGAATTCGCGACCTGGCGCGCGGCCCGCGCCGTCGGCGACCATGATCTCAATTCGTTCCGAATGCGCCTTGATCCAAGCGGCAGTGCGGATGGGCTGGAGCCCGGCATGACTGTTTGGCTCACCGCCCAACCGTAAGTCCCCGAGGTTCGTCGGATGAGGTCGGTCGTGGCCGCGACAGGAAGGCCCGGAAAGTTGTCGTCGGCTTGGCGCGCCATACTCAGAAGAGCAATCGTCCGCGACCTTCCGGTCGAGGTGGTCGATCGAGACGGATCGAAAGTCTCTGAAAGGTTCGTGGACGCGATCCGTTCATCACCGTCTGCTTCAACCAGCAGTTGTTCGCAGCCGCAATATGACTTCCAACCCAATTCAGGCAGCAGTCTCAGCCAATCTCGAGGCGAGCCTGCACAGCGGGACTTTCATACCGGGTCCTCTTGTCGTTGAACAATATGTGGCTCGCAATCCCATGGCTAACTACGCACACCTATCCGAAATCATGGCGGATCCCACCGTCCAGACCGGAGTGATCGCTGCGATGGGCGCACTGGTTACGCACATTCTGCTTCGCGGCCACCCAACTCTTCGCCTTGTCGGTCAGCTGGCGTTCTTTTTGGCGCTCACGGCGCTGCTGCTGTATCACGGGATCATCCCGTATGAGGTCGATCCGGCCAGCACCTCCACGTTGCAGCGCGTGTTCATAGGCATCGTCAAGGTGATCTGGTGGATCAACGCCGCATGGTCCCTGATGGGCGTGGTCCGCGTATTTCTCATCCTCGAACACCAGCCACGTGAGGGACGGCTTCTTCAGGAACTTGTTGTCGGCGTCATATACGTGGCAACTGTCCTCTCGATCATCGCCTACGTCTTCAATGTCCCGGTCGGCACGCTGATAGCCACATCCGGAGCGGTCGCCATTGTGCTTGGCCTTGCCTTGCAGAGCACTCTGGGCGACGTGTTCTCGGGTGTTGCGCTCAACCTCGCCAAGCCCTACGGAATCGGCGACTGGCTTGTTCTGAGCAACGGCTTCGAAGGCAAGGTGGTCGAGACGAATTGGCGGGCCACCCATCTTCTGACGGGTACAAACGATCTGGTGGTTGTCCCCAACAGCGACCTCGCAAAAGCAAGGCTGACCAATCTCAGCAGTCCCGAGCGGAGCCATGGCGTGACGCTCACGGTTCGTTTTCGGCCAAGCACTGCACCGTCGACGATGGCCGACGTGATGCGCTCGGTTCTCCTGAGCAGCAATTCGATATTGGCGCAACCCGAGCCGAGTGTACAAATAGTGTCGCTGGACGGAGGCGCGGTGGAACTGGAGCTTGCTTTCAGGGTCGCAGACAGAGCCCTTGCCGGCAAGGCGAAGAGCGAAGTCTTCGACCTGATCTTCCGTCATGCAAAGGCGGCCGGACTCACTCTTGCTGCGCCCTTGGGAGCTGGTGGTCTGGCGTCCCCGGAGCCGAACGACGTCGAGGTGCCTTTCGGCTTCCACACCACGCCACGGCGTCTTCTGGACGCGATCCCCCTCTTTGCCTCGCTGACGGAGGATGAGAAGGAAGCGCTCGCTTCGACAATGACGCGCCGCACCTTCCGAAAAGGTGAGACCCTTGCAGAACAGGGGGAGGTGCTGAAGTCGCTTATGATCGTTCGCAGCGGCGTCGTAACCGTAAATCGGCCCGACGGCGCGCGCGAGACGGTACTGGGGCGTCTTGCGCCAGGTGACTGCCTCGGCGAAGGCGGTCTTCTGACGGAAGCCGGTGAGTTGGGCAGCGTCAAAGCCCTCACCTTCGTGGTCGTTTATGAGATCACACAGGAGGGCTTGGCGCCGTTGATACGCGATCGCCCCGCGATCGCCGACGAGTTGGCCTTGCTGCTCTCGAAGCGAAACGCATCCGAACAGCTCCGGCTCGGCCGGGGCGACGGAGCGGATGCCGCGACGACGATACCGCCGCTCCGCGCGCGCATCAGGCAGCTGTTCAATCTCTGACACAACCAATCAATCCTTGATCGCCGCGCGAATGTTAGCTCCGCCGAACGGTCAGCAATTCTGCGAGAAGCGTCCAAAGCGCAGACGCTTCCTACAAGCTTTGAGCGCACCTGGTGGTGCAGGATCGATCGCGCAGTTCTGCCGGTTGCGCGCGCGATTGGCTCTCGATCCGCTGAAACGGAAGCGAAATTATCGCCGACAGTTCGCCGCCGGAGAAGCATCCGAGTTCAACATAGGAGAAGCCCCCTGTCCTGTGGTCGTCGGCGGGGAGGATTTTTCTTGCGATAGGTGAGGAAAGTTGTGAGCAAAACTGCATCCGAATATTTGGTCGAAACCCTTGAGAAGACGGGCGTGAAGCGCGTCTATGGGGTGGTTGGAGACTCACTCAACGGCTTTACCGACGCGTTGCGGCGGCGAAAGTCAATCGATTGGATTCATATGCGCCATGAAGAGGCCGCGGCCTTTGCGGCCGGGGCTGAAGCTCATCTTACCGGAAGCCTTGCCGTGTGCGCCGGTAGCTGTGGTCCGGGCAACCTTCATCTGATCAACGGCCTGTTTGATTGCCAGCGCAACGGTGTGCCGGTTCTGGCAATCGCGGCCCACATCCCCAGCAGCGAAATCGGGATCGATTATTTCCAGGCAACACATCCGGAGAACCTGTTCAGAGATTGCAGCCACTATGTCGAGTTGGTTTCCAATCCCAAGCAGCTTCCACAGATTTTGAAACGGGCCATTCGGGTCGCCATCGCCAAGCGAGGTGTTGCAGTCGTTGTGCTGCCTGGCGATGTCGCGCTGATGAAAATTGATGCCGATGTGCCGGAATGGATAGCGCCGACTGCACCTGTCCTGCGGCCAAGTGAGGTCGATATCGGGCATCTCGCAGACTTTCTCAACAACGCATCGCGGGTAACCCTATTCTGCGGCGCCGGGTGTGCAGGCGCCCATGCAGAGGTCATCGAACTCGCCCGCAAACTGAAGGCCCCAATCGTTCATGCCTTCCGCGGCAAGGAGTTTGTCGAATACGACAACCCTTACGACGTCGGAATGACAGGCCTGGTCGGCTTTGCATCCGGCTACGCGGCCATGAAGAACTGCGATGCTCTCTTGATGCTCGGCACCGATTTCCCATATCGGGCGTTCTTTCCGGAGCATGCAAAAATTGCTCAGGTGGATGTGCGCCCTGAGGCGCTCGGCAATCGATGCTCGCTTCATCTGGGCTTGCTCGGCAATGTCAAGGACACGCTCGAGGCCGTGCTACCTTCGGTCGAGGAGAATAAGGATTCAAGTCATCTCAGCGATGCGCTGATCGATTACAGAAGAGCGCGCAGAAACCTCGACGCCCTGGCGGAAAGTGGTCCCAACAGCAACATCATTCATCCCCAATATGTCACCCGCCTTGTCAGCGAACTGGCGGCCGACGACGCGATCTTCACCTGCGATGTGGGAACGCCGATCATCTGGACGGCGCGCTATCTGAAGGTCAACGGCAGGCGCCGCATTATCGGCTCGTTCAATCACGGATCGATGGCCAATGCGATGCTACAAGCGATCGGCGCACAGGCGACCTATCCGGATCGCCAAGTTATATCATTGTCAGGTGACGGCGGCTTCAGCATGATGATGGGAGACTTTATCACGCTAACCCAGATCGGGCTTCCGGTGAAGGTTATCGTCCTCAACAATGGAACGCTCGGCTTTGTCGAGATGGAGATGAAAGCGAACGGATTTCTGGATACGGGCTGCGATCTCAAGAACCCCAACTTTGCCCTGATAGCGGAAGCCACGGGTGTCCGCGGCATCAGGGTCGAGAAGCCGCAAGAGTTGAAGGGCGCCATCGAGGCAGCATTGGCGCACAAGGGACCGGTTCTCGTCGACGTGGTGAGTGCTCGACAGGAGCTTGCCATGCCCCCCAAGACCACGCTGGACCAGGCCTATCATTTCGGGATGTACACGATGAAGGCCGTTCTGGACGGCCGGGCGACCCAGCTTGTCGACCTTGCCAAGGTAAATCTCTCCCGCTGACTGTGGAAATAGGGGAGCAGAGCCACGATTGGAACGAGCGTCCGCTCGCCAGTCAAGGCTGCTTCTGCGCCCGCCGCGACCTCTTCGTGGCGGACTTGCACCTAGGAGACGTTGCGGCGCCTAGGCAGGATTCAGACAAGCCATTGAGGGTGTCGCCCATGAAACCGCAGACGCCTGTCGCGTCATGAGGTCGGCGACTTTGCGGCCAGATGCTGTGAACATCGGCCGAGCAGCCGGAAAGCCTGCGAGAAACGTCAAAAGATCAGATGCTTTGTACAAGCCATGAATCTTGAGACGTGATCAAATGCTACTTGAGGAAAGAAGATTCTGCGACACTCTCGATGGAGAGAAGCCATGGCTGACAATATCAACGGGACGTCTGGGCAGCGCGTTACTGGTAATATTGCCCCACCTGTAGTTCCTGATCCGCGCGTGTTGCTCACCTCCATTGTTCATGATTTCAACATATTGCTGACGCCGATCGTGTCCGTCCTTGAGGAAATGCAAGGTCGCGGTGCCGGAACGGCGCGGCAACTGAAAAAGATTGACGGCGCGATTTACTGTGCCTTTCGAGCCAAGACGTTGGCACGGCAACTGCTCGATTTTGCAAGCCCCCGACCAATCAAGCTCGCTGCGGTCGATGTCGGTCGGCTTCTAGAACGACTTGAGGCACCGCTTGCGAGCTTGTTGTCGACGCACATTCGCCTTGACCTCGACATCGCCCCAGATCTCCCCGAGGCCTCCATCGACCAGCAGCTTATCGAGCGGGCTTTGCTCAATCTTGTTTTGAACGCCCGTGACGCGATGCCGACCGGAGGCCGTGTGACGATCGCTGCTGCGCTAGATTGTCTGTCCAGCAATCGGGCGCGGGGAGGTGACTCGATGATCCGCCTGACAATCTCGGACTGCGGCATCGGGATGGATGCGGCGACCCTGAGAATGGCGGGGGAACCCCACTTTTCGACCAAGACAAATGGAACGGGCCTCGGTCTCGCAACTGTCAGGCAACTCATGGAACGCCAAGGTGGCGGGCTGTCGATCGCCAGCGCGCCTGATCGCGGCACCACCATCGATTTGTGGCTTCCTGTGATGTCAGCGTCATGCGCCGATTAGTCATGTCCATCAGGAGAACGTGCAATGGATGTCCGCGCTCTGATAATCAAAGTTGGTTCGACAACCAGTGATTTCTTCTGGCCGCGCTACCGGCCGGAGTTGCACTATATGCGAGGGGCTGGACCGGCCACTGCTCGCCGTGCCGTCCTGGCTCAGTCGCGCCAAGTGCTGCCGACGCTGCGCGAAGAGCAGCGGCAGCCTCTGCTGGCGACGCGCTCACTACCTCCAGGATCTCCAAGCATCCGTTGAGCTCGCCACAATACGAACGCCGCAAGTACGTTCCGCTCGCGGCAGATCAGTACAAGAGAGATGTGCATAGGGAAGGTATCGCATTGCATGGACTTCAGGTCGGCCAGTTGCACGACCCCCAGCTAATCATGAGGTGACGAGCTATGTTGGCTGTAACTGATGCCTCCGAAAACGCCGTCGACGGTGAAGGTTCACGCCCCATGCGGCCGCGGGTCGTTATCCTCGGGGCCGGTTTTGCCGGAGTGGCCGCGGCGCGCGCCCTCAAGAAGTCCGATGCGGGCGTGGTTCTGATCGATCGCCGCAATCATCATATCTTCCAGCCGCTGCTCTATCAGGTAGCGACCGCAGTGCTCGCGCCGTCCGAGATCGCGGCGCCGATCAGGCAACTTGAGGCGAAGCAAGCCAATTTGGATGTGATGCTCGCCGACGTCGTCGACGTTGATACGACCCATCGCACGGTCGACACCCTCTGTCCCGGGATCGGCCTCCGCAAGGTGCGGTTCGATTTCCTCGTGGTCGCGACGGGCACGCTTCCGAGCTATTTTGGCCACGACGAATTTGCAGCCTTTGCACCTGGGATCAAGAATCTCACCGACGCTGAGGCGATTCGAACGAAGATCCTGAGGGCGTTCGAAATGGCCGAGGCAACCGATGATGAGAATGAGCGCACCCGCCAGATGAATTTTGTGCTCGTCGGTGCCGGACCGACGGGCGTCGAACTCGCGGCATCGATCGCACAGATGGTGAGGGTCACACTGCGGCGGAATTTCCGGAAGATCGATCCGGCAACCAGCACGATCACTTTGATCGAGGGAGGCGACCGGGTTCTTCCGAGCTTTGTTCCGTCCCTGTCGAGAAAGGTCGCCAGACGCCTTGGGAGGCTCGGCGTGAAGGTCGTGACCAACGTCAAGGTCGACCGTGTTGACGCAGAGGGTGTGATCGCGGGAGGCGAGAGGATTCCAAGCGCGACCGTGTTGTGGACGGCAGGCATGGCCGCATCACCAATCGTCAAGCTGTTTAGGGTCAAGACGGATCGGGCGGGCAGGGCATTGGTCGAGCCTCACCTCAATTTGCCGGGTCAACCAAACATATTCGTGGTCGGCGATGCGGCGTCCATACAGCAGAACGGACGACCCGTACCCGGCGTCGCGCAAGCGGCCATCCAGCAAGGGCGCTATGTCGGCCGACTGATCTCCGATCAGATCAAGGGGCGCGAACCAAAGCGGGCGTTTCGCTATCGAGACAAGGGCAACATGGCGGTCGTTGGCAAGAATTTCGCCATCCTGGAGTCCGGTCATTTGAGAACGGGTGGCATGCTGACCTTTTTCATATGGGTTTTCGTTCACCTGATGGCTCTACCCCAACTTCAGAACCGTTGGAGGGTGCAATCGCAATGGCTGTGGTCGTATCTGACCGGTCAGCGTAGCTCGCGGCTGATTTCTGAAGCCCCACGACCCACAAATGTCCCGGTCGCGACCAAACAAACTACAGTGCCGTGATCCGTCCCGTGCGCGAAAGCAAAGATCTCTCAAGGCAGCCATACCTCTGGTCGGGCGTGTCTTCGCCTAGCTACGGCGACTTTTTTGCTGCGGCACTTGCGCGGCTCTGCGAGGAACAGCGCTACCGGGTGTTCGTCGAGCTCGAGCGAATTGCTGGCTGCTATCCCCTTGCCATCTGGCAGTCTCCGGAAGGCCCCCGGGAGGTTGTGGTCTGGTGCTCGAACGATTATCTCGGAATGAGCCAGCATCCGGCTGTTGTGGGTGCCATGTGCTCCACCGCGAACAGAGCGGGAGTGGGCGCTGGCGGGACGCGCAATATAGCCGGAACAAGCTCGCCGATCGTCGAGCTCGAGCGTGAACTTGCCGATCTTCATTGCAAGACGGCCGCCTTGGTTTTCACCTCGGGTTACGTCTCGAACCAGACGGGCATTTCGACTATTGCCAAGCTGATCCCGAACTGCCTGATCCTGTCGGACGAGTTCAATCACAATTCCATCATCGAGGGTGTCCGCCAGTCCGGCGCGGAAAAAATGATTTGGCGTCACAACAACATGGCGGATCTGGAAAGGCTGCTCACGGCGGCGGGGCGGGGGCGTCCGAAGCTAATCGTGTTCGAAAGCCTCTACTCCATGGACGGCGATGTCGCTCCGATCTCAGAGATCTGCGAGCTAGCCAAAACGCACGGTGCCATGACCTACTGCGATGAAGTTCACGCGGTCGGACTGTACGGTCCGCGCGGCGCTGGAGTAGCGGCACGCGAAGGCGTCATGCACCGCATTGACGTGATCGAAGGAACTCTTGCAGAAGCTTTCGGCTGTCTCGGCGGGTACATTGCTGGCAGCAGGAACCTGATCGACGCGGTCCGCTCATACGCGCCCGGCTTCATTTTTACGACCGCCCTTCCTCCGCCGATCTCAGCGGCAGCGACCGCGGCGATCCGGCATTTGAAGGCCGCCGACCGGGAGCGCTTCAATCACCGAAAGCGCGTTGATGAGGTAAGATCACATCTAGCCAATGCCGGTCTGCCGGTTGGACACACCGATACCCACATCATTCCTATATTTGTGGGCGTCCCGAGAAGTGCAGGGCGATCAGCGATTTGCTGTTGAGCGAGCACAGTATCTACATCCAACCGATCAACTTCCCCACCGTTCCTAGGGGAACAGAGAGGCTTCGGATAACCCCGTCACCTTTGCACGAGGACCGCATGGTCGGCGAACTCGGTCATGCGCTGGTAGACGTATGGTCTCGCTTGGGACTGCCTCTAGGAGACGATCTGCCAGCGACATAGTGACAATCGTCGTGACATCAGCGTGTTGCTGCCCCTGAGCTCCGCTAGCACGGATCAGAGATTCTCAGGCTGCTTGACATTATGGGCGCCACTTTTTTTTGGAGCGCAGCATTTCATGGCCGTAAATGCGGTCCGCATCATGGCAACCGGTTCGGAACGGCCAGCACTTCGCGCCAAGCTCCTGACCCTGGTGAGCGGAGATCTTGCTGCCAACTGCGTGAAATCACCAATGCGGTTTCCGCTCTCGGCGTGGAGTAGCCGGCGGCTCGGCAGCAAGGGCAAAAGGTTCTGTTAGCCATTTGCTTTAACCGTCGAAACAAACAAGCCGGCGCATGTCGATCAAATCCAGCGACGATCGGCCCCAGTAAGCTCCTGCTGCAGCCGATTGAAATGCGCAGCAGCTCGCAGGAGCACGACAATGGTCAAGAAGCCCACGACCAACGATGGTTTTGATCGTGCGAGGCTCAGGGAGGCCGCCAACCACCTGACAAATGGTCTGATTGAGCAGCTGCACGACATCCTCAAACACAGCGCACAGGAAAACCTGAAAGGCGCCCAGAGATGCGGCCAGACGGCGGTCAATTTGATGCAGGCCGCCGCAGTCCTCAGGACTGTTCACGACTACGCCGACATGACTTCCAGGCGGCTTCGGCAGATCGCATCGCTCATGCTGTTGGGGAAGGAGGCAGGTGACAAACCTGAGTACTTCGAGCTCTGCGACAGCGAAGGCCCCGGCTGCGACTGCGAGGTGGTGTGCAAACATAAGCCGAAGCACCTTCTTAGCGAGGGAGAGAAGACATTCGGCGACGCCCTCCAACGGAGCCGTCAGTTCTTTCAGAACGAACCGCCGAATGGATAGTGATATTGGATCTCCGGTTGATGGCCTGGGTGTGGACACAGAACCGGTCAGCATGGCGGTTCAGGTGGTCATTCGCGATCCGCGAGGCCGGCTGTCCAATCGCCCGGTTTTTGAAGGAAAGTCGATCCCCTTCTGATTTCCTTATAGCGAACCACATCAATCCAGACTGGTTGCGCCGCGCGCCGCGGCTCGTGGAGCGGACCTTATGTCTTGCCCGCATTCGTAGGCCTTGCCATTCCGGTGCCATTTCGCGAACCGAAGCAAGCACCGCTGAGATCATGAGGATTGGGGGCACAGGCGTCCTACCCGCCGCAGAGTTCTCCAAGAAGAAAGCGCCGGCCGAAGCCATAGTCCCACTCACACTTCATTCCGAGAGATCGGGACAATCGAGCAGGAGAACGAAGGATGGCAATGGCGGTTGCGACCAAGGAAGACAAGAAGGCGAAGCCTTTACCCGCGCCGAACAGCGACTTCTACCAGCTTGTCGATGTCCTGACCCCCGACGAATTGGCGGTGGTCAAGAAGGTGCGGGCCTATATGGAGAGCAAGGTCCAGCCGATCATCAACAAGTACTGGTCCGAAGACGCGTTTCCCTTCGAGCTGCTGCCTTCGTTCAAGGAACTGGGACTCGGTGGCCTTGGCTACGAGGGTTATGGCTGCGCCGGCGGCAGCCAGAAGCTGTTCGGCTTTGTCGCAATGGAGTTGGCACGCGTCGACGCTTCGTTCTGCACTTTCTTCGGCGTGCATAGCGGCCTGGCCATGGGCTCGATCTATCTCGACGGCTCCGAGGAGCAGAAGCACAAGTGGCTGCCGCCGATGGCGCGCTGGGACAAGATCGGCTGCTTCGGCCTGACCGAGCCACTGGTCGGTTCGGGCACGAGCGGAGGCCTGACCACCACCGCCAAGCGCGAGGGCGATACGTGGGTGCTCAATGGCCAGAAGCGCTGGATCGGCAACGCGACGTGGTGCGACGTGTCGATCATCTGGGCGCGCGACCTCGCCGACAATCAGGTGAAGGGCTTTATCGTCGAGAACAAGACGACGCCAGGCTTCAGCGTCGAAAAGATCGAATACAAGATTGCGCTCAAGGTCGTTCAGAACGGTGTCATCACACTCAAGGATGTCCGCATTCCGGAAGCCAACCGCCTGCAGGGCGGCAACTCGTTTCGCGATACCGCGCGGGTGCTGCGGATGACGCGTTACATGGTCGGCTGGGCGTCGACCGGCATCCAGATGGGCGCGTTCGAAGCAACACTCAAATACACACAGGAGCGTCTGCAGTTCGGCAAACCGATCGCTTCGTTCCAGATGGTGCAGGATATCCTCGCCAAGATGCTCGCCAACGTGACCGCGTGCCAGTGCCTGATGGTTCGCCTGGCGCAAATGGATGACGAAGGCAAGCTCGCCGACCACCACGCCTCACTAGCCAAGGCGTTCTGCACGGCAAAGTCGCGCGAAACGGTTTCGTGGGGACGCGAGCTGCTCGGCGGCAACGGCATCGTCGCCGACTACAATGTCGCGCGCTTCTTCAACGACGCCGAAGCGCTCTACTCATACGAAGGCACCTATCAGATGCAGAATCTGATCGTCGGCAAAGCCATCACCGGCCTTGGCGCATTCGTGTGAGCAGCGGCGAGCCAGGGTCGCTCCCCCCGCCCTGGCTCGCCCCCCTTTTTCGAACAGGAGTATCATCATGGCCGTGGAAACGGCGGGCCTGGCGCTCGCAAACGTCCTCTATGAGAAGAAGGGCGCTATTGCCTACGTCACCGTCAATCGCCCAAAGCTTCTCAACGCGCTCAATACGCCGACGTGGTCGGATTTGGGAACGGCCTTCGCGGACGCTCGGGACGACGCTGCGATACGTGGCGTCATCCTGACGGGTGCCGGCGACAAGGCTTTCATCGCGGGCGCCGACATCAGCGAGCTTGCAGAGGTATCAGCGTTCGAAGCTGAACAGTCCAGCCGGTTCGGGCAGGGGGTGCTCGATCTCATTGAGAATCTCGGCAAGCCGGTGATTGCAGCCGTGAACGGATTTGCGCTCGGCGGCGGCTGTGAGACGGCGATGGCCTGCACAATCAGGATCGCGGTGGAAACGGCGAGGTTCGGCCAGCCGGAAGTCACACTGGGATTGGTACCCGGTGGCGGTGGAACGCAACGACTGCCGCGGCTGGTCGGCAAGGGCCGCGCCCTTCAGCTTATTCTCTCCGGGGAGATGATTACAGCCCAGGAGGCGCATCGGATCGGGCTGGTCAACGAGATTGTTCCGGCCGCCGAGCTGATCACGCGCGCCGAGGCGATCCTGCGGAAGATCGCCGCCAACGCTCCGATTGCCATCAGGTTCGCGCTCGAGGCGGCAAACAAGGGGATGGAGACGAGCCAAGGCGAAGGCCTGCTGCTCGAGGCCTCCTACTTCGGGCTGTGCGCGGCAACCGAGGACAAGAAGGAGGGGACGACCGCCTTCCTCGAGAAGCGCGCGCCACAGTTCCGTGGACGCTGAACAAACCCGACGCATACGGCAATTCAGAAAGGACAGCCCATATGGCAACCGACAACATTTTCGCCGGACTGAAGGTGGTAGACTTGGCCAGCTTCATCGCGGGGCCAGCCGCCGCGGTGATCCTGTCCGACTTCGGCGCCGACGTCATCAAGGTCGAGCCGCCAACCGGCGACACGTGGCGGATCGGATACAAGGTCCCGCCGCAGCCTCGGTCAAAGGATAACTACCCCTGGCATCTCAACAACCGCAACAAGCGCGGATTGGCGCTCGATCTGAAGTCGCCCGAAGCGTGGGAGGTTCTGCGGCGGCTGGTGGAGTGGGCCGACGTTCTGATCGTCAACACGCCGCATCCGGCTCGCGAAAAACTCAAGCTCGGTTATGACGATGTCGTGCCGTGGAACCCGCGTCTGATCTATGCGGACGTTACCGGCTATGGCGACGACGGGCCTGATGCACAGCTTCCGGGGTTCGACATCACGGCCTACTGGGCACGAAGCGGACTGCTGTCATTGACACGAGATGCCGGTGCCCCGCCGACACTGCCAGTAGCAGGCAGCGGCGACCATGCGACGGCGGTCAGCCTCTATTCGGCAATCGTCACGGCGCTCTACCGGCGGGAACGCACGGGGAAGGGTTCGTACGTCACCACCTCGCTGCTCGCTGCCGGCGTCTGGGCCAGTGCTGTCACGGCACAGGCTGCGCTTGCCGATGCCACGTTCTTCCCATTGCACGATCGCGCCAACCCGCCGAACGCGACCTTGAATGTCTATCGGGCGGCCGACGAGACATGGTTCTTGATCGTGCTGACACCCGACAAATGGCCGGCTCTGGTCAATGCGATTGGTCGTCCGGATCTCCTGACGGATGCCCGTTTCGCGGACCCTGCAAAACAGGCCGCGAATTCAGGGCAACTCACCGCGCTTCTGGATCAGATCTTTGCTGCGCAGCCGATGGCACACTGGGGCGAAGTCTTCGAGCACGCCCATCTAACCTTCGGCGTGGTGCAGGCACCCAGCGAAGTGATCAAGGACCCGCAGCTCAGGGCGAATGATATCGTCGTGTCGCTCGAGGGCGCCGGTGGAAACCTCAATTCCACGATCGGCAGCCCGTTGAAGGTGCATGGCGTCGCCAAGGCTCCGGCCCGGCGCGCGCCTGAGCTTGGCGAGCACAGCGAGGAAATCCTCAAGCAGCTCGGCTTCAGCTCTACGGAGATTGACGGGCTGCAGGCCGGCGGAACTGTTCCAAGGGCGCCAGGGCGTGCCGCATAGAACGAAGCACCACAACTCCTCGAGCTTTGCCGAGCTCAAGCGAATTTTGGACGAACGGGAATTGAAGACGATGGATGAGATAGTTACGGAACGGTCCGACGGCGTGCTTCGCGTTGAATTGAACCGGACGGAAAAGAAGAACGCGCTGACTTCGAGCATGTACGCGAAGCTCGCTGATGTCTTCAAGGACGCGGCCAAGGATGAGGGCGTACGTGTCGTGCTGTGGCATGGCGCGGGAGACGCCTTCAGCGCCGGCAACGATATCCAGGACTTTCTGAAGAACCCTCCGGGTCCTGGAGAATCTCCTCAGGCCCGGCTGATGAACGCACTGGTCGATTTCGACAAGCCGATCGTTGCGGCCGTGCGCGGTGCCGCAGTCGGAAGCGGGACCACCGTGCTGTTGCACTGCGACTTCGTCTATGCAGGCGAAAGCACCCGGTTCCAGATGCCTTTCATCAACCTGGCTTTGGTGCCGGAATTCGGGTCGAGCTACGCCGTTCCGGCGACCATCGGGCACATTCGCTCTGCCGAGCTCATTCTGCTGGGGTCAGCGTTCGATGCCAGGCGCGCAGCGGACCTGGGATTGGTCACACAAGTTGTGCTCGATGAGAACCTGCTGCCGGTGGCGATCGAAACGGCGCGGAAGCTGTCAGGGAAACCGGCTGGTGCGCTCCAAGCCTCCAAGCGACTTCTCAAGCGTTCGTTTCGCGAACAGTTCAAAGCGGCAATGCAGGCCGAGAACGAGGCATTCAGCGTGCACGTTCGCTCTGATGAGGCGAACGAGGCGCTGACGGCCTTTCTGGAAAAGCGCCCTCCCGACTTCACCAAAACCAGGAAACCTGCAGCGGCCGCCTAGGGCCGCTGGGGACGAACGAATTTGCAGGATGCCGCACTTCGGCATCGAGGCCCTGTGAAAGGAGAGAGCCAATGAATGACGCTTTCGCGACGAAGTCGAAACCAACATCGAACCGCAAGGACTCGGTTGGCCGCCTGTTCGTTCTCGAGCTGAGTGGTGACCGCATCCACGCTATGAACCCGGACGGCTCCGACCGGAAGGTCATCGTCACCGGCTGTCATCTGCCCGACGGCATAGTGGTCGATGTCGAGGCCGGTCATATCTACTGGACAAACATGGGGGTGCCCAACCTGAACGACGGTTCGATCGAGCGCGCCGACCTCAATGGTAGCAATCGCAAGGTGATCGTCCCCCAGGGCATCACGCACACACCAAAGCAGCTTCACCTGGAGAAGCGGAGCGGCAAGCTCTACTGGTGTGACCGCGAGGGCATGCGGGTGATGTGCGCAAATCTCGACGGTTCGGGTGTCGAAACGCTGGTACAGACAGGCGAGGGCGAGGACGACAGCCGCGACGCCACCAATTGGTGCGTGGGTATTACGGTCGACCCTGTTCGTGGGCAAATTTACTGGACACAGAAGGGTCCGGACAATGCCGGCCTCGGCTGCATCTTCCGGGCGGGCATAGACATACCCAAGGGCGAGGACGCCGCCAGTCGAACGGACATCGAAACATGGTTCGACGAGCTGCCTGAACCAATCGACCTCGAGCTCGACCTCGAGAGCCGCGTTCTCTACTGGACGGATCGCGGCAATCCGCCAGCCGGCAATACGGTCAATCGGGCCTCGATCGATGCACCGGCCAGAAATGGATACGCACCTGAGCTCGTCGTCAGCGACCTGATGGAAGGTATCGGTATCGCGCTCGATGTTCCCGGCAATCGGATGTTCGTCACCGACCTTGGCGGCTCCGTCTATTCGGCAAAGCTCGATGGCTCCCAGAAGCGCGCGCTTCTCTTCGCCGAAGGCAATCTGTCCGGCGTCGCGTACGCCGAAATCCCCTCGACGGAGAAATGACCATGGCTGGCAGCAAGCAGATCTCTCAGGTCGCCATTATCGGGACGGGTGTCATCGGCGCCAGCTGGGCAGCACAGTTCCTGGCAAAGGGGCTCGATGTCGTGGCGACGGATATCGCTCCGGATGCGGAAGCTTCATTGAGACGCTTTGTCGATGCGGCCTGGCCCGCGCTCGACAGGCTGGGGCTCTCCCCCGGGGCCTCTCCAATGCGGCTGGCCTTTACCGCAGACATGTCGGAGGCCGTCAAGGGAGCCGATCTCGTCCAAGAGAATGGACCGGAGCGGATCGACTTCAAGAAAAAGCTGTACGGTCAGCTCGACGAACTGCTGCCGTCCGATGTGATCATCGCCTCGAGCTCATCGGGCCTGACAATGAGCGAGATCCAGTCCGGTTGCCCGTTCCACCCCGAACGTTGCGTCATCGCGCATCCGTTCAATCCGCCGCATCTGGTCCCGTTGGTCGAGATCGTCGGCGGCGCCAGGACGTCCGAGGAGACGATTCGGCGCGCTTCGGAATTCTACACGGCTCTGGGCAAGAAAACGGTCCGGCTGCACAAGGAAGTGCCCGGGCATGTCGCCAATCGGTTGCAGTCTGCGCTTGCGCGGGAGGTGTATCATCTGGTTGGCGAGGGCGTCGTCAGTGTCGCCGACGTCGACACCGCGCTCTCCTGGGGACCGGGACTGCGGTGGGGCATCATGGGCCAGGTGCTGCTCAATCATCTCGGCGGCGGCCAAGGCGGCATGGAGCATTTCCTGCAGCAATTCACCGGTCCGATGACGGCATGGTGGAAGGTCCTCGGTTCGCCGGAACTGACACCGGAACTTCAGCAGAAGCTGATCGATGGCGTTCGCGCCGAGGTGGGTTCGCGGTCGATTAACGACCTGGCCGCCGAGCGAGACGAGGTCCTGCTTGGGCTTCTGGAATTGCGAAACAAGGCGGCTGAACAAGCGGCGCAGCCGAGAAAAACCGATCGCGTCGCCTAGCAACAAGGCGGGTCAAAGTGAGGCCCGCGTCATCAACGCCACTGGGCCGGCGTCCTCGCCATCGAGCGCTGACGCGCGACATATCCCCGAGGACGCCGCCATGGCCGGAAGACCTATAGAAGTCACCAGCTCCGCCTATCAATATCCCTTGCTCATCAAGCAGCTGTGGCATACCCCGCTTCTGCAGGCGCCCGATCAGGAGATCGTCTATCGGGATAGGGGGCGTCTCACCTATCGCCAGTTGCGCGAGCGCATCGGGCGGCTCGCATACAGCCTCGATAGGCTTGGCGTCCGCGCCGGCGACACCGTCGGCATACTCGACTGGGACAGCAACCGATTCCTGGAAGCCTATTTTGCAGTTCCCATGATGGGCGCGGTCTTGCAGACGGTGAACGTGCGTCTGTCGCCGGAACAACTCGCCTATACGATCGATCACGCAGGCTCGTCAGTGCTTCTGGTCAATGACGACTTCGTCCCGGTTCTGGAAGGCATCAAGCAGCAACTGCCCAAGGTGAGGACGCTGATCCTGATGTCGGATCGAGCGGCGCCCCAGACCGGCGGGCTTTCGTTCGCCGGCGAATATGAGGACCTGCTGCGCGGCGCTTCGCCCGACTACAGCTTTCCGGACTTCGACGAGAACATCCTTGCCACAACCTTTTATACGACAGGGACAACGGGTGCGCCGAAGGGGGTCCACTTCAGCCATCGCCAGCTGGTTCTGCATTCACTCGCCGAAATGGCTTTCCTGGGTACCGCCGCAAAACAAGGCCGGTTCTGTCGCGACGACGTCTATATGCCGATCACCCCGATGTTCCACGTGCACGCCTGGGGGTTTCCGTGGACGGCGACGCTTGCCGGCGTCAAGCAAGTGTATCCGGGACGCTACGATCCGGCTTTCCTCGTCAAGCTGATCAAAACCGAGGGTGTGACCTTCACGCACGGCGTGCCTACGATCCTGCAGATGCTGCTCGGCGCGGCCATGGCGGCAGGAACCGATCTCGCCGGCCTGAAGATGGTGGTTGGAGGTTCCGAATTGCCGAAGGCGCTTGCCAGACAGGCGCTTGCGCTGGGCGTCGACGTCTTTGCCGGCTATGGCATGTCGGAGAGCGCACCGGTGCTTTGCCTGGCGCAGGTGAAATCGGCGGATCTCACAGGCGGTTCCGACAAGGAGATCGATATCCGAACCAAAGCAGGGATGGCTGCACCGCTGGTCGATATCCGTTTGGTAGGTACGGACCGCAGCGAACTGCCGCATGACGGAAAAACGCCCGGCGAAATCGTCGTGCGCGCGCCGTGGCTCACGCAGGGATATGTCGACAACGCCGAAGCGTCCGAGCAGCTGTGGGCCGGCGGCTATCTGCACACCGGCGACATCGGCATCATCGAACCGGGCGGGTACGTCCGGATCGTCGACCGGATCAAGGACGTCATAAAGACGGGTGGTGAATGGGTGTCATCGCTGCAGCTCGAAGATCTCATTTCGCAGTGCAAGGGTGTGTCGGAAGCCGCTGTCATCGGCGTCAAGGACGACAAATGGGGAGAACGACCGCTGGCGCTCGTCATCAGGGACGCCCACACGGGCGACGATCTCAGCGACACGCAGATCAAGGCGCACCTGAAAGCCTTCGCCGATGCCGGCGTGATGTCGAAATTCGGAATCCCGGACATGATCCTGTTTGTCGATGCGCTCCCCAAGACAAGCGTCGGCAAGTTCGACAAGAAGCGGCTCAGAGAGACATACGGCGAACGCTAGCTCATGCCGCGACCTCACGGGAATACCAAGGCGCAGGGGATTATTCAGGGACTGGTTGGCCCTGCCGGCGAGGACGATCACGTGGTTGCCTTGTTCTCGGAGATAGGGCGCAGAAGTGACCAAATCGCAGCATGCCGGCACAAGCGACCAGGATTCGGCGGAGTTAGATTCTTGTCGCTAACGGCAGCGGATAGACAGTCTCCGCTAGGGGCTTTGAAATGCTGAAGGGTTTTGCCGTCCCGCTGTCTCCCCTTGCGACGGCCGCATTGACGCCGCCGCCGCCCTGGCATTTCGCCGGCGATGCTCTGGCGGTCGAGTTTTGGGGTGACCCGGAACTCTCGGCCGATACACTCCCGAGAGGCGTGGAACTCGACGGAAAAGGTAACGGTCACGCAGTCGCGCTCTTTCTCGACTACCAGTTTACCGCGCAGAATGACGAACATCTTGATCCGGCACGCTACCAGAGCCGCGGTTTTGCGGTTCTTTTGGATGCGATTTGGCGGGGATCGTCAATCGCCTGGTGCCCCTACGCATATGTCGACAACGACGCCGCCTTGCTGCGAGGCTGGATCTGCGGCTACCCTGAAAAGATTGGTTCCGTGCACCAGACTCGAACTTTTGCCGCGCTCAGCGCGGCCTCGGCGCCGCTTGCCAGCGACAGCAGGTTCGCCGCGTACCTGTCCGCGCATGGACGGGTGCTGGCACAGGCGCGCGTCACCCTGCGGCACAAAGCGGGCGATCTCGTTGGTCTCCTCGATCGACCGACCATGACCCGGCGTTATTTTCCACGGCTCTCCGCGGGCATGCACGACAAGCCGGCAGTTGATGAATTGGTTCACTTGAGTTCAGACAAGCTTGTCCTGGCAAACCTATGGGTGGGCGACGGCGAGCTCGCTTTTCCGGAGGCGTGCGGCGAAGAGCTCGACACTTTGTGTCCGATAAAGGTCGGGCGCGGCGTTCGGTTCTCGTTCTCGTATTCAGTCAGCGACTACGAGATCCTGGCAGACCTGACCGCCTAGCCGATGCTTCCCCGCACCCCTTTCAGAATACGAGCACGCGAGAAGGGCGCTCGAACCATTCAGCCAGCGGGAGTGACTTGCCGCAGCAATGAACAAGGCGGCGACACATGGCGATCAATTCCGGTTGCGCTCCGTCTCAAAAGAAACACCTCACCTTCAAAATTGAATGACGCTGGAGATCACAAATGTTGAAGGGGTTTACCCTTCCGAAGTCGCCTTTCGGCCAGGCCGCACTCACGCCGCCGCCTCCGTGGCACTACTCCAGTGACGTTGTGGGTGTCGAATTCTGGACAGACCCCGGCGCGGCGGCGGCAACATTGCCGAGCGGCCTCACGCCCGATCCGAAGTCCAACGGCCGTTGCGTCGTGATGTTCCTCGACCGGCAGTTCACGGCCCAGGATGACGAATATCTCAATCCCGCTCGCTACCAGTATCGCGAAGCGTTTGTGCTGCTCGACGCCATGTATGGCGACACTCCGGTGATGTGGTGTCCCTATGTCTTCGTCGACAACGATGCCGCGCTGGCGCGCGGATGGACGCAGGGTTTTCCCCAGAAGCTGGGCAGCATTTTCCAGACGCGCAGCTATGCGGCGAAGAGCCCCGCGGCCGCGCCGCTCGCGCCGGGCAGTCGCTTTGGAGCGAGCCTTTCTGCACACGGCCAACGTCTGGCGGAAGCACGCATCACGTTGCGCCGGCCTGTCCAGGACGGGCTGTCGCTACTCGGCCGACCCACGGTGTTGCTGCGCTACTTCCCTCGGCTTGCAGCCGGACACCAGGACAAGCCAGCGATCGACGAACTGACGATGTCGGTCACCGACAATGTTGCGGTTGCCGAAGCGTGGATCGGAGAGGGCGAACTGAACCTGCCGGAGGCACGCGGCGAGGAGCTTCACTCTCTGGTGCCGCAACGGATAGAGTCAGGATTCCGCTATTCGCTCGCCTACTCCGTCACCGACCTCAAAATATTGGAGGACCACACCTCCCGATGATCGCGAAGCTGACCTTCCGGGCGGCGCCAACCGCTACAGGAGACAGTAGGAGCGCATCATCATTGCCGGTCCGTTCCGGCGAGCCGCGCGGAGATTAGCGGCTGCGTAAAACGATTAACGCTTCACAACGTCTCTTAACAAGTCAATCCGGCGCCTCTGGGCCATCCTCTCATGCGTCCCCATTGTGGCGGTGGGTCGTTTGTGAGGTTCGATATGGAACGGCCATACGAGGAGGTTGCAGACGTTTCGCCCCCAACCGATTTCGAGTTTGGTTCCCTGGCAAACAGCCTCGCACTGCTCCTCGAAGCAGCAACAAGCGAACTCGAGCATGACCGGGAGGCAGCAAAGACCACGCTGGCCGCCGCCGCATCCATCCTCCGGTCGGAGATTGATCGACGCTCAGCCGTCCACGGCACCCGAACGGGTGGGTTGGCGGGTTGGCAGATAGCGCGCGTCAGGTCCTTCATCGACCGGAACCTGCACCGAACCATCCACGCGAGTGACCTCAGCGCCATAGCGCGGCGGAGCACGGCGCATTTCTCGCGCTCGTTCAAGCTGGCATTTGGGGAACCGCCGCACGCTTACATCATCAGGCGACGGCTCGAGGAAGCCTGTCACATGATGCTGACCAGTTCTGCCTCGCTGAGCGAAATCGCCTTGAACGTCGGATGTTCCGACCAGGCACATTTGTCCAAGCTATTCAGGCAGGCGTTTGGCCAAAGCCCGGCCAACTGGCGGCGCGAACGCGAGACCCCATGGCACAACTGACCCTTGAGGCCCGCCGCGCCGGCGATACGAGACTGTATGCAAAAAAGCGTTCACCCACCGGAGCGTCGCCTCATGTGCTGGGGCGCGACCGTGGCCGAATGCTCGTTTGCGTCGAGAGATGCCGTGTTAGCCGTGCAGCCGCACGAAGGCGTGCCCGCTCCGGCATGGGCGCTACGCGCGCCTCGGCTTGTCGGCCCACCTAAGCGAGAAGTCTCCCTGCAATTAGCCTGCTATCCAGTCTCCCGCTAACCAGTTCTGGTTAGCGCATGGCTGAATAAGCAATTGCCCAAAGCTGGAGCATTTGCTCGGCACATCATAATAGGGCTTGTCCAGGGTTTCCCGTCGATGTTAGCATGGCGTGAAGCGACCCACGTTCCAAACAGGGTATGCGTTGTATGTTGACGTTAACCTGCGAATGGGTAATTGCTCGCTATCGAGGCGAACGCTCGCGTCCACCGAGGTGATCGCGGCATAAGGTCACCGCAGGGCGAGACGATTGAGCCGCTCGCAGCGGTCTCGGCGGAGCCAGTTCATGCCTGTTGAGCAGCCAGGTTCGTGGAATGCGGCCAGGGTTCTGTTCGGTCCATTCGAGCTGAACGTCAGTGAGCGCTCGCTCAAGAAGGCGGACCAAGTGGTTCCGCTCGGGGCGAGGGCGTTTGACCTTCTTGTAACTCTCGTTGACCGACCCGGTGAGATCGTCGCCAAGGACGAGCTGATTGCCAAGGTATGGCCGGACGTGATTGTCGAGGAAGGCAGTCTGCGCGTACATCTATCGGCGCTGCGCAAGGCTCTGGGCGAGGGCCAGTTCGGTCGCAAATACATCACGAACGTGCAGGGACGGGGCTATTCTTTTGTCGCGCCAGTTGCACGCCAGAAAGACGCGCACCAAAAGCGCAATCCACCTGTGCGACATTCCAACTTGGCAGCTCCGCTCGGTGAGATGGTCGGTCGTGACCAGGTTGTTCTCGAGATCCGCAACAGGCTCAGGGGAGGGCGGTTGATAAGCATTCTGGGCGCGGGTGGCATCGGCAAGACGACGGTCGCGCTGGCCGTCGGACACGCTCAGTCGCCCGACTTCTCGGGTGCGGTCTTTTTCGTTGATCTCTCTGTGCTGCGGAACAAGGACCAGGTCGTCACTGCGATCGCTTCCGCCATGGGGTTCGTTGCTCAGCCAGGCGACCCGGAAGGATCATTGTTGGAGGTCCTGCGATCTCGGAGGGCGCTCCTCATCCTGGATAGCTGCGAGCACCTGATCGAGGCGACCGCCGAGATAGCCGATCGCGTATGTCAAACTGCGCCCGACATCTGCCTGCTGGCCACCAGCAGGGAGGCGTTGCGGATCGCCGGTGAGCACGTTTTGCAACTTCAGCCGCTGGATTGCCCGCCCGAACAGGCTGGACAGACCGCGGATGAGATCCTGTCCTATCCTGCTGCGCGGCTGTTCATGGATCGGGTCAGCGCGCGAGGTATTGATCTTTCGCTTGGCGTGGATGATGCGGCCTTTGTCGCCGAAATATGCCGCGCGCTCGATGGCCTGCCTCTGGCGATCGAGCTCGCGGCCAGGACAGCGGCGGCCTTTGGCTTGCGGGATACTGCCGCAAGGCTGGCCTCTCGCCTTGACCTGCTCAAGCTTGGCCGACGCACCGCAAAGCCGCGGCATCAGACGCTGAGAGCGACGCTTGACTGGAGCCACGACCTCCTTTCCGAGGGCGAGCGTGACGTCTTGCGGCGGCTGGCGATCTTCAGGGGACGATTTTCGCTGAAAGCGGCACTCGCGGTGGCCGAGCAAGAAGGCATGGACCGCTCGGATGTCACCGACGCGGTGGGCAATCTCGTCGAGAAGTCGCTGATCGTTGCCCGCATCGACTCCCATGGCGCGAGCTATCGCCTGCTCGACACGACGCGCGCCTATGCCCTGGAGAAGCTGACCGCGAGCGATGAGCATGACGCAACTGCGGCTCGGCATGCGAACTACGTGATCAAATATCTGGAGGCAAACAGCGCCCTGCCGGATGGCACGCAGCATGCGAAGGAGTTTCTCGGAAACGTGCGAGCCGCCCTCGAGTGGAGCTTCGGTCCGGGGGGAAATAGCGAGTTGGCAGTCAAGCTAGCAGCGGTTGCTGCGCCGTTGCTGATGGCTATGTCGCTACTGACCGAATGCCGAGAGTGGATGGCGAGAGCTGTCGATCGGCTGGACGCAGCGACCTTGGGCACCCGGCATGAATTGGTCATTCAGTCCGCACTTGCCAGTTGTCTGATGTTCACCGGTGGCTTGACCGACGGATCATACTCGAGCTGGGCGAGGTCCCGCCTCCTTGCCGGCGGCCTCGGAGATGCCGAAAGCGAGCTCGTAGCTTTGCTCGTGCTATGGGCACACCAGATTCGCCTTCCGAACTACGCGGAGGCGACCAGACTTGCGGACGATCACGGCGACATGGCCGAACGGATCGGTGTCCGAGGCGCCATCGCGACAGCCAACTACATGCGTGGGGTAACCTACCATCATACGGGACGGCTGTCGGAAGCTGAAAGCCGCTTCGAACTATCGCTCAATCGCGATGACGAAGATTCGAGACGGGCGATGCTCGACCGATTCGGCTACGATCGCAGGGTCGACGCTCTGTCCGTTTTGGCGAACCTGAAATGGCTACGCGGTGATCCGGATCACGCGCGGCGGCTCAATCGGACGGCCATCGCTGAGGCGCGCCAACTCGACCACGCCGTGCCACTCTGTGTGGCGCTCACCTGGGCCAGCTTCACCACGTATTTGACGGACCCTGACGATGCGGAAACCGTGTCACTGGCCGACGAGCTGGTCGAGGTAGCCGCAAAACATCGGGTTGAGAGCTACCTTGGCTTCGGGCTGAGCATGCAGGGGCTCTGCAGGATGCGGCAAGGAGAAACGGAATCCCCCTCGCGATTGCTCTATGCCGGTTTGGAGAAGCTCTCAGCTTCTCGCTATGGCGTATTCAACTGGATCTTTCAGGCGGAATTCGCGGGGTGCCTCGCCGCTACCGGCCGTGCACAGGAGGGGTTTGTGATGTTCGAGCGTGCACAAATCCGCCTGGACGGGAACGAATGGTACGCGCCCGAATTGCACCGAATCAGGGGCGAACTGGCCAGGAGCAATGGCGAGGGACTGGCAGCAGCTAGGGGGCACTTTGTTCGTTCGCTCGAGTTGTCTGCGCGGCAGGAAAGCCAGTCTTGGGCACTCAGAGCCGCCACAAGCCTCGCCCTTGCGGAAGGGTCGGTAGCAGAACAGGAGGCGGCGCAGTGGACGTTGCGTGCGACCCATGCGAAGTTTCGCACAGGGCTTGACACCTCAGATCTCAGACTGGCCGCGCAGGTGCTGAGCGGGTCATATAGCCTCGATCATTTTACCCGAGCGGTACGCTAGCGCAGGCTGAATTCGAATGGTGCCGTTCATCCTGCTGTAACTCTCTAACTCTTTGTTTTCGCGCATGATCGTGTCCAACAAGGTTGCAGTCTTTGCGCAAATGGACTCCTGCGAAGGTTGACGTTGTTTTCGCCGGGGCGCCTATTGCGCCAGACGGGCGGCGAGCCGCTCGCTTAGGTGTTGGCGGAGCCCAGTCATGCCTGTTAAGGAGCCAGGCTCATCGAGTGCAGTCAAGCTGCGGTTCGGGCCATTCGAACTCAGCGTCACCGAGCGTATTCTTCGGAAGGCGGACGAAGTGATTCCGCTCGGCGCGAGAGCGTTTGACGCTCTCAAAATCCTAATTGACCGCGCTGGCGAGGTTGTCAGCAAGAACGAACTGATTGCCAGGGTATGGCCGGATGCGGTTGTCGAGGAGGGCAGTCTTCGCGTTCATCTGTCGGCGCTGCGCAAGGCCTTGGGTGAAGGGGAGTTCGGGCGAAAATATATCGTAAACGTACAGGGCCGGGGCTACTCCTTTGTCGCGCCTGTCGCGCGCGTGGGAGCCACGGGGCCGAGCTCGCCTGCCCGAGGTTCGAACTTCCCGGCGGCGCTGGGCGAGATGATCGGCCGCGACGACGTCGTTCTCAACATCCGCTCCCGTTTGCGGGCGGAGCGGCTGATTACAATTCTGGGTGCAGGCGGGATCGGCAAGACTACGGTCGCTGTGGCCGTCGGCCATGCCGCGTCGCCAGACTTCTCAGGCGCCATCTTTTTCGTAGATCTCTCGGTGCTACGCAACAAGGATCAGGTTGTCGCTGCCACGGCGTCCACAATGGGGCTTGTTGCGCAGCCTGGCGACCTCGAAGAGGCATTGCTGGAGTTCCTGCGCTCCCGAAGGGCTCTCCTGATCCTTGACAGTTGCGAGCACCTGATCGAGCCGGTCGCAGAGATCGCCGATCGCATATGTCAATTTGCACCGGGCGTTTGCCTGCTGGCCACCAGCAGGGAGGCGTTGCAGATCGCCGGCGAACACGTATTCCGGCTTCTGCCGCTGGATTGCCCGCCAGAGCAATCCGGGCAAACAGCGGATGAAACTCTATCCTATCCGGCGACGCGGCTCTTCGTGGAGCGGGTCAGCGCGCGGGGCGTTGCTCTCGTGCTCGACGCCGGCGATGCCGACTTCGTCGCTGAGATCTGCCGCAGGCTGGACGGCATCCCGCTGGCGATCGAACTCGCCGCTGGCAGGGCCGCAGTCTTCGGCGTGCGGGACACGGCGACGATGCTGGTATCGCACCTTGACCTTTTGAAGCTCGGCCGACGAACAGCGATACCACGTCATCAGACTCTGAGAGAAACGCTGGACTGGAGCCACGATCTCCTTTCCGAGATCGAGCGCGCGGTTCTGCGGCGTGCAGGGATCTTTGTAGGGTGCTTCACGCTGGAAGCCGCGCTGGCAGTGGCGGAGCAGGACGGCATCAGTCGGCCGGAGGTCATCGATGCTGTGGGCAGTCTCGTCGAGAAGTCGCTGATCGAGGCCCGCATCGCCTCGCAGGGACCATCCTATAGACTGCTTGATACGACCCGTGCCTACGCTGTGGAAAAGCTGATCGCAAATGCAGAGTACGACGCGATTGCGACCCGCCACGCGGACTACTCGATCCAGTTGCTGCAGGCAAACAGCGTCGACATCTTCGATGCTGACGTGTCCAACAGTAGCATCCAGCTGGTGAAGGATTATCTCGGCAATGTCCGAGCCGCCCTGGAGTGGAGTTTCGGACCCAGCGGCAGCAACGCGCAGGCCATCAGCCTGGCGGCGGCTGCCGGACCGTTGTTTCTGGCCCTTTCGCTTCTGACCGAATGTCGGAACTGGATGGGAAGAGCGATCGAACACATTTCGCAGGAGCGCAACGCGCAGCATCAGATGGAGGTCCACGCGTCGTTTGCTTTGTCTCTCATGTTTACCGAAGGGAACAGGGAGAAGGTGCGTGCCGCCTTCCATCTCGCGCTCGATTTCGCGGAGCAGCGCGGCGATGCTCGTCAGCAACTACGTCTGCTCGGCGGGCTCTCGATGTATTTTCACCACCTGATAGACGTTGCCGCCGCTCACGATCTCGCCCTGCGGGCAGAGGCGATAGCAACGAAAACCGGAAATCGCGACGACGCTGCTATTGCCCTTTCCCTGCTCGGGTCGTCCTACTATTTTCTCGGCGATCAGGTCCGCGTGCAAAAGCATCTGGAACAAGCGCTCCGCGATCTGTCCGGCATCCGGCGATTGAACGCGAGCCAATATTTGTTCGACCCGCGATCGCAGTCGTTGATGATCCTTACGCGCTCGCATTGGCTGACCGGCAACCTCGATCAAGCCGTGCGCTATGCCGAGCTTGCCACGGACGAGGCGGACAATTCGGACCATCCGATCGCAGTGTTTCGTGCACTCGCCATGTCGATGTCGCTGTATTTCTGGATCGATGATGTCGAGCGTGTGGAACGCAACCTTGCGAAGCTGGAGCTCAGCCTCGAGAAGAATTCATTGGGTCCGTATCTTGCGGTTACTCAAGGGCTGCGGGGTCGGTATCTGCTACGGGTTGGTCGCACGGCAGAGGGAATGCGGTATCTGCGCGATGCTCTGTCGAGACTGGCCGAACAACGCTACAAGCTGCTCGTGACGGAGTTTGCTGCTGATATGGCGGTCTACCTGACAGAACAAAACGAGCGGGAAGAAGCGGTGGCGCTTGTCGACGAGGCGATCGCAAGCTTTGTCGAAGTCAACATGCTCATCCATTTGCCGGTTCTTCTTATGACAAAAGCCCTCGTGCACATTCACGGACGCGCGCCCGATATCAAATCGGCCAAGGACTATCTCGAGAGATCGATATCCCTGGCTCGAGAGGGTTCGGCGCTCTCATACGAACTGAGGGCAGCGTTGCACCTCGCCCGGATTTGGATCGCGGAAGGCGAAGTACAACTAGCTCGCGATCTAATCGGACCCATTTACAGCCGGTTTTCGGAAGGTTTTGGAACCCCTGATCTCATTATCGCGCGGGAAATGCTCGACATGCCGTGACAGGTCCTTGTGTGGCGTGGAAGGGCAAGCTGGACGGCGCCAGACTGTTTGATCTGAGCGATTGTTGTCTCCGCAGGTGCGTACAAGCAAGCGCATCACTGTCCAAGATCAACGGTTGCTGAAGACTCATGTTGAGACCCCGAGACGGTTTCAACAGGTGTTGATGCAAGGAGCATGCAGGTAGCAGACGTCATCGTTGAACGTTGGGTTTTGTGTCCGGCTGTCTCCCCGGTGCCTGTCGCATCGCCAACCCCGCCATGGCAATTGAGCCGGTGACGCTGGGGCGCTGGAGTTCTGGAGCCAATTGTGACGCAGGGGATGTTTTCCGGTTCTCCGCGAGCACCATCAAGGAAGCAGTGGATTGACTGGTTGGCTACATTTCGGACAAGCCCTTCGTGACAAACATATGGATAGGCGAGGGCGAACTCACCTTTCCAGAGCGCATTCGCATGCGATTGCTATACCAGCCTTGCAGAGCGTCTTTCTCTGAGGATAAGGCGGAACCCCGGAACGCTTCGCCAATCGTTTGAAAGGGCCCGAAGGACATGGCCGAAAGGACATGGTCCGTCTCTGCCGCAGGGGCTAAGATGATTGTGCCACCTTTGCCGGGTCATCAGCGATCCTCTGCGACATGGCGCTCCGACAAAGGCAGGTCCGAATCTGGAGGCCGGCCATGGAGCGACATGTGTCAAAGGACAGTGACGGAGCCGAGGCGGCTCTGTTCAGCGGCGAGCAAGACCTTCGCCTGTTGGTGGAGACGATTCCAACGCTGGTGTGGAGAGCCAGGCCAGACGGCAATATCGAATACGTCAACAAGCGTGTGCTCGACTATTTTGGCGCGCCGCTTGGCGAAATCACCGGCTGGCGATGGGCGGAAAGAGTCCATCCGGACGACGTTGCCTTCAAGGTCAAGAGCTGGCTCGAAAATCTCGAAACTGAGAATCCTCATGATGTAGCTTGCAGATTTCGCGGGGCCGATGGCCGATATCGCTGGTTCAATGTGCGTGGAGCACCACTGAAGGCCAGCGACGGCCATGTGCTCCGCTGGTACGGCGTCCTGATCGACATTGACGATCAAAAGAGGGCGGAGGAGGCGCTTCGGGAAAGCGAATACAAGCTCCGTCAAATCTTCGAGACGGTACCAGGCCTGCTCTGGTCAGCGGATCCCGCCGGCGACCCGACCCAAATCAATCAGCGCCTAGTGGACTATACCGGCATGCGACTTGAGGACATCCAGCATGGCGGTTGGGAGGCCTTCCTGCACCCGGACGACTTTCCAGAAACCGCAAGGGCTATCCAGCACGCAATTCAGACCGGAACGTCGTACCAGGCTGTACACCGTTTGCGCCGGGCGGGTGGGGAGTTTCGTTGGCACCACGCTCGTGGTGAGCCTCTGCGCGATCCGCAGGGACGCATTGTCCAGTGGTACGGCCTGTCAGTCGATATCGATGAAGCCAAGAGAGCCGAAGACCGGCTGCGCCGCAGCGAAGCTCTCCTGGCCGAAGCGGAAAGGCTGAGCCACAGCGGCGCGTCGGCCGCCAACGAATCGACAATCCTCTATTTCTCGGAGGAAGCTTACCGGATCTGGGGGTTTGATCCGGCGCTGGGTATTCCGAGCCCTGAAGCCATGTTCCAACGGATTCACCCAGACGACCGAGACCGGGCGCGCGCCACGGCTGAGCGCTTGTTGAGCGACAAAAAGGGCTATTCGCACGGGTACAGAATCGTGCTGCCCGATGGAACGGTTAAACACATCGAATCAATCAGGGAACCTGTGTTCTCGCCAAGCGGGGAGCTTGTCGAAATTGTCGCGACACAGATCGATGTGACGGAGCGCCAGCGGGCCGAGGAAGCCCTGCGGGACAGCGAATACAAGCTTCGTCAAATTCTTGAAACAGTGCCAGGTCTCATCTGGCTGACGGATCCCAACGGCAACCCGACCTATGTCAACCAGCGCATCCTCGACTATATCGGCGCGCCATTTGAAGAATTTGTTGGTCGTGGTTGGGAGGCATTCATACATCCCGACGACCGTCCGGAGACGGAAAACGCTTTCCGCCAGGCAATCCAGACTGGAACTTCCCACGAGATCGTACACCGTCTGCGTCGGTCGGACGGCGCGTATCGCTGGCACCATACCCGTTCTGAACCTATGCGTGATCAACAGGGAAGCGTCATCCAGTGGTACGGCCTGTCCGTCGACGTCGATGAAGCCAAGAGAGCCGAAGACCTTCTACGCCGCAGCGAGGCCATTTTGGCCGCGGCACAGAGGCTCAGTCACAGCGGTGCTTCGGCCTACAACGGTTCGGCGGTTCTCTATTGGTCGGAGGGAGCTTACCGGATCTGGGGGTTTGACCCGGCACAAGGCATTCCTGACAGAGAAGCCGTCTTCCAACGGGTTCACCCCGACGACCGGGACAGGATGCGTGCGGACATCGACCGCGTGCTCGTCGATCCAACAGGCTCCTCAAACGCGTTTAGAATTGTCCTGCCCGATGGAACGGTCAGGCATCTCGAATCCATCCGCGAGCCGGTGTTTTCCGCGAGCGGGGAGTTTCTCGAAATCGTCTCCGCGCAGCTCGACGTGACGGAGCGCAAGCGAGCCGAACAAGCGCTCCGGGAGAGCGAATACAAGCTCCGTCAAATTATCGAAACAGTGCCAAGTCTCGTCTGGTCATTGGACCCCGACGGCGAGCCGACCCACTACAACCAGCGCATGCTGGACTATTTCGGCAAACGATATGAGGACTTCACGCAAGGCGGCTGGGGCGCGTTCGTACACCCCGACGACCTTCCGGAAGCCGAGAAGGCGTTCCTCCACGATATTCGAGCCGGTGTTTCACACCAGGCAGTGCTGCGTCTACGTCGGGCGGACGGCGAGTTTCGTTGGCACCAGTCACGTTGTGAGCCTCTGCGCGATCAGCAGGGGCGCATTGTCCAGTGGTACGGTCTGTCTATCGACATCGATGACGCCAAAAAGGCCGAAGACCGGCTGCGTCGCAGCGAAGCCTATCTGGCGGAAGCACAGAGGATCAGTCACAGCGGTGTGGCGGCCTACAACGAGACGAAGGTTCTCTATGGGTCGGAAGAAATATACCGCATCTGGGGGTTTGATCCGGCGCAAGGCGTTCCGAGCCTCGAAGCCGTGTTCCAACGGATCCACCCGGACGACCGCGACGGACTTAACTCAGAGGTTCAGCGGGCGGTGGCCGAGAAGAGAGGCTACTCGCACGAGTACAGAATCGTACTGCCCGATGGAACGGTCAAACACCTCGAAGTAATCGGCCAGCCTGCGTTCTCGTCAATTGGGGAACTTGTCGAGATTGTCACGACACAGATTGATGTGACGGAGCGCAAGAGAGCCGAAGACCGGCTACGCCGCAGCGAAGCCCATCTGGCCGAAGCGCAGAGCCTGAGCCACACCGGTTCCACGGTCTATAACGAGAAGACGATTCTCTATTGGTCGGACGAGACTTACCGCATCTATGGGTTTGATCCGGCACTAGGTATTCCGAGTCTTGAGGGTGTGTTCCAACGGATTCACCCCGACGACCGGGACCGTGCGCGCGTAGAATTCGAGCGCGCGTTCAGTGAGAAAAGAAGCTTCGCGATCGAGCTCAGGATCGTACTCCCTGATGGGACTGTCAAAAATCTCAAATCGATCAGCCGACCTGTTTTTTCCGCGGACGGAAGGCTTGTCGAGTTTGTCGGCACAAACATCGATTTGACGGAGCGCAAGCAGGCCGAAGAAGCCTTGCGGGAAAGCGAACACGCGCTCCGTCAACTCTTTGAAACGGTGCCCGGCCTGCTCTGGTCAGTGGATCCCGCCGGCGAACCAACACAGCTCAACCAGCGCATGTTGGATTATACCGGCATGCGATTTGAAGACTTCAAGCATGGCGGTTGGGGGACCTTCCTGCACCCCGACGACTTTCCAGAAACAGCAAGGGCCTTCCGACACGCAGTTCAGACCGGAACTCCCTTCCAGAGCGTGTTCCGTCTGCGCCGGGCGGACGGGGAGTTTCGTTGGCACCATGCTCGTGGTGAGCCTCTGCGCGACCGCAAGGGACGCATTGTCCAGTGGTACGGCCTGTCTGTTGACATCGATGAAGGCAAAAGAGCCGAAGATCTGCTGCGCCGTAGCGAAGCCTATCTGGCCGAAGCACAAAGCCTTAGCCACACCGGTTCCGCGGCCTTTAACGACACCGTGATACTCTATTGGTCGGATGAGACTTATCGAATTTTTGGGCTCGATCCGCGCAACGGCGTCCCGAGCCGCGAAGCTGTGGTGCAAGCGATCCATCCCGATGATCTGGAGCGGGTGCTCGAGGAGGCCCGACGTGCGGTCCTGCAGAAGAGAGACTACAAACTTGAGTACAGAATCGTACTACCCGTAGGAATCACAAAACATATCGAAGTGACCTCTCATCCCAAGTTCTCAGAAAGCGGAGACCTTGTGGAGGTTGTCAGCACTATCGTCGATGTGACGGAACGCAAAAGTGCCCAGCAGGCGTTGCGGGAAAGCGAATATAAACTCCGTCAACTCATGGACACGGTACCGGGTCTAACCTGGTCGACGGGCCAACCAGGGTTCATGGCACAGGTGCAGGCCATTCTAAATGTGCTTCCGGCATATACATGGTACGGAACTCCGTCGGGCAGCCTGATCTTCGTGAATACACGACAAGCGGATTTCCTTGGTGTCCCGAACGATCATCCCTTGCGTTTCGGCATCGACACAGGTGCACCGTGGGACGTCCATATCCCGTTCCTGCATCCAGACGATCAACAAGACGGGCGCAAACTCTGGTCAAACAGTCTGCGCACCGGCGAAGGCTACGAACATAACTATCGAGTCCGTACTGCCCAAGGCGACTACCGCTGGTTCCACACTCGCACTGAGCCGCTCCGCGCAAGCGATGGAACGCTTCTGCTATGGGTAGGTGCAACCCTCGATATTGAAGAGCTCAAGCGCGCCGAGGAAGATTTGCGGGAGAGCGAGGCGAAATTCCGCGACTACGCCGAAAGTGCCTCCGATTGGTTTTGGGAAATCGGTACGGACTACAAATTCACGCTGCTGACCGAGAATGCGTTTGGTTCAGATTCGGCTGATCGAATCGGCACGGCGTACTGGGATCGTGCTCTCGACCTTGAAACAGAGCCGGAGAAATGGCGGCTTCTTCGGGCAACTCTCGATGCACGCAAACCGTTCCGTGACTTCGTATATTACTCCGCTCGCCGTAACGGATCTCCCATACATGTGAAGGTGACCGGCAAGCCAGTGTTTGACGCCGACGGACAATTCCGTGGCTATCGCGGCACCGGCACCGACGTCACAGCATTCATCCACGCGCAGGAGGAGCATGAGAGGCTGCGCCAACTGGAGTCGGATCTCGCGCACATGAACCGCGTAAGCGTAATAGGAGAACTGACTGCTTCGCTGGCCCACGAAATCACGCAACCGATTGCCGCGGGGCGCAACAACGCCCGTGCGGCCATGCACTTTCTGGACAGAAATCCACCGGATCTTGGCGAAATCCGAGAAGCGCTCGCCTCCATCGTCGATGATGCCGACAGAGCCGGAAATATCATCGACCGCATCCGTGATCACATCAAGAAGGCGCCTCCTCGAAAGTCTCGTTTCGATCTGAACAAGGCGATCGACGAAGTGATTGGATTGGCGCAAAGCGCTATCGCCACAAATGGAGTCGCGGTCCGAACCCGCCTCACGGAGGCGCTATCTCCCATTGAGGGGGATCGTGTTCAATTGCAACAAGTTGTTATGAACCTGATCCTCAACGCAGTTGAAGCCATGAGCACGGTCGAGGCGGGGCCACGGGAGTTGGTGATCGGCACCGAGCAAACCCAGACCGGTGACGTTCTCGTGTCCGTGCACGATACAGGACCGGGCATTGACCCAGACCGTCTCGATCGCGTTTTCGAAGCTTTCTACACGACGAAGTCGAGCGGAGTGGGGATGGGACTGTCGATCTCCCAGTCGATCATCGATGCTCACGGGGGCCGGCTGTGGGCAGACATGAATGCATCGCATGGGGCCGTACTTCGGTTCTTCTTGCCAGGCGCAGGCAACGAACTCAGGACTTCTCGTCGCTCGGCTCGCCGGACTGGATAGCCTCGCGGAGACACCGTATCAGATGCCGCTCATCAAACGGCTTACGAAGGTAACAAACGACCCCATCGTTCAACGCGCGGGCCTGGTCAAGGTCGTTGGGATAGGCCGTAACTAGGATCGTTGGAATCGCGTGACCCGCCTCGATGAGGTGGTCATAGAGCTCAAGTCCGGTCATCGCCGGCATATTGACGTCAGCGATGAGGCAGGCGGTTTCGCCGAGACGAGGTGATGAAAGGAAATCACCTGCCGTCGGGAAGACCGCGACGTCGTAGCCAAGCGATCTCATGAGCCTCCTCATGGATTCGCGAAAGAACTGATCGTCCTCGACGACCGAGATCAACGACGCCACCGGCATAATGTGCTCCGGAAGTGCGCACGAACAGCGACACGGGCGCTCCGACAACGCCACCGCACCCGCCTGCGATGGGTCAGCCTGCGCCCTAGAGTGATGGTGGAGCAATACCAGCGATTGTAAACTTTGGCTTAGGCTCGAAGGCGAAATTCCCCAGCTGTGCGGGAGGATGCCCGCCAAGCGGATCGTAGAGCGCGTAAACCTTCGTTTACGCCCGCGCGCGTCTCTGACGGGAAATGAGACTGTTCACGCCCATCCGTCGGGATTAAGTTTGCGCGGAGGAGCCACGCGAACCTTGCAAGCCGAGACGAAGGCGCTCATTTACCCGCCCTTTGATCGTGAGCAGCAGTGATGTCGGACGCGAACGCTACCATCCTGGTCATCGATGATGATCCAGCCCTTCGAGCCTCGATCGGGCGCCTGTTGCGATCGCTCGACCTCGAAGCTCGGCTGTTTGCGTCCATCCCAGAGTTTCTCGAGGCGGACCCGCCGAATGGTCCCACTTGCATGGTACTCGACGTCCGATTGCCGGGACGAAGCGGGCTTGATCTTCAACGTCAGCTGGCCATGGCCAACCGGGACATTCCAATCATCTTCATCACAGGCCACGGCGACATTGCCATGTCGGTGCAGGCGATGAAGGGCGGTGCCATTGAGTTCCTGACCAAGCCGTTTCGCGACCAGGAGCTGCTCGACGCCATTCAACTCGGCCTCTCTCGCGATCGTGCCCGGCGGGAAAGCGAAGGGGCTCTGGTCGTTATCAGAGAGCGGTTCGCGTCGCTGAGCCCCAGGGAGCGCGAGATCATGGTTCACGTCGCGCGCGGTCGCCTCAGCAAACAGATTGCCGGCGATATCGGCATCGCTGAAGCCACGGTGAAGGTGCACCGCAGCCGCCTGATGCGAAAGATGAAGGCCAATTCGCTTCTCGCGCTCAGCCGAATGGCGGAAAAGCTGCAGCTGGTGCCCGACGACGAGCAGCACGCTGCTGAGCCGAAGCCGCACCAGCAGCGGTGATCCCACCGGCATTCGATCCCCATTTATTCCCGTGTAAGCCAAAGTTCAGCGCACCGAAACCATGACGCTACTCCGCGCCACCCGTGTGCAATAGATCGCGGCATTCCAAACCATCACACTGCACGTCACCGCGGCGAGACCGTGTTTTGTCTCTCTTTGAGAGCCACGAAATTCGTCCCGGCTAGTGCGGAATGTTTGTCGAGGGTTCGATATGGACAGGCTGTACAGCGAGACTGCAGAAGCTTCATCATCAATCGATCTCGAGTTTGGTTGCCTGGCAAACAGTCTCGTGCTGCTTCTTGAAGCAGCCAAAGGCGAGCTCGAGCATAACCATGAGGCGGCAAAGACATCGCTGGCCGCCGCGGCATCCATGCTCCATTCGGAGATTGAGCGCCGTTCAGGTGCCAAAAGCTCCGGAACGGGTGGATTGGCGGGCTGGCAGATAGCGCGCGTCAGGTCCTTCATCGACCGGAACCTCCACCGAACAATTCACGCGAGTGACCTCAGCGCCGTTGCGCGGCGGAGCACGGCACATTTCTCGCGCTCGTTCAAGCAAGCATTTGGAGAACCGCCGCACGCCTACATTGTGAGGCGGCGGCTGGAGGAAGCCTGTCACCTGATGCTGACCAGCCAAGCTTCGCTGAGCGAAATCGCGCTGACCGTCGGCTTTTCCGACCAGGCACATTTGTCGAAGCTTTTCAGGCATGCCTTTGGCCAAAGCCCGGCCAACTGGCGTCGCGAGCGTGAGATCCTTTGGCGCCGATGAGACGGGCAATCACCGAGGAGATTCCTCGGCTGCGCCGCCATGCGCGTGCGCTGCTGCGGGACAGCGACGCGGCCGACGACCTCGTGCAGGACTGCTTGGAAATGGCACGGTCTCTTATCGAGAGCTGGAGGTCGGGCGATTCGCCGAGACGCCGGTTGTTAACGATTATGCACCAACTTTACGTCGATCAGTTGCGTCGCACCAAGCGCAATGTCCATGTTGAGGCGCTGATGCCCGAGACGATTGACGCGGTCGCCCCTGCGGCGCCCGATAGGATCGGTCCGGCCGAGGTGCTGTCGGCCCTGCAGCAGATTGCCCCAGAACGACGCGCCGCGCTGGCGCTGGTCGCCGTTGAGGGCCTTTCTTATGCCGATGCAGCGAATGTGCTTGGCATTGCGGTTGGCACGCTTGCGCCGCAGATTGCCGAGGCAAGAGAGGAACTGCGGTCGATTCTGGAAGATGTCTCGCGTGGCAAGATGTTCATTCACAGCAATCTGAGACAAGTTCTCGCAGCCCGAACCAAGATCGGCCATCAGGCAGGCCACATATTGAGGCCGGAAACGGTCTCACAGGTGTTAGGCAGCATGAGCAGGCAGGTAGCAGACATTATCGTTGAAACGCTGCAGAGCGCCGGCGTCGAACATTGTTACGGCGTCGTGGGGGACACGCTCAATCTGATCGCCCGTTCGCTCGAGCGAAGCAAGATCGAGTGGGTGTCGGTGAGGCACGAGGAGGCTGGAGCCTTCGCAGCGCAGGCCGAAGCACAGCTGACGGGTCACTTGACGGCTGTCGCCGGAAGTTGCGGCCCCGGCAGCCTGCATTTCATCAACGGGATTTTTGAAGCAAACCGAAACCGTGCGCCCGTCATTCTCATTGCAAGCCAGATCATTCGCGATGAGCTGGGCTTCGATTTCATCCAGGAAGTCGATTTCAAGCAGATCTACCAAAGCTGCAGCGTCTTTTGCGACATGATCTACACGGCGGAGCAGGCGCGGCGCAAAACCGTCATTGCCTGTCAGACCGCCTTGTCGAAGCGGGGTGTTGCCGTTCTCATCGTGCCGGCGGACGTTTCCGCCTCAATGGTGGCCGATGATATCCCGTACGCAGTTCATGTTTCCGAGCCCGTCGTTCGTCCGAGCGATGGTGACCTCGACGAAATCGCGGGGATAATCAACAAAAGCGGGAACCTTGCCATCTATGGCGGTTCCGGCTGCCAGGGAGCGCGCCAGGAAATTCTGGCCGTTGCCGAGAAGCTGAAGGCCCCGATCGCTCATACCTCGCGCGGGAAAGACTTCCTCGAATTTGACAATCCCTACAACATCGGCATGACCGGAATGCTCGGCAACGAGGCCGGCTATCACGCCTTGCTCGACTGCGACACGCTGCTGCTCCTGGGGGCGGATTTTGCTTGGCGGCAGTTCTATCCCGATAAGGCGAAGATTGTTCAGATCGATATCGACCCGACACATCTCGGGCGCCGGCATCCGATCACAAAGGGTGTTGTTGGCGACGTGAGAGCAACCCTGGAAGCGTTGCTGCCCAAGTTGGTCGAACGCTCTGACCCCTCTTTCCGCGACCAATATGTGCGGCGCTACGCCAAAGCCAGGCAATCGGAGAAGACAAAGGCTGTCGCGGGTCACGACGGGTGTATTCCCGGAACCTATCTTACCGAGGCGATCAACCGCCATGCCGCGAAGGACGCGGTATTTTCTGCGGACGATGGGACACCGGCCGCTTGGCTTGTTCGCTACATCGAAACCAATGGTCAGCGCCGTACCTTTGCCAGTCTGCTGCATGGAACCATGGCTGGCGGCTTGCCGTCAGCCCTTGGGCTGCAGAAGTCTCAGCCAGGCCGCCAGGTAATCTGTCTGGCCGGCGATGGCGGCCTCTCAATGCTTTTCGGTGACCTGATGACCGTGATCCAGGAACAATTGCCGATCAAGATTGCGGTCTATGACAACGGCAAGCTCGGCTTCGTGGAGATCGAGCAGAAGGCCGAGGGGATGCTGGATACGTTCACACGGCTGAAAAACCCGAACTTTGGTGAAGTTGCGCGAGCGCTGGGTTTCTGGGGCCAAACGGTTTCCAAGGCGGACGAGCTTGAAGCGAGCGTCAAGGACTGGCTTGCGCAACCGGGGCCGGCGCTCCTGCATGTGCACGTTAGTCCCTTGCAACTGGTGATCCCACCATTCAAGGCTGCGGCACCAACAGTTGGCATGGCGCTCTATTCCGCTCGCGCCGTTTTGCACGGTCGGGGAGGGGATGTTTGGGAAATGGTGAGGGAAAACTTCCTTTGACCTGCCAGTGACCAGTCAGACTTCCGCCGCACAGGCGGTCTGCCTCTGGGCACCAAATCCAGTACATCGCGGCAAACCGACGTGACAAGCCCTATCGCACCACTGCCACCGGATGGCGCGTCTACAACCCGCGAAGTTGCACTTGATACCATTGCGCTGGCGGCCGCGCTTCTGTTCGAGCACGGGCAAACGACCGAACAGACGGTTATTGCCGCTGAACGGCTTGGGCACGCCCTGTCTGTGGAGGTCAGAGTGTTGCCGGAGTGGGGCGAGATTGCCGTCGAGATCGACGGCGCGCCGCTATCGCAGATTGCCCCGGCCACGCCTCTCGGCGTCGACCTCGGCAAGGTGCTGGCCGTGATGACGCTAGTGGACCAGGTCTGCGATCGCCGCTTGCCTCTCGAGGCGGTGCGTGCCGCCCTCTCGGCGGTGAGAATTTTGCCTTCGGGGTCGACATTGCGCTTCGTTCTCTTCGCGGCCATCGGCGCTGCGTCGATGGGTGTCATCTTCGGCGCGCTGGACGTTGTGAGCCTGCTGCTGATTGCGGCAAGCGCGGTAGCAGGTGCGCTCGCCCGCCGCAAACTCGCGACGCTTTCACGCAATCCCTTCATCCAGCCGCTTTGCGCAGCTGCCATCGCCGGCATCGTGGCGGCCGCCGCTGACCGCTTGCAGCTGTCCGACGCGCAATCCCTCGTCGCGCTCTGCCCGTGCATGATACTGGTTCCCGGCCCACACCTTCTCAATGGCGCGATCGACCTGACACGCACGCGCATCGCCCTCGGCAGCGCCCGCTTGGTTTACGCCGGGGTCATCGTCCTGACGATCTGCGTTGGCCTATTCGCCGGTCTGGCCGCCGGCGGCGCAACGCTTCAGGGTGCCGCATCGTCCCTGCCGGTGCCCCTCGCGGCCGATGTAGTCGCCGCGGGTTCCGCGGTCGCCGCATTTGCCACGTTCTTTTCCATGCCATGGCGCCTGCTGCCATTCCCGGTGGTCGTCGGCATGCTCGCGCATGGGGCGCGATGGGCGGTGATCTCGGCTGGATTTCATGTCGCAACCGCAGCGCTGGTCGCGTCTGTCCTTGTCGGACTCGTAGTCGCACCTGTCGCGAACCGTCTACGCTTACCCTTTGCAGCCCTCGGCTTTTCCTCGGTTGTCTCGATGATGCCAGGCTTCTTCCTGTTTCATGCAGCGGAGGACTTGGTCCAACTGGTCTCGAGTGGACCGCACGCCTCGGCAAATCAGCTCGCGAGTTGCGTCGTGAACGGAGCCACGGCCTTCCTGATCATTCTGGCCATGACCGTCGGGCTCATCGTACCGCGCACGCTGCTCGGGCACTTCCTGTTGCCCACAACATCGGGAACCAGCGGACAATATCCGCGATAGTCTAGCGCCTCGACGCCTGAATATGAACGCCCGCCGTCAATGTCGGCGACACATTCTACTTCGACCGCCGAATAACGCGTCCTTTGCGAATTCTTTGAGCACGATCACCCCAGCTCCAGCAGCGCCATACAAGCGCGGCGCGCCCCGAAAAGGCAACTTAGCAAGACGACGGCATCAAGAAGATTGCGATGCCAAAACGACAGATCTTTCGCGCAGAGGACTATCGGAATGGCGATCACAGCCGCTCTCCGCTCCCGCCTAACCTTGTCTTCGCAGGTCGGTCCCATACCATCGTCACATCGCGCCTCCTCCCTGATCGAGCGCGGGCGATTGCCCGATTTCCTCAGGCTCATGAAGCCGCGCGTGATGGTGCTGGCTGTCTTCACTGCGGTGGTTGGGATGATCATCGCGCCGGTCGACCTGGATCCGCTCCACGCCTTTGCAGGGGTTATCGCGATCGCTGCGGGCGCTGGTGCGGCCGGTATGCTCAACATGTGGTACGACGCCGATATCGACGCCGTCATGACGCGCACGGCAATGCGGCCGATTCCCCGCGGCAAGATCTCGCGGCGCGCGGCGCTCGTAGTCGGGGTTGTGCTCGCCGGCGGCGCCGTCGGGCTGCTTGGCTTCGTGGCCAACGTCATGGCGGGCGCGCTGCTCGCCGGCGCAATCCTCTTCTACGCTGTCGTGTATACGGCATGGCTAAAGCGGCTGACACCCCAGAACATCGTCATCGGCGGCGCCGCCGGGGCACTTCCGCCGGTCATCGGATGGGCTGCAGCGACGGGCCAAATCGGGCTCGAGCCGCTGGTCCTGTTCCTCATCATCTTCCTCTGGACCCCGCCGCATTTTTGGGCGCTGGCCCTCAATCGCACTGATGAGTATGCGCGTGCTGGCGTACCGATGCTGCCGGTCGTTGCGGGACGGGTCGCGACGACGCGGCAGATACTGTTTTACTGTGCGCTCTTGGCCGCAGCTTCAGCGCTGCCGTGGGCGCTTGGGTTCGCAGGCCCGATCTATGGTGTGGCGGCCATGGCATGCGGAGCAATTCTTGTCGTGCTCGCAATCCAGCTGCGCAGAAGCGACGCGGCCGACCGCCGCACTCCTCGCCGCCTGTTCGTGTTCTCCATCTTCTACTTGTTCGTGTTGTTTGCGGCACTCCTGGCCGATCACGCCAATCAAGCACTGCACTCTACGCCGGCGTCCAGTTCCCGGACTGATGCCGGAACTGCAGGCACTTCCATCACCACCGGCACAGATGAGGTTTGACATGAGGCTCAGGTTGCTCGCTGCTGGCTTGATCGGCGCCGTGACACTCGCGGGCTGTTCGGAAGGCGTGCTCAGTCCACAAGGACCTGTTGCCTCTGCAGAGCGGCAGATTCTGTTCAACTCGCTCGGCATCATGCTGGCGATCGTGATCCCGACGATCCTCGCCACGCTCGGCGTCGCCTTCTGGTTTCGTTCGTCGAACTGGCGCGCTCACTACACGCCCGATTTCGAGTATTCGGGCCGTCTCGAGTTGCTCGTCTGGTCTATCCCCATCATGACGGTGATCTTGGTCGGTGGCGTCGCCTGGATCGGCTCATACGACCTCGATCCGCGAAAGCCGATTGCCTCTGATGTGAGGCCAGTCAGGGTTCAGGTGGTCTCGCTCGACTGGAAATGGCTGTTCATCTATCCCGACCAAGGCCTCGCAAGCGTCAATCAATTGACCATCCCGGTTGGCGCGCCGGTCAGCTTCGAGCTCACCTCCTCGGGCGTGATGAACAGCTTCTTCGTGCCGCAGCTCGGCGGCCAGATCTACACCATGGCGGGAATGGTGACGCGCCTTCACCTGCAGGCCGACCATGCTGGAACGTATCGGGGGCTATCGGCCAATTTCAGCGGCGACGGCTTTGCGGACATGCGGTTTGCCGTCGATGCGGTGTCCCCCACAGCCTTTTCGCAGTGGGTGAAAGCAACTCGCGACGCCGGTCCAATGCTCGACGCGCAAGCCTATGCCGACCTGGCCAGGCCAAGCGAGGCGGTTGCGTCTTTCACGTACCGCGACATCGCTCCCGATCTGTTCAACCACATCCAGAGCTTCGCTGCGCAGCCGAATGATCCCTCGCGGCTCGCAGACCAGACATCACAGAGGACAGTCAAATGAACCTGCTTGGCAAGCTCGACTGGAGCGCCATCCCCTTCGACCAGCCGATCATCATGGGCACAGGGGCTGTCGTTGTCCTGGCCATAGTCGCCATCCTGGCGTGGGTCACGCTGAAAGGATATGTCCCGTATCTCTGGCGCGAATGGATCACGTCCGTGGACCACAAGCGCATCGGCGTGATGTACTTCCTGCTGGCGCTGGTCATGCTGCTGCGCGGATTCGCCGATGGGATCATGATGCGGGCGCAACAGGCGGTCGCCGCCGGCGGCGCCCCGGGGTACCTGCCTCCGGAGCATTTCGATCAGATCTTCTCGGCACACGGCACGATCATGATCTTCTTCGTGGCGATGCCGTTTGTGATCGGGCTGATGAACTTCATTGTGCCGCTGCAGCTTGGTGTTCGCGATGTCGCCTTCCCGACGCTGAACTCGGTGAGCTTCTGGCTGACGGCGTCTGGCGTGCTGCTGATCAACGTCTCCCTCGTTATCGGCGAGTTCGCCAAGACGGGGTGGGTCGCTTATCCGCCGCTCAGCGAGCTGCAATTCTCGCCTGGAGTCGGCGTCGACTACTATCTTTGGTCACTGCAGATCTCCGGCGTCGGCACGCTGCTGACGGGAATCAATTTCGTCACCACGATCCTGAAATTGCGGGCACCCGGAATGGGCTACATGCGCATGCCTGTCTTCTGCTGGACCGCGCTCGCCAGCAACCTGCTGATTGTCGCGGCTTTTCCGGCGTTGACCGCGACTTTGGCGATGCTGCTGCTCGACCGCTATCTCGGCTTTCACTTCTTCACAGTCGACGCCGGCGGCAACGCGATGATGTACGTGAACCTGTTCTGGGTGTGGGGTCACCCCGAGGTCTATATCCTGATCCTGCCGGCGTTCGGCATCTTTTCGGAGGTGAGCGCGACCTTCTCCGGCAAGCCGCTGTTCGGCTACCGCTCGATGGTCGCTGCGACGATGGTGATCACCATTCTGGCCTACACTGTCTGGCTGCACCACTTTTTCACCATGGGCGCCAGCGCGAACATCAACGCCTTCTTTGGCGTCATGAGTATGGTCATTGGGGTGCCTACGGGCGTGAAGATCTTCAACTGGCTGTTCACCATGTACGGCGGGCGCGTGCGATTCACGGTGCCAGTCCTATGGACCATCGGCTTCATGGTGTCGTTTGTCCTCGGCGGCTTGACCGGCGTGCTGCTGGCCGTGCCCCCGGTCGATTTCCAAATGCACAACAGCTTGTTCCTGGTCGCTCATTTCCATCACGTCATCATTCCCGGCGTGGTGTTCGGCGTGATGGCCGGCTACAATTACTGGTTCCCCAAGGCCTTCGGCTTCAAGCTCGACGAACGCTGGGGCAGGCGCTCCTTCTGGTGCTGGTTCATCGGCTTTCATCTCGCCTTCATGCCGCTCTATGCGGTGGGTCTGATGGGAATGACCCGGCGCATGCAGCACTACGACAACGTGGCCTGGCAGCCATGGCTGGTCGTGGCGGCCATTGGCGCCGTCATTATCCTGGCCGGGATTGTTTGCCAGATCATTCAGCTGGTTGTCTCGATCCGCAATCGCGACCTGCTTCGTGTGACCGGGGATCCCTGGAATGGCCGCACGCTGGAATGGTCCACAACGTCGCCGCCGCCGGCCTGGAACTTTGCGGTCCTGCCGCATGTGGCCGAGCGCGACACTTACTGGGTCGCGAAGCAACGCGCCAACGCACAGCAAGCTCAACCAGCACCACCGCGCCAGTACGAGCCGATCGAAGTGCCGAAGAACAGCGCAGTCGGGTTCGTCAACGCCTTCTTTGCCGTCGCCATAGGTTTCGCACTGATTTGGCACATCTGGTGGATGGCAGGGCTGGGCCTCATCGGCACGTTCCTGACGATCCTGATCTTCGCCTTCCGCGATGAGGACGAGACCGAGGTGTCGGCAGCGCAGGTTGCGCAATTCGATCGGGTTCACCAGGCTGAGGTAGCGATATGAATGTCACCGTTGCCGTTGAGGCTGGCGAAGCGCTGCCGAGCGAAAGCGAAGCCGGTCCGGCCCCCAAGCGCGTTGTCGTTGCTTACGGCTTCTGGATCTTCCTGCTGAGCGACATCGTGATGTTCTCGGTGCTCTTTGCCGGCTACGCCGTCTTGCGGCATGCCACTGCGGGCGGACCGACCGGCACCGAGCTGTTCAATCAGGGCAGGGTTGCCATCGAAACTGTTTGCCTTCTGGCGTCGAGCTATACGTGCGGATTGATGGCATTGGCGGTCGGTTCGCGAAACCGCTTCGGCACGTATGTAGGCGCTTTGCTGACATTCGCGCTCGGCGCGGCGTTCCTCGCTCTCGAGTTCCGCGAATTCGCCGACATGATCGCACATGGCGCGGGCCCGCAACGCAGCGCATTTCTCTCGTCGTTCTTCGCTCTCGTCGGCTGTCACGGAGTGCACGTCGCCGCTGGACTGATCTGGCTGGCGGTGATGATGGCGCAGGTCGCGTTGAAAGGGTTTCGCGCCCCCGTACTGCGTCGGCTTCAGTGCTTTTCGCTCTTCTGGCACGCGCTCGACATCGTTTGGGTCGGGCTGTTCACGGTCGTCTATCTGATGGGAGCTACCCCATGACCACAACAAGTTTCCATCGCGCTCCTGGCGACCAGTCGATAGCGACCGACCAGGAAGAGCCAGTCTCCTCGGGCGTGCTCGTCTACACGATCGGGCTGCTTCTCGCGGTGATCCTAACAGCCCTGTCGTTCTGGGTGGCCAACACATCACTGCTCTGGGCTGCCGGAATTCCCCTCGGCCTGGCCGTGCTCGCGATCGCCCAGATGGGTGTTCACCTAGTGTTCTTCCTGCACATCACGACCGGCCCGGACAACACCAACAACGTGCTGGCGCTCGCGTTTGGCGTGCTCATCGTCCAGCTAGTGATGGCGGGTTCGTTGGTGATCATGGCCGATCTCAATGACGGGATGATGCCGCCAGCCGACCTGATGGATCTGCATATGCAGCGCTGAGCAGCGTGGCATGCAGCCTCGGTCTCGGCGGCTCTAGGCGGGCCTGTAAGACTAGTCCTCAATTCAGAAAAGGACGTTCAGATATGAATAGTCGCGTCTCATATGCATCACAGCGTGGAGATCTGGACGTCCGAAGCAAGCGAGTGTTGTTCCGCTGCTGGCACCGGGGAACGCAAGAAAGCGATCTCATCCTCGGTTCGTTTGCAGAGCAGTCCATCGATAAATTAGACGACGCTCAACTCTGTCGGCTCGAAGCACTGCTCGATTGCACCGACGCTGATCTGTTCGACTGGATCTTGGGCAACACACCGGCGCCGGCCGAACATGATCATGACGTGATGCGCTTGCTGCGCGGCTTCTGCGGAGCACGCCATCAAAGGCCCTTGCAGAACCGACAGCATCCAATCTGACAATCAAGGAGTACATCATGGAACGGCCGCTATCGCCCTTTATGTTCCCGACCTGGTACCGTTTCCAGATCACTTCGGCGCTGTCGATCCTGCACAGGCTTACGGGGATCGCTCTGGCAGTGGGATCAATCCTGCTCGCCTGGTGGCTGGTCAGCGTGGCGGCCGGGGGCGAATCCTTCGCCCGGACCCATGCGTTCATCGCCTCTCCAGTCGGATTGTTGTTGTTGTTTGGCTGGTCGATCGCCTTCTTCTACCATTTGTGCAACGGCGTTCGTCACCTGGCCTGGGATGCCGGCTACGGCTTTGAACTCCGCACCGCTTACCGCAGCGGCTACGGGGTCTTGGTAGCGACCGTTGTGCTGACCCTTATCACCTGGCTCTACGTGGTTCTGGCCTAGGAGGGCTCGATGACAAAGTCTTCGTCTTCAGCCAATTCAACCGCGCTGCGCGATGCGACAGTGCTCCGGCGCGTAAACCAGCTTGGCAGCGCGCGTGACGGGCTGCAGGAATGGCGCCTGCAGCGTTTGACGGCGCTAGCGCTAATTCCACTCGGTTTATATTTCGCCGCGTCGATTCTGTGGCTCGCCACGTCCGGCCGAACGACTGCAGCCGCCTGGCTTGCGTCACCCGTGCCGGCATTGCTCGTCATCCTTTTCGTACTTGCCGGATTCGCCCACGCGCTGATCGGTGTCCGTTCGGTGTTTCTCGACTATGTGCACACGCGGGCCCGCCGGCTTGCCGCAGAGCTGCTCGTCCGGGCAGTAGCGGCAATTCTCGCAGCTGCGAGTGTTCTCGCCGTCCTCAAGCTTTTTCTCGGTCACTAGGAGCTCAGTATGCCCAATGCTTACGACATCATAGATCACTCCTTCGACGTGATCGTTCTTGGTGCCGGCGGGGCCGGACTGCGAGCGACATTGGGGATGGTCGCGGCCGGACTGAACACTGCCTGCATTACCAAGGTCTTTCCTACGCGTAGCCACACGGTGGCGGCGCAAGGCGGGATCAGCGCTGCTCTCGGGAATATCGAGAACGACGATTGGCGTTGGCATATGTTCGACACCGTTCGAGGCTCTGATTGGCTCGGTGACCAGGACGCGATCGCATATATGTGCCGAGAGGCGATCGACGCGGTTGTGGAGCTCGAGCATTTAGGCGTGCCGTTCAGCCGGACCGACGCGGGCAAGATCTATCAACGGCGGTTCGGCGGGCATACAACCGAGTACACAAAGGGCGACATGGCTTATCGGGCCTGCGCCGCAGCGGATCGGACCGGCCACGCCATCCTGCACACTCTCTACCAGCAGTGTCTGAAGCACAAAGCGCGGTTCTTCGTCGAATACTTCGCCCTCGACCTGATCATGGACGAGGATGGTGTCTGTCGCGGCCTACTGGCCTGGTGCCTGGAGGACGGCTCGATCCATCGCTTCCGCGCCAACATGACGGTCATCGCCACGGGCGGATGTGGACGGGTGTATCAGTCCTGCACCTCGGCACACACCTGCACGGGCGACGGCAGCGCCATGGCGCTGCGAGCCGGGCTGCCGTTGCAGGACATGGAGTTCATCCAGTTCCATCCAACCGGTGTTTATGGCGCGGGCGTTCTGATCACGGAGGGCGCGCGCGGCGAAGGCGGGTATCTGACCAACAGCGACGGCGAGCGATTCATGCCCAAATATGCGCCGCGCGAGAAGGATCTGTCTTCGCGAGATGTGGTCAGCCGGGCAGAAGCCGTCGAGATCCGCGAGGGCCGCGGCGTCGGCGAGAAGAAGGATCACATCCACCTGCATCTCGAGCACCTGCCTGCGGACGTTCTCGATCAGCGCCTGCCGGGAATCGTCCAGTCGGCGCGCACCTTCGCCGGAGTCGACGCGCACAAGGAACCGATCCCGGTTATTCCGACCGTGCATTATGTCATGGGCGGCATTCCCACCAACATCAGAGCCGAGGTCGTTAGTCCGACCAAGGACAATTCCGAGGAAGTCGTCCCGGGTTTGATGGCGATTGGCGAGGCCGCTTGCGTCTCGGTGCATGGCGGCAACCGCCTTGGCACCAACAGCCTGCTCGATTTGATCGTCTTTGGTCGGGCCGCGGCGCAGCGCGCTGCGGAGTTGATCAAGCCCGAATCGCGTGTGCGCGACGCAGACGGCCCTTCGCAGGAAGCGGCATTGGCGCGCTTCGACCGAACGCGAAATAGCAGGGGCGGGAACAAGCCGGGTGAGGTCCGACCGCTCATGCAGGAGGTGATGCAAACGGGTTTCGGCGTATTCAGACGCGGCGACACTTTGAAGGAAGGGCTTACCAAGCTGATCGCCCTGCGCGATCCGCTAGACCGCGTGACCGTCGACGATCCTTCCCTGACGTGGAACGTCGGCTTGGTTTCGGCACTGGAATTGGCCAACCTGGCAGATCAAGCCGTGGTGATCGCTCACTCCGCGAACGCGCGCACCGAATCTCGAGGTGCTCATGCGCGCGAGGACTATCAAAAACGAGACGACGTAAACTGGCTCAAGCATACCGTTGCCTGGAAGAACGAGGACTGGAACGTCAACTTCGCCTACCGGCCGGTGCGGCTGGATACGCTCTCCAGCGAAGTGGAAAGTTTTCCGCCGGCAGAGCGCACCCACTAGGCGTCGGTCACCAAATTTTCTCCAGGGCTGCGGGTCCCCCAATCGGGATGCGGTCCCGATCCCCGGTCCGCGTCGGTCGCATCGCGCGCTCAAACAAGGAGCATTCTGAAAATGTCCGAATTTACGCTTCCCGCGAATTCAAAAGTCGGCAAAGGAAAACACTGGCCGTCGCCGACAAAGAGTGCCCAGGTCAAGAGCTTTCATATCTATCGTTGGGCTCAGGAAAATAACGCCAATCCGACCATAGATACGTACGACATTGACCTCGAACATTGCGGACCGATGGTTCTCGACGCGCTCTTCAAGATCAATGATCAGATCGATCCGTCATTGTCCTTTCGGCGTTCTTGCCGCGAAGGCGTGTGCGGCTCCTGTGCTATGAACATCGACGGGCACAACACGCTGGCCTGTCTCACCTCGATCGATAGCCTGAAGAAGGGGACGAGCCGGATCACGCCACTGCCGCATCTGCCAGTCTTGAAGGATCTCGTTGCAGACTTGACCGGACTCTATGCGCAGTACGAGCTGATCGAGCCGTGGCTGCAATCCGACCAACCGGCGCCGGATCGCGAACGACCGCAATCCCCGGAAGATCGTGCCAAGCTCGATGGACTGTGGGAGTGCATCCTCTGCTTCTGCTGCTCCACTTCCTGCCCGAGCTACTGGTGGAACCAGGACAAGTATCTCGGCCCCTCGATCCTGTTGCAGTCCTATCGCTGGCTTGCCGACAGTCGTGATCAGCACACCGGAGAGCGACTTGATCGGCTTGAAGATCCCTTCCGCCTCTATCGCTGCCACACGATCATGAATTGCACCAGGACGTGCCCGAAGGGGCTGAACCCGGCGCGGGCGATCGGCAACACCAAGCGGATGATGACCGAGCGCGCGTAAGCATCCTCGAGGCTCAGCAATAGGCGAGACCAACATGACACGAGTTCGTACGGAAGCCGACAGCTTCGGCCACATCGACGTGCCGGCTGACAAGCTCTGGGGCGCTCAGACCCAGCGCTCGTTGATGCACTTCAGCATCGGGCAGGACCTGATCCCGCGAGAGATGATTTCCGCCTACGCAATCATCAAGCGGGCCGCCGCCGTTACAAACCACGCTGGCCAGCGGTTGAGTGATGAGGTTTACGAGTTGATCACCCGCGTCTGCGACGAAATCCTTGCGGGCGAACACGACGAGATGTTTCCGCTTCATGTGTGGATGACGGGCAGCGGCACTCAGTTCAACATGAATGTCAACGAGGTCGTCTCGAACCGCTGCTGCCAGCTCGCCGGCACGGAGCTCGGCAGCAAGCAACCGGTTCATCCCAACGACCACGTCAACATGTCGCAATCGTCGAACGATACGTTCCCCTCGGCGATGCACATAGCCGCCGCCATCAATGTCAAGCAGCGATTGGTACCTTCTATCGCCGCGCTGCGCGACGCGATTGCGGCCAAGGCAGCTGAGTGGGACGACATCGTGAAGATCGGCCGCACCCATATGCAGGATGCGACGCCGCTCACCCTTGGCCAGGAATGGTCGGGTTATGCCGCGATGCTGGCGGACGACCTGGAGCGGATCGAGGCAGGGTTGCCCGGCCTCTACCGGCTAGCCCTCGGCGGTACGGCGGTTGGTACCGGCATCAACGCTGCACCCGGCTTCGCGGAAGCGGCGGCTGCGGAGATCGCCAGACTGACGAAGCTGCCGTTCGTAAGCGCACCGAACAAGTTCGCGGTTCAAGGCGCACATGACGCGCTAGTCCAACTCTCGGGAACACTGCGAACCCTGGCGGTGTCGCTTTACAAGATCGGCAACGATATCCGGCTGCTTTCGTGCGGCCCACGGGCTGGCTTCGCTGAGCTGCTGATCCCGCAGAACGAACCCGGCTCGTCGATCATGCCGGGCAAGGTCAATCCGACGCAGGCCGAGGCGCTGACCATGATCGCCGTACAGGTCATGGCCAATGACGTAGCGGTCGGTTTCGCCGGCGCCGGCGGCTATCTCGAGTTGAATGTCTACAAGCCGCTTATAATAGCAGACATCGCTCAGTCGATCACGTTGCTTAGTGACGGGTGCACGAACTTCCGAAAGTTCCTCGTCGAGGGCACGCAGCCCAACCGCAAGCAGATTGCCGAATATGTACGCCGCTCGCTGATGCTGGTGACCGCGCTCGCGCCGGTGATCGGCTACGACAAGGCCTCGGCGATCGCGCACTACGCATTGGAGCACGATCTGACTCTGAAGGAGGCAGCGCTGCAGCTCGGCCATGTCGACGAGGCGACGTTCGAGCGCGTGATCGATCCGGCAAAGATGGTCAGGCCTTACGTGGCCAACGAAGCCGATCAGAGCATTTCGACAATCAACAGCATCTGACAACCGCGAGTACATGGAGCAAAACGATGAATGCACCATCCAGGACGACTGCGTCGGCGCCGGAGCACCCCATAGGTTACGATCTGCTGCGCAATCCGCGTCTGAACAAAGGCACCTCGTTCACGCAAACAGAACGCCGCGCCTTGGGCCTCGAAGGTCTGCTGCCGCCCGCCGTGCTGTCAACTGAACTGCAGGTGGCGCGCCGCCACGACGAGATCTCAAGCCTCGATGACGATCTGCAGAAATATCTTGTGCTCTCGGACCTGCAGGCGCGTAACGAAACGCTCTACTACGCCGTCCTGATGTCGGATCCGGCCGCCTATATGCCGATCGTGTACACTCCCACGGTCGGCGAGGCGTGCCAGAAATTCGGCCATATTTTCCGCCAGCCGCGCGGCATCTATCTGCCGATCAGCGCGCACGGCCGCGTGAAGGAGCTGCTTTCCAACTGGCCCGACAAGGACGTGCGCTTCCTTGTCGTGACCGACGGCGAGCGCATTCTCGGGCTCGGGGATCTCGGCGCCGGCGGCATGGGCATTCCAATTGGGAAACTCTCTCTGTGCACGGCCTGCGCCGGCGTGCCGCCGCAAAACTGCCTGCCCGTCGTCCTCGACGTCGGCACGAACAACCAGGCTCTACTCGACGACCCACTCTACTTGGGACTGCGGCAGGGCCGCGTTCGCGGTGACGAATACATGGCGTTCGTCGAGGAATTTGTCGCAGCAGTACAGCAGCTCTACCCGAAATGCTGCATTCAATGGGAAGACTTTGGGAACATCAATGCCGTGCCCATCCTCGAGCGTTACCGGAACGAGATCTGCACGTTCAATGACGACATTCAGGGCACTGCGGGGGTCGCGCTCGCTGGAATCCTGGCCTCCTTGCGCATCACAAAACAGAAGATCACCGATCAGCGGTTCCTGTTTCTCGGTGCAGGCTCCGCAGCGACCGGGATTGCGGAACTGATCAGTCAGGCCATGGCCGGAGCCGGGATGGACATAGATGAAGCAAGGCGTCGCAACGCTCTATTCGATCTCAATGGTCTGCTCGTCACATCGCGCAACGATGTTGCGGCGTTTCAGCGCCCATTCGTGCAGGACCGGTCGCCGATCTCGACATTCCTCGAGGCGGTCAGGACCCTGAAGCCCACGGGGATCATCGGGGTCAGCGGGGTGCCAAAGCTGTTCACCCGTGAGGTGATCGAAAGCATGGCGGAGTTCAATCCACGGCCGATCATCTTTCCCTACTCCAATCCGACCTCGCGCTCCGAAGCCACGGCGGAAGAAGTCTATCGCTGGTCCGACGGTCGCGCCATCTTTGCCAGCGGCAGCCCGTTTCCCCCGGTCGAGCTCGACGGCCGGAAACTCGTCCCGAACCAGGGCAACAACGTCTACATCTTCCCTGCGATGGCTATGGCGATCTTCGCCACCGAGGCCAAGCGCGTCACCGAGGACATGTTCCTCACCGCCGCGCAGGCCATCGCCGAGCAGGTCAGCGAGGAGAACCTCGCGGCAGGGCTGATCTACCCTCCGCGCGAGCGGATTTTCAGCGCCTCACTGCATGTGGCCGAGCGAGTTGCAGCTCGCATCTTCGAACAGGGGCTGGCGCGGGTACCGCAGCCGGACGATGTCGGCGCGCTGATCCGCTCGAGCGTCTACCGCCCGGTCTACCCAGCTTGAGGCGAAGGTCAGTCCATTGGCGTAGCAAGCATCGGACCGAAAAGTGCGAAGCGGTTTCTCGAATGAGTCCGATGCCCAAACAAAAGATAGAGTGGCGAAAGCCATTCCGTTTGAGCGCTCGCCGCTCTAGGCGCTAGCTCGCAAGGCGGGCAATGACCTTAGCCAACCATCAGTCGGAGCGCGGTCGAATCCTGGCTTTGCTGGTGCTGAGCGCCACTGCGGGCTCGACGGATGCGATAGGCTTTCTTGGCCTCAACGGCCTGTTCACCGCACACATCACCGGCAACATGGTCATCCTTGCCGGCCATCTGGTGGCGCAGGGCAGGGCGGGAGTCGCGGAGATGATCTCCGTACCCGTATTCATGGTGGTGCTCGCCCTGGCCAGGCTGTTTGGCCTAGTGCTCGACCGACACGGAAAGGGGGCGGCTGACTTTGCGCTCCTGATACTCCAGTTCGCTCTTCTGCTCGGCTTCTTCCTTCTCTGTCTCCCGCTTGGCAACACCTTTGACACCGAGGCGCCGTGGGTCACACTGGCGGGCATGTGCGGCGTAGCGGCCATGGCGGTCCAGAACGTCCTGGTGCAGATATCGATACCCGGTGCTCCCTCGACGGCGGTCCTGACCACCAACATCACGCGATTCACGGTCGCCGCTATTGAGAGCGTTGCAGGTCCCGCAACAAGTCGCGGGGCCGCGCACGAAAAAGTCGCAGCAACCTTCCCGCCGATCGTCGGGTTTCTCGTCGGTTGCGCGGCGGGCTGTGTTCTCGAATGGCAAATCGGCCTGCCTGCCCTGCTGCTCCCGGTCTTGCTCAGCCTCGCTGCGCTACTAGTCAAAGTTACGCAGCCGACTCTTTGAGCACGATCGGCCCCGATCTAGCAGCACGGTACAAGCATAATTCCGCTGGGGTATGTAAGTTAGAGGAATGGACGCCGACTCTGACGACCATACTATATTGGCCTCTATTCCTATGAACTTGAGGCAGCAAGATGGTGTCAGGGCCATTGCTGAACAGTTTGGCCAGACGCAGGAAAAAGTCGGCGTATTGCACTGAATTCAACCGCAGCGACGGCTGAGTGGTCGGCCTTCGCCAGAATTCGGAGATTCCGATGTCCAACGAAGCTCTCTTACTAAAAACACGTTCTGCGTTGACGCGCATCAAGGCGATGGGCGCGGCAGTCTCGCTGATCGCCATCTCCGCCACGCCGGTGGCGGCTGCATCGCCAGCGGCCACGGCGAGCGGGTTGCCCCCGTGCGGCTCGCGACCGGAAATCCTGAAACAACTTTCCAGCCGATTCAAGGAAGCGCCCGTTGCCCTCGGCCTGTCCAGGAACGGCTCAGTCGTCGAAGTTCTGACCAGCGAGGATGGCGAGACCTGGACGATCTTGGTCAGTCAGCCGAACGGCCCAAGCTGCCTCGTCGCCATCGGCGAAGGCTGGGAAGAATTGAAGCGGGTCGGCGCCAAGGGCGAGCGCGGCGCCTGATCGATCGAATCAATCGCAAAAGAAGGAGCGGCAAGATGGTTGATGTCTATTCCCGCGAAAGCGCACCGCGCCAAAAGCCGTGGCCCAGTCCGATTGCTCAGAACTTATGGCCAGAGCAGGCAGCTGACATGGGACCGCACGCCGTTGCCCGTAGGCTGTCGGAAACTCACTCCTACCACGTTGCGCCAAAGGCGTTCCTGTCGCGGTTCATCGTTCTTCAGGCGATCGGCGCCGCCGGAATCGTGGGCCTGTGGGCCGTCGGCATTGCCGGCAAACCATTTGCCGGCGACAACGCGTTTCTGTGCTGGCTGATCGCAGCCATCGGCGCCCTCGGCATTTTGTGCGTCTTCTTCCAGCGCTGGCGCGATGTCGATTGGCTGGCGACGCATGTGGTGCGGATCGGGCTGCTCGGAACCGTGGTTGGGCTCATCGTCGCTTTCTCTGCGGCGCGCGCCGGCGGCTCGGCCGACCCAAATGCAATCCGGCCGATGATCGCATCGGTCATCGACGGCATGTATGTCGCGCTCTATGCGACGCTGCTCGGCATTGCCACGAACCTATGGCTCAAGATCAATCTTCGCCTGCTGGGTAACTTCGATGGATGAGGAAACTCTTACTGTCTGGCTCGACACCGCTCTCCTGATGCTCGGCGGCTTCGTTCTCATGACCGTGCTCATGATGACAGTGATGAATCCACCTGCCAAGGCGAGCGAGACCGACGGCGTCACAGCGCCCGGCAACGTCACCGTTGAGACGCAGTGGCCCGACAAGCTCGACGCCGATGTCGATCTGTGGGTTCAGGCGCCCGGCGATGTCCCGGTTGGCTACTCCAACAAGAGCGGCAAGGTGTTCGATCTGCTGCGCGACGACCTCGGCATGGCGCAGGACATGACCGACTCCAACCATGAGGTCGCCTATTCTCGGGGAGCACCCACAGGCGAATACGTCGTCAATGTTCACATGTATCGCGGCGTCAACGTCAAATACCCCGTCCCGGTGAAGATAGCCGTCAATGTAAAGCGCGATGCCAAGTTGTCAGCTCCGGTGGCCACAACGACGGTCCAGTTGCGCAAGCCCAACCAGGAGCTTACCGCCTTGAGATTCCGGCTCGATTCGACTGGCCAACTGGTGCCAGGCAGCATCAACAGCATCTTCAAACCCCTGCGCGTGGCGGCCTCCCAATGATGATCGCTCCCGTCATATTCGCCCTGCTGCTTGGCGCGTTCATCTTCGTCATCCTGCCGCATGCAGGCATTGCCCGCCGCACGCTCTCGGTCGGCATCTTCCTGGCGCTGATCACCGTCGTCTATGTCGGCGCCAGCGAGCTTCTTGGCCGTCCCAAGCCCCTCACGCTCGAGTGGCGCGACAGGGCAAAGGCCCAGGTGGTGGGCGCCGTTCCGGTTGAGAACCAAGCCATCTATGTGTGGCTTACCACGCCCGGCTCGACTGAGCCGCGCTTCTATGTGCTGCCATGGAGTCAGCAAGCCGCGCAACAGCTGCAAGATGCGATGGGCAAGGCGGAAGCCGACGGCACTGGGGTAGAGATGAAGATGCAGGCCACCGACGCCGGTCTCGATACACGCGAGCCGATGTTCTACGCACTGCCTCAGCCGGCTCTGCCGGCAAAGGACTATCAGAGCGGCGAGCGCCCGCTCGTCTATACGCAGCCCAGCCCCACGGCCGATGAGACGCTGTAGCCGAGCATGCCCACGCCAACACATTCGTCTCGCAAAGCTCGCCCCCTCTCTCACCGTGTAAACACCGTTGCTGCAACGTCGCGAAAGCGCTGACAGTGCATTTCTCACCGAGAACCCGGACATGGCAATTCTTTCGTCAATTGATTCCTGCCTGCCCTTCGACAATTATCGTGCGCTCATTGAGCGGCTGCCGCCGCTGGATGAGCACGCGTTTGCTCGCGTTCGCAACGATTTTGGCCGCATGGCCAAGCCTGAAAAATCGCTTGGCCGCATCGAAAAGGTTGCTGCTTGGCTCGCCGCTTCGACGGGTCGGCTGCCGACCGTTCAGCGCCCGGTCGTGGCGATCTTCGCCGGTAATCACGGGATCTCGCGACATGGCGTCTCACCGCGTCCGATGGGCGCCACGCGGCGTTTCGTCGAGCTTGCGGCGGCCGGCGGCGCGGGAGTCAACCAAGTCTGTGCATCCCACGACCTCGGGCTTAAGCTGTACGACCTCGCCCTCGACCTGCCAACCGCCGATTTCACCACAGGCGCCGCGCTGGACGAGGGAGGCTGCGCTGCGACCATGGCATACGGTATAGAGGCGGTCAGCGATGGCGTCGATCTCATGGCGCTGGCGAGTGTCGGCGTCGGCGGCTCGACTGCCGCCGCGGCGGTATCGGCCGCGCTCTTCGGCGGCAGCGGTGCCGACTGGGTTGGCGCTGGCTCAGGGGCCGATGCTACGATAATCGGCCGGAAGGGGGAGATCGTCGATCATGGGCTCGCCTTGCACTCCGGCCATCTCGAGGATCCGCTCGAAGTTCTACGCCGCTTGGGCGGACGCGAATTCGCGGCAATCGCCGGCGCAATCATCGCGGCGCGGACCCAGGTGGCCGTTGTCCTCGAGGGCTTTGCAGCGACAGCGGCCGCGGCTGTGCTCCATCGCGCCAATCCCGCGGCACTCGACCACTGCCTGTTGGCGTATGTCTCCACGAGCGAGCCCGGCCATCGTCAACTCGCGGAGAAAATCGGCCTGACCCCACTCTTCGATCTCGGGATAGGCGAGGGGGAGGGCACCGGCGCCGCGCTCGCCGCCGGCATGGTCAAGGCGGCTGGGCTCATCCATTCAGGCATGCTCGCAGCGCTGCCAGCAAGACGCGACGCAGTCATTAACGATGACGCGCCCGCTCCTCCGAGTCGCCTACCAGAGAATTTGCTGGTGAGCTGACCGGCCTGTGTTGCTGTTCAGGGGCGCGGCGAGACGGACAAATAGACTCCATCGGCCAGCGTCGGACCGCCAAGGACGGTGCCAAACCGGTCTGAAGCGGCCGAACTGAGAACGGCATCGCCCTCCGCCGCGGCAATCTCCAGGAACATTGCCTCGATGTGCCCCGGTGAGAAAATGATCAAAAGGCGAACAGGAATGTCCCCGAGATTGACACAGGCATGAGGAAACACCCTTCTCGACGGTCATCGCGTCGCCGGCCGGGATATCCAGCCTCTCATCGCTATTGGCTATGTGCAGCGTGCCTTCCGAAACGAGGAAGTGCTCATCTTCGTTGGCGTGGATATGCATGGGCACACCGTTGCAGGCATCGCGGACTGCTTCATCGTAGATCCCTGCTAAATGGCTGGTTTTGAAAGACTCGTGTTGAGGCCGCCCGATGGCCTATCTGGTAGCGCTAACGGAATCTTCTAGCGGTTCAATCCCGTGGCGCGACCAGAGGCCGCAGCGTCTAGTCGTCGGCTGGCAGCCAATCTCTGCTGTCCCAGCCAATCTCGCTGCGCGGCTGCTTGCGAGATGAGCGCGGCGATCTCATGCGGGTGGGAGATCAACGACAAATGGCTCGCCTTCACCTCGATGGTCTTTGCGTTCATGCGCTTTGCCATGAAGCGTTCGAGATCCGGATTGATCGTGCGATCCTCGGTCGAGACCGCATACCAGCTTGGCTTCGAGCGCCAGGCCGCTTGCGTTGTCTTTCCGGTGAAAAGCTTGTCGGAGATCGGGCCCTGGACGGCGTAAAGGATGCGCGCCTTCTCGCGAGGAATATCGCCAGCGAAATCGCGCAGGAAAGCCTCCTCGCCGAGCTTGCCATAGCCTTCGGACCAGACGAGGCCGGCGGAGGCGGGCGGCGCCGCAAAAGTCTTGGCGAGCGCCGTGTAATCTTCGCCGGCATCCGGCGCGCGCGCCGCGACATAGACGAGCGAGGACACCTTTGGATCCATTCCTGCCTCGGAGACGATCATCCCGGCAAAGGAGTGTCCGACAAGGACTGTCGGTCCATCCTGGAGAGCGATCGCACGGCGCGTTGCCTCGACACCAGCCTCCAGCGTTGTCAGCGGATGCTGGACGACGGTTGCGTTGAGGCCTGCCTGTTGAAGCTGGCCAACCACTTCCGACCAGCACGAGCCATCGGCATAGGCGCCATGGACCAGAACGACATTGCGAACCTTGGGGGCCGTCTGCGCTCGCGTCGTGTGGGAGCCGGCCAATATGCTCGTCGCCACCCCAGCGACGAGCGTGGCGGAGAAAGTGCGCCTATTCATCACGATCGTGGATTCCTTGGGAGTTGACAGGGTTGCGCCGATTCGGCCGAGATGCGGCGCAATTTGTTGCGCGGCGCTCACGTCCAGTCTTCGCAGCCCACCCGTTCCTCGTTACAGCCGTCACCGCTTCGTGATCGTCTGGCCTCCGGCATTCTCTCCAAGCACAACGGTAGGCAGGCAAAGAAACGGCGCCTGGGGGTGTGCGGCTCGATCCCAGCCGCCCGTCGGCGAACTTGTAGGTATCGACGTGTTTGCCGACCAACCCGCAGAAAGCTATTCACAAAAGGCACTGGCCAGGGTGGGGAAAGCCGTGCGCTTTTCTTGGTGGATGACGACGATGCTGCATCGGTTCCCTGACACTGGCGAGTTCGGCCAGCGCATCCAGGAAGCCGAGCTCGACTATCTCGTGCACTCCAAGGCGGCGTCGACCGCATTGCGGATTACGTCGGCTTTCCCTATTGATCGGCGGAAGCCGTCAAACTCCGTCCAGTGCTATCGCTATGCCCTGGCCGACGCCGATGGAGACGGTGGCAAGCGCGTAGCGCCCCGCCCGCGAAGCTCGATCGCCGGAGTGCGGTGATGCGGGCGCGCACATACCGAGCGGATTGCAAAGCGCGATGGCGCCGCCATTCGGGTTGACGTAGACAAGCCCTCATTCGACACTTGAGCCACCGAACCCCCGTGCCGTCGCGGTGAAGTTGGAGCCTCCAGAGGCCGGACGACGGTTCCGTCCCCGAGTGACGGGTAGAGCGATTGTCGACGAGTGTCTTGCCGAAGCCGACCGGGATGCGGACCAGTTCGAGCGGCTGCGGCTGCGGCTGCGGCTGCGGCTGCGGCTGCGGCTGCGGCTGCGGCTGCGGCTGAAAATAGCTGATTCGATTTCTATCGCCTAGCAAGTTCCATAAGATAGATTATGCGACTTTTACAAGTGTAAATTAATATTTCTTTACATTTTAACGTATTATAGCACTTTATCCAGGTCTTTCCGATAGTCATAAACAGAAATCGGGTCAGCTTCCAACAGTCCAGCCAACTTTACGCCTCAGATCGAGAGATCGCTGTTCTCACCGTCTGATTAAAACTCGGCGGCCGACTATGGACTCTTCCTAACCGCCGGAGTCCCAAGTCAGACTATATCGGCCTTCGCTCGCTCGCGTCCCCTCTCGGTGCACTCACTTGTGCGGCATGCAATAGACGCCCTCGGACTCCATCAGCACCGCGCCACCCTTCAACTCGCTCAGTGCGCCGACCCACGCTTGCGAATAAGTGCGGCTGGCATCCACGGCCGTCAGCCAAAGAACGCGATTGTCGACCAATTCAACTTTAACTTCCTGCTGCAAAGGACTCCCCTGCACGGTCTGTTGATAGTGGCGTTTGATCCTGACATTGCTGGCCGGAAACTCAGCATCGTTGCTGCCGTAATTCAGCACAAATCCGGTGTGGTCCTCAGCCACCGAACAACTGCCATCGCGCTCGCACACGATTTTGGCTGCGGTCTTGCAGTCCCATTTCAGCGAAGCCGGCCACATAGGGTTGTCCACGTTTGATCGCGGCTTGTCGGTCTGACCAGCCACCGCCAACACTGTGCCTATGTTCATAATCACAGCGGACAGGAGAAGCGCCTTGAGCACTTCAAACCTCCTTGAAATTGTCACCGTCGTAGCACCTCGTCCTGCGTGATCGCCTGGCTCATGGGATGTTGAGAGTGAACCAGCTTTTCTGGCGCACGCCGTTCGCGTCATCATACTCGATGAACCAGGGCTTTCCGCGCATCGGTCGAGGGATGGTGTAGTAGGTGGGACCATTACCAAGGGAATGCCCTCGATCGTTTCCCGCGGTCTGGATTGTTGCCGCAACCACCTTACCGTCGATTTCGATTTGGACCGGACGTGATCCGTCTCCATGATGCCCGCCGAGGACGTTGTTTTTGAAAACAACGGGCAAGGGGAGCCTATCGGCCGCGATGCGGCAGATGTTTCGTTCTTGACCTATGCCCGGCCGATCGGATTCGGAGCTGCCAACTGCTTGCCAGCCAGATGGACAATCCTCATACTTCTCATATCTCGCCGCGCTGGAGTTGGCTTGCGGACAGGTCGGCCAATTAAAACCCGGGGCTTCCATCGCCGCAATCAACTTGTAAATTGGCGGGTGGCATGAGGGGGTGCCTTGCCAATCGCCGGAAAGACATAGGAGAACCTGACAGCCCCATTCCGACGCTTTTGATTGGGATGGAAGGGCTGCGGCGCCCGCGATGGCGACGGCACCCCCTAGTAGGAATTTGAGTATGGTCATAGCCTTTTCCTCGCTGCAGATTTGACAGTTTACTATGGATGATCCGCGCGAAAAAGGACAGGTCGAAAAGGCAGGTTTGTGCGACTACATCGATTTATGAAACGAGACGACGGAGGCGTGGTCAACAACCCGTTGCGCGCCAACATTGCACTGACGCTTGAGCGGGAGAGAGCCAGACGCGGCCTATCCCATATGCACATGGCCGAACTGTTTCGGACCGCCGAGGGCGAAAAACTGGCCTATCGAACCTACATTCAGACAGTGCGTCAGAAAAATAATGTCACATTGACGACGCTGCAGATCATGGCAAACGGCTTGCAAGTGTCTTTTGCAGGACTGCTCGCCGGCGGTAAGAAAGTTCCGGAGTGGGTGCATCGGTTGGACGACAATGCGATCCGTAAGAGGCTGGCCCACATCATCGATATTGAGCGACAACGACGTACTTTGCACCGCTATGAGATGGCTGAGCTCATCGGCGTGGCGGAGGCGACATACACGAAGCTCGAACGCGCGAGCGGTAACATCAGCGTGGACACGATTGCCGCGATCGCCCAGGCGTTGAAACTTGATCCAGCGACCTTCCTCTTTTCCGAAAAGATCCCCAGAACTGACACCTAGCTAGCCGCCCCACGAGTGTTCCTAAACGGCCTATAATTCGCCCCTGCCGCCGCCGCTCCTATGCCCCTGCCGTCAGCCCGGCGGCCGACTAGCGCCCCCCGCCGCGCCTGTCGGGCGGCCGCTGGCGTCATCGTCGGCTGTTGGCGCTAGGATGATAACGGGACGTTGACATGGACGACTGTGCCGGCGCCGTGAATGCTTGCTGATGAAGAGCTTCCCTTGAGGGTCGAAACCATATGAGAACAAGCCGTCAATCCTGCCGGCGCGTGTCGAGAAGAAGGGTGTCGTGGCCTTTTCGACAATTGCCAGTGTCATGCCTGCGCCTTTGTCGGCCACTTCCAGGGGTCGGTTCCGCCAGGTGGCGCCCTACATTCATCACTTTTGTGTCGTGATGCCTGCCAGAGAATCTGCTGGTGAACGGACCGGCCAAAGCCAAACTCATGCTCGCCGGGCCGACTTGTCAGCACGCGACAGAAACCGCTTCAAGCTCAAACCGGCCAACAAAATATAAGGCGGTATGGCGAGCGAATAGTGACCGCAGTTTAATTCCATAATATTTGGCCTAGCCCCGGCGTCCTTCAGCCTCTGCATGAACCTCTCCGATAGCTCTGGCAACACCACTTTGTCTCTCTTAGCCAACACAACTTGAAGATCGAGATCAGGTCGTGCCAAACTATGCGCGTAATTCTCCAAGTTAAGTGGACCCCAGGCCCTTCTGAGATCGGTCAGCTCAATCTCAGGCTCAAGGCTATCGCGTATCGATCGTGTCGCGCGGCCCGTCCAGACCATATCCGCTAGACTCCCCGCCGTCAGAAACAACGAGGCTTTTGACACAGCCAAATCGTGTGCCGCGACTATGGCCGCAACCCAGGAACCTAAGCTCATTCCGAGAACCGAAATCTCTCGATAGCCTTCGCTTTTCAACCAACGTATGAGTTTTCGCCCATCCAACACTGCCTGCCTTACAGATTGAATCGTTCGACCGAGATTAGGGCTAAGCATATAGTCGGCGTGCACGGAGCCGGGCCGGCTGCGTTCGAAGTGATAAGGCATAGCAATCTCGACAACCGTGGTGCCACGCTGCGAGAAAAAGTTGGCAATTTGACGATTCCGAGAGCTTGCATTCCAATGGTGAAAAATCACCATCGCCTGATCTAACGACCCGCTTTCTGTGATTTTCGCCGAGACGACATTGTTCTGTTCGATATCAGTAGAAATGTCGGATGGAAATTTGAGCCACCCATCTAGCTTTTCAAACCCCTGATCACTCACATTCGGACCATCGAAAAAGGCTGGATCAGCCACGGCTTCGTCCGCGAGGGCACAGAATTCCTCGATACTCGTTATCTTCTTTGCACCTGGAAAGGCGCGCTCCGCGTCAAGGACGAAATCCGTTGGTTTCTTCCCTTCCTCACCGCGAAGGGCCCGGCGTTCGTCCCAACGATCTAGCCAACTATGAAACACTCTGATTGTTTCCTTACTCGCTCGCTCGCCGGCGGCCTAATCCTGGATCGAACAGGCCGTATAGTGCGACTAGCACTGAAATGGCCAGAAGGGTCGAAAAGCCGGCAAACGCGTCGATCAGCAAGTAGCTGACAACAAGTAACGCCACGACCGCTGACATCTTCCACAAAGGCGCATGAAATCGACCTCCGACACCTAATCGGATGGAGCCGTACAGAAATACAAAACAGGTCGAAATAACGATAAGAAGGCTACTGTAATGGGTCGGCATACGATAGCGATACCCGGTGCTGACATCAACGCGACCTTGGAAGATCGAGGACATATCGCCGACCAGCCATGCCACAATATTCTCACCACCGGATGCCAGATAAGAGCTTTGGACTTTCATCCATATGGCGACCAGAACCCCCAAAACAGTACACCGAAAAACCCCACGCATCACTCTGAGGCCGGCTTCATTGAGCTCTTGCTGATGTTCAACATGCGGCAGCTTCTTCAATCCGCCTCCAATTCTCCAAAGATCATGAACAATCGTATAGAGCAAAATGAGGCCAGCGAAGAAAAGATAAAACACCAGGCACATGTATAGGTAAGCGACCCCCGTAAAGATTACTGTTTCAGGGACAGATATGACCTCAGGACGCACAAGAGCTATTTTTCCCCAATCCATGGCATAGTTGCTACCGCCCTTCATCAATGGGATCAAGGACACGCCGATCCATTGAAAAAGACCCGCGAACAGCAAGCAAATCAAAAAAACCGACCAATATGTGTAGGAGGAAGCGTCAACGTTGCGCAACCAAGCGTCGTCGCTTTCCGGCTGATCGCTCTGCGCTGCGAGCTTTTTGCGCCCCTCATTTTTCCAGAAGTCCAGCAACTCAATAACGAAGAAGAAAAACAGCGGCAAGAACACCATAAAGTCGAGTGTCCAATTTGCGGCCCAAAGGAATCCAACCTGCTTAACGAGCCCGTCCGCTCGCTCGTAGGTGACGTTGTGGATACCAATGATGTACGACAAGAAGCCGAGGGCGGTCATGCCGGCAAACACCGACGCCGGTAAATTCAGGGGAGATCCGTGACTAAAAAACGCCTCCGATTTCCTCGCCAAACTAAAATGCTGGCTTGGCCCCTTGGCGTCAGTATCCCGTGTGGGCTCTGCCGGGGGGTCTGTCTCATTATCGAAGGTCGTAGTCAGTGCCGTATCTGGAATCTCTTCTGCAACGCTGCTTCCGGCTCTCTTCCATTCTCGTCTCTTGGCCGATAACCGCGATTGGGCCGCGCTAAGCTCCATCTGCCATTCGCTAGTTGCGGCCGGATCATCGCATCCAAAAACCCTCGCCAGCCAACGAATGTTGGCAGTGCTAATTCCCTTGTCGTTCTCTTGAAACCAAAGCTGCACCGTTCGCAGATCGACCCCAACCCGGTTAGCATCAATCTGTGAAATCGCCTCTGCAAGGAGCTCGGGCGTCCATGGGCCTGCAGGAAACCCGTCTTTGCCCAACAGTCGACCCGCACCTGCCGCCGCCAGTCGTTTGAACAATTCTTTGAAATCACTCCCATCGTTAGGCGGAGGGAGAAATAATTTTCCGTTCCTAAACAACAACTTATAGGCTCTAGTTTCGTTCCGTTTCGCCAGGCTTCGTATCCTATCGTGCCTTCGTCCTCAATCAACGTTTTTATCAACTCGATTTGGCCGGCACGCCTACAATCTGAAACGTTTTGTCTGGTGGCAGCGGCGGAGTGTGACCGCATGAGTGAAAGTAGGGGAAGCTACAGGTCAGGAGCCTGAGAAACAGAGGGATGAACCCCCTATTTTTCTCGCCTGCCCAGGTATCATTTACGAATTGTCATGCGCGAGGATCCGGTCAATGCCTATTCAATTGGTCTGTCGCAACGGAGTGATGGCAACGGCTGAAGACGTCCCGAAATTGATTGCGGAACATCGTCAGAGCGTCGCTGAACTTGAACGTATCGGCAAGCGTGCGATGGAGGCAGAGGGTACGGATGCTATCTTGCTGGGTCAGAGACTGGACGCGGTCATGGCGGAAGAGGCCGCGGTGCGAAGGCGTGCTGCCATTGCTCCAGTAGCCACTATCGAGGAAATGAAAATGAAGGCTGCTTACTTTGAACGGCTGACGGCTCATGACTGGTGCGAGGTTGATGTCGACGATTTTCGCGCGTTGCTCGGTTCCTTCGCGAAACTCCGGTCCTAGGAGAAGAGCGCTGAAATCCATGCAGCCACGGTGTTCCAGGCCGCATACATCCCTGCGGGCACCAAGATGATCGCCAAGAACGCCGCAGCTCCGACAATAGCGCCGTCGCCGCGTCCTTCCACGGGATAGTAATATTTGTGCGCCTCATCGTCGTGCTTCATTGTTGTCTCTCCGATCGCTTATTTAGCAGCAACTGAACAGGATGCTGAAACGTCGTGCCCCACAAACCTGCACGTTTCATCTTAGCGTTGATTTCCGCGACGAGGTAGTTCTCATTGACGGCTTTGCCCTTTGCTGTCGTTGCGGCAAACGCGTATCCGGTCGCTATGAGCGCGGTGCCGACGTCGATTGTGTCGCCATTGAGCTGTGCACCGCAGACGACAAAGGCCGCCTTGTCGAGGGCGTAGCCGATTGGCTGGCATGTCACCGCAGCGCTATCGAACAGCGCGGCCAGGTGCGCCAGCGAGATGTTCCCGCAATCGAGTTTGTTCCCATTTGGCTGTTCAGACGACGTGCCGCGAAGACATGACTGCACGCCATAGAGGCGGAAAAGGTGGTCGCCGTCACGCCACGTATCTCCAGTCAGCAGTTGAGCCGATTTCGATACCGCGAAGGGCGTTGGCGCGGCAGATTCGGATGCGTCCTGCGCGTGTGCCGATACGCACAAACCAAAAGCGGCCAGCACTGCAAAGCGCGCCTGTCTCATTCCTGGAACTGTGCACCGAGGTCAGCAGAGTGCTCCAGATCGGGGCGCAGCGACTTGCCGTCCTCGTTGCGTCCGATTGCGGCCATGTCGAAGAAAACCATTTCGTCATCGTCGTAGGCGACGTTGTACGGGTCATTTGTATTGCCCGCACCCACGAGAGAAAAACACGACACGGCGTCTGGTTCCCCCTTCCTGCTTTGCAGCACAAGCGTTTTGCAAAGCACGACAGAAGCCCGATCGTTGTAGATTCCCTCTTCATAGTCCTGCGCGGCCTTCGTGCAATCCCACTCCTGCGCCTTGTAGGTAATCTTCGGTTTTGGGCAGGCCGCGAGGCCGCGCAGTCGATAGGGCACGCCGTTGATGACGCGCTCGGTTGCCGACGGCACCTTGACCGGCGAGCTGAGGGCGGCCGCATCGCGCTGAAAGAGCGCGCCTTTGGCATCGTAGCGTTCATAGACGAACATCTTCTCACCCCGCTTGGCAAACTGAAGCAGGTATCGCTCCGAAGGCTGCGCGAAGGCATTTGGGGCGTCGGCGCCGGCGGCATGGGCCACGGCACCCTGGAGCAGCAAAGCCGTGCAAAGGGCAATCTGTTTCATCGAAATCCGTCCCTGCGGTGCATATGGTGTTGACACTTTACTAGGGCTGCGTGTAGCCATAGTAAAGTGTTAAATTTTGGCGACAGTATGAACACTCGAACAGCTCTTCTGCTCACTTTGTGTGCCGCTACAATGCCCTTGGAAGCGCACGGCCGGGATCTGGCATCAGACCGCGTCGCAGTCGCCTTTGCAACGCCCGCGCAAGCCCTTCCCTCAGTCGGGGCGCAGAGGCCTGGGGCGTGCAAGACCGGAAACCGTACTGAAGTCGCCGAACTTGTGCGTTCAATCGCGCAGGACGAAGGCTTCGACGCTGATCTGGCCGAGGCGATTGCATGGGCTGAAAGCGATCTCGGCGCCAATCAGGGTCCGTCCAAGGCCGGAGCCCTTGGGGTCATGCAGTTGATGCCGGGGACGGCGGCCGATCTCGGCGTGAGCGACCGTTGCGATACGCAGGTGAATGTTCGGGCTGGCCTGCGATATCTGAAGTCCCTCTATGACGAGTTCCAGGATCCGCTGCTGATGCTGGCGGCTTATAACGCCGGGCCCAACAGCGTCTACAAGGCGCAAGGCATTCCGGTGAATCCGGAGACGGCTGATTACATCGTGAAGATACTGAACCGCTGGAAGTTCGGCGGTGTCGTGAAGAAGTCCGCCCTGACCAAATCCGAAATGCTCGCGGCCGCTCCGCCAGCAAGCGGAGACGCTTGGCAGGAGGGTCATGTCATGGATTTCGGCAACTGAAAGGAGCCAAGGGTGGAATACAGGAAAGCAGGCAAATTTGCTCTGAAACTGGCCTTGGCCTCGGCGGTCGGAATAGCGCTGGCGCCAGCCACCGCATACGCCCAGTCGGCGGCGCCAGTCGAAAACGTGCTGGAATGGTTCGTCGGCGTTCTGCAGGGCAACATAGCGCGCTCATTTGCCATCATCGCGGTCTGTTTTCTCGGCTTCCTCGCCATGACGGGGCGGCTGGCGTGGATGATGGCTTTTTCCATCATCATCGGCATCGCTCTGATCTTCGGCGCTGCCCAGCTGGTGGATGCGGTTCGCGCCACCGCGGGAGGCAGCTGAGCCATGGACGACGAGGAAGTCTATGTCGAGCCGGTCAGCCTGCCCCTGACACGCCCCCCGATGAAATGGGGGGTGCGCTATGAAGTTTTTGCACTGAACGGCATGCTGGCGGTGATCGGTTTCATCGCCACGAGCAGCTTCATGCTCGGTCTTGGCGTGTTCGGCGTGGTGCATCTGGTCAGTGCATATCTGTGCCAGCGCGACCCTTACATATTTCATATTTTCGAGCGGCGCATCTCCAAACGCGGAGCGGTGGCGAACCTTACTTTCTGGGGGGCGAGGAGCTATTCGCCATGAGCCTCGATGCTGACCTGAAATTTGGCCGTGAGCGCCGCCGCGAAAAATCTGCGGCGATGCACATCCCCTACCTTCGCCATGTCGATGACAATCTGATCGTGACGAAGAGCGGCTTTCTGGTCGGCGCCATCCAGCTCAGTGGCCTGCCCTTTCAGACGATGGACCAGGCCGAGTTGAACAGCCGAATGTTCAACCGCAACACCACCTTCCGCAACCTGTCGACGTCTCGCTTTGCGGTCTACACCACGATCATCCGCCGCCACGTGACGCCGGAGATCGAAGGCGACTTTGACAATCCTTTCGTGGCCGAGCTCGACGCCCGCTACATGGATGAGCTTGGGTCGAAGAACCTTTTCGTCAACGAGGCGTATCTGACGGTCATACGGCGCCCAATGGTCGGCCGGGTCGGCTGGGTGGACAAGGCGCTCAACGCATTCCGCATCAGCACCGCTGGCGAAGAAACCCGCGAAGAGGCAATAGCCGAACTGCATGACATTCTCGACGGCATGGTCAAGGATTTCACCGCTTATGGAGGACGTCTTCTCGGTGTCGTGAAGCGCCGCGACAGCTTCTTTTCCGAGGCCGCCGAATTTCTGGCGAAAATCCTCGCCGGTGGCGGCGACGTGGAAATGCCTTTGCCGCGCATGTCCCTTGGCGATGTGCTGGCGACGCGGCAGCTGTTTTTCGGCAAGTCCGCGCTGGAACTGCGCGGGCCGGACGCAGGCAAGCTCGGCGCCATGGTGTCGATCAAGGAATACCCGCCGTTCACCGCTCCGGGCTCATTGGACGGTCTTTTGCGCCTGCCACATGAGTTTGTCCTGACCCAGAGCTTCGCGATCGAAGACCGTGTCACGGCGATGCGCAGGATCAACACCATCGCCAACCAGGTTGAGGGTTCCGACGAGGCGGGCACGACGGTGGAGGTCTCTGTCCATGATGGCGCCGACAAGCTGGCCGGCGGCGAAGTCGTCTTCGGACAGCATCACATGAGCGTCATGGCATTGGCGCCGGACATGACTGGGCTCAACCGTGCGCTATCCGACATCACGGCCGAGCTTTCGCGCATGTCGATCGTGCCGGTCCGCGAGACACTCAACACGGAACTGGCCTTCTGGGCGCAGTTGCCGGGAAATTTCAGCTACATCGCGCGACGTGCGTTGATCTCGTCGCTGAATTTCGCCGGCCTTTTTTCCGGACACAATTTCCCGTCCGGCCAACGTGACCGGCTGCATTGGAAACGGCCCATCGCCTTGCTCGAGACGACCAGCCAGACAGCCTACTATTTCAATTTCCACGTACACGATGTCGGGCACTTCACGGTGTTCGGCCCGACCGGCTCGGGCAAGACCGTGGTGCTGTCGTTCCTGATGGCGCAGGCCATGCGCATCATGCCGCGGCCGCGATGTGTTTATTTCGACTACATGCGCGGCGCCGAGATCTTCGTTCGGGCGCTCGGCGGTCGTTACGAGGTGATGGAACCCTCTCAGCCGACCGGGTTCGCGCCATTGCAGCTTGATGACACGGCGGAAAACCGTTCTTTCCTGGAAGATTTACTCCTCTACATTCTGACGCCGGAAGGCGGCGCGCTTGATGTGGCCGAGATGCGCGTCATCAACGCGGCCGTCGACATGATCTACAAGATACCGCGCGAACAGCGGACCTTCGACCTGCTGCCGGAAGTGCTGCGGGGCTCGCTCATGCCTGGCATGAATGATCTGGCGGCGCGGATACAACCCTGGCTCGATCCGAAGGACAAGGGCTGGCTTTTCAACAATCCCGTCGATCTCATCGATTTCTCGAAACCCGTTGTCGGGTTCGACATGACGAAGATCCTGGGCGACCGAAAGCTGCGCTCGGCGGCGTTGCTCTACATCTTCCATCGTCTCGAGGACGTCATCGACGGCTCGCCGTTCATGCTTTTCCTCGATGAAGGCTGGAAGCTGCTGGACGACGAGGTTTTCGCCGCTTTCATCAATGAGACGCTGAAGACCATTCGTCGCCGCAACGGCGTGGTCGGCTTTGGCACGCAGACCGCAGAAGACGTCGTCAACTCCTCCATCTCGTCGTCACTGATCGAGCAAACGAAGACCAACATTTTCTTCCCCAACCCCAAGGCGAGCAAAGAATCCTACGTGGAGCGCTTCTCGCTGACAGCGAAGGAATTCGAGTTCGTGCGCCGAACCGCGAAGGAAACACGCACCTTCCTCGTCAAGCACGACAGCGACTCGATCGTCGCCAAGCTCGATTTGTCGGCAATGCCCGATCTCATCAAGGTCTTGTCCTCGAACGAAGCCAACAGCAAGGAATGCGCCCGGCTCCGGGAAGCCTTCGGCGACGAGCCGGAGATGTGGCTGCCATACTTCTGCGGATGGGAGAACGAGCATGACGAAGCGGCTTAGCAGCTTTTGTCTGGCCGTGGCTCTCGCGGCGACGGAAAGCATGAGCGGGGCTGTCGCTCAGATCGCGGTCATCGACGGGCAGAACCTCGACAAGCGGCAAGAGGACGAGCAGCACAGTACGAAGTCGGATGACACCAAGAAGGACGAAACCGACAGGAAGAAAAGCGTCGTCTGCACCTATTCGAACAAATACCGCTCACAGATGTTTCGCCGGTCGCCTGCCGAAGCGTTGCAGCGCGACGCGGGCAACGTGAAGATGATCCGCTATTATGCGCAAAAATACGGCGTGCCCGAAGGCCTGGCACTGTCCGTCGCCTATCAGGAATCGCGCTTCGACACATGCGCCGGGAGCCACACCGGCGTCAAAGGCGTCATGCAGCTGACCAAGGGCACCGGCAAGTCCATGGGACTGGACCGCGACGTGAACGAGCAGAATGTCGAAGGCGGCGTCAAATACCTCGGAATGGGCGTGAAGCAATGCGGCGCGACGAACTACAGCTGTCTCGCCTCCTTCTACAACGGATCGAACGCAGGCGAGCAGAACCAATGGGCCGGCGGCGTCGGCCGCTGGAACAGTTACTTCAATGACTATGTGTCGAGCGGCCAGGCTCCGGCCGCCGCGCCGCCGCCATTCTCGATCGTAACGGCCGACGGCGCCGGCGGCACGGCCCAGGACGCGGCCATGGGCACGGTGAGAAAGGCGGCTGGCGGCCTTGATGCAAGCTCATCGCAGATGGGCGCCAACAATGCTGCAATCGACGCGCTGGCGGGCAACGTTGGCCAGGTGACCGAAAACAAGGACGCCTGGGAGCTGAACTCGTCGGCTCGTGGGGTCAACGCCGATGTCACCAACCAGTACCTCGCCGAGGCGGGGGATTTTACGACGTTGCTGGCCCAACTTCTATCGTTGCAGAACGTTCAGGCATCGCAGTCGTCCAAGCTGGTGCAACCGCCGAAGAGCGGCTCTCCAAACCCGTTCTCTTGTGATCCCGCGGAATTGGAGCGGTTGAGGATCGATCGCGGCCGGTGGCTACCATGCGCACTTGAGAACGCGGCGGCAAGCTCGGCCGACAATCGCTCGATGATCATCACCAGTGATCCTGCCGGCGCTGCCAGTGTGATCAATTCGCTACAGCAATAGGAGGCTGACATGAACAAATTCGCGATTGCTGCCAGTCTGGCGCTTTGGGCAAGCACGGCCCACGCACAGATTGCCGTCATTGATGGCGCCAATCTCGATGTCGCCCGCAAGAATGCGGACAACACCAACTCCATCATGGATTCGAACAAGGATATCCTGAAAAAGAGCGAGGAGATCCTGCAGGCTCTCAGCGGCAGTCGTGACGGTTCGCTCGGGATCGGACAGATGGGCCTTGGCGGCAACATGTCGATTGCCCAGGCGCCGTCGTTCGGATCGATCCTCAACGGCGGCGCGCTTTCGTTTGGCGGCCTTTCGCCCGAAATCCAGAAAATCGCAGGCGCCGTCATCAATGGGCTCCAGCTGGTGAAGCAGCTCCAGCAGATTGCCGGCAAGGAGACCAGCGCCGTCAACACCGCCTATGGCGGCAGCGTCAATGTGGCCTCGCTGCTAAGCGCATTGACCTCGCAGGCTTCGCAGGGCGTTACCCAGCGCCAACACTCCCTCCAGTCAGCGAGCGGGCAGATTGGGCAGTCACAGGACGTCAAGGGTTCGGTGGACCAGAACACCCGAATGCAGCTGGAAAACGCGCGTGCGGTCAACGAACTGATCGGCGTCCAGAACGGCGCGGTCGCGGCCCTGAATGAGAAGCTGAAGGGAGATCTTCTTCGCCAGAGCCAGGTGCAGAAGATGATGACACCGCGCACCGTCAATCCGTTCGCGGAATTTGGCAAGAGCGGGGGCTGAACGCTTGTCGGGGCGAGTCCTGCGCATATGCGCTGTGATTGGCGTCAGCGCGGGGCTGTTTGGATGTGCAAATCGCGAACTGAAAGCGCCGTGCGGGCCTTTGGCGTATGCCAATGTCGATGAATGCGGCCCGCTGAAGCCGGTCAATTCAACGCCGTTCGCCAACATCGTTGACGAGGATCCATGAACGGTCTCGCCGCAAGCATTCTGGGTGGCATTGACAACATCGGCGAGGACTTCGTTCGCACCGTCTATATGCAGTTGGGCAATGCGATGGGCAACGTCTTCACCCTGATGCTGACCCTTTATATCGTGTTGTGGGGCTATTCGATCCTGAGCGGGCGTGAGTCGATTTCGCCGCTCGAAGCGGCCTATCGCCTCGGCCGCGCCGTCATCATCTATCTGCTGCTGACCGGATGGGGCACATTTTCCGCGACGATCTATCAGCTCGTGCAAAGCATTCCAGACGAGGTGGGTAAGGTGATCGTCGGCGCCGTGTCGCGGGCCACCGGCAATCAGCTTAGCGACCAGGCGGCAATTCCAGCGCTGATCGACAATCTCTACCAAGGGGCCCAGGACGTCGCCAATCAGGTCTACAGCGGATCCTTCTATGACATTTTTGGTGCGCTCTTGTCGCTGCTCGTCCTGCTGTCTGCCATCATCTTCGCAGCGCTTGCCATTGCCGCGATCATCGCCGCCAAGGTGATGTTGTTCATCACGCTGGCGTTGGCGCCGATATGGATCATCCTTTGGCTTTACCGATGGTCCTCGCGCATGAGCGAAGGCTTTCTTTCGCTGACCACCTTCCTGATGATCCAGCAAATCCTGATCTACGGCTTTCTCGGTTTCTACTTCTCGCTCGTCAATGCGGCGCTGAACACCGCCACATCAGGCGGAGCGACCATGGACAGCAAAATGTCGCTGGTGCTGCCCTTGGTGCTGGTGACGATCATCGGCATTTACGTTCTCATGCAGATACCCTCGATTGCTTCGATCCTGAATGGCGGCGGGTATCTCAGCACCGTGGGCGCATACAACCCTTATAGAAACTTCGGCAGAAACGCTGTGCGCTATTCCGGCGCGCGATGGGCCGCAGGCCGCGCCGCTCGGGGCGCCCGGCAGTTCGCGACAAACAGTTTTCGATCTTCGCGAGCAGCCAGCGCGGATGCCGCAACCCGGACCGCCATCCAGCAAGGGGCGCGCGATAACTCCAGGCCTCTGGCCTAGAACACAAGAACGTCACGGATCCCGGCCCTGGATCGGATCGGGATCGTCGCGCAAACGAGGCAATAGTAAACGTGATCATGCCAGTGGAAACAGCTGCTGACCGCAGCAGCGAACTCGTCGACAAGCGCTATTATAGGGCGGGCGCGACCTGGGAAGACGACACGCACAGGTCAATACGCCGATCGCGTACATTGGCCTGGATCGTCAGCGGCATTTCGGGACTGGTTGCGGTGCTGTCGCTGTTGGCGCTCGTGCTGATCTTGCCGCTCCGGCAGTTCGAACCGTATGTTGTCGAGGTCGACAAATCGACGGGCTACCTCGAGATCATGCGCGCGCTCAAGCCTGGAGATTTATCGCAGAACGAGGCCGTCACGGCGGCCAATCTGGTGCGCTACATCAGGGCCCGCGAAACCTATGATTCCCGTGAACTGAAACAGAATTACGACTTGGCCCAGCTCTATTCGACCGACGCCGCGTCCAAGGATTTGACATGGCTGTTCACGCCTGCAAACCCGCAATCGCTGGACAAGATTTTTGGCCGCAATGTCACTGTCTCGGTCGAGATCAAATCTGTTTCCCTGCTCAATCGCAACACTGCCTCGGTGCGCTTTGCCACGACGACGCGGCGGGACAATTCGTCCACGGCTGACAATTGGGTGGCGGTGATAAAATTCCGCTACACCTCAACGCCGCTCAAGAACGAATGGCGTTTCGACAATCCACTGGGATTTCAGGTTACGGATTACCGCCGCGACCAGGAATCGGCGCCGGCGGCGGGGAGCCTGCAATGAGACGGCGCGCGGGCCTCGTCCTGTCGGCCGCCCTTCTGCTCGGCACGATCCACGGCGCGGCCGCACGCGACGGCCGCATCCGATATGTCACCTTCAACAATGACGACGTGACGTCGGTGCGCGCCGCTCTCGGTATTTCGACGATGGTCGAACTCAGTCCGACCGAAGTCATCGAAACCGTTTCCGCCGGCGACACGAAGGGCTGGTCGATCATCCCCAAACGCGGATCGCGATTTCTCTTCGTCAAGCCGCTGGAGCGCGATGCTTGGACCAACGTCAACGTGGTCACCAACCGGCGCGTCTATTCCCTGCTGCTGCAGGCAACTGACAATAGCCGCGACCGGGCATCCTTCCAGGTCCGGTTCAAATACCCGGACGAGGATATCAACGCGCGCCTGCTCTCGCAGGCCAAGGAGAGCGCCGCCGATCCGGATTTGAAGGACCTGAACTATGCCGATCTCAATTACGACTATGCGTACAAAGGCGATGACAGCTTGAAGCCGCGCACCGTGTTCGACGACGGCACCAAGGTGTTTCTGGAGTTCAAGGGTGACATTCCTGCGATTTTCGTGGTCGACGACAAGCGCCATGAGTCGCTGGTCAACGTTCGCACTCAGGGCAAATACACCGTCATCGACAAGGTGGCACGGCAATTCACCCTGCGAGCCGATGGCAAGACACTCTGCCTTTACAACCGGGCTCGACCCAACGCTATCGATCCAGTCGAGCAGGTCTACGGTCCAACGAAACTGACAAGTGGTTCCACCCTGTTCGGGTCCAGCGGAGGGCGGTGATGACGCAGATCGACTATAACCAACTGGACGGCAGCCCGACGGTCGCGCGCCGCGGTGCGGGTGTGGGTACCAAAATCGCCCTGGTCGGCCTCGGCGTGGTGCTGGTGGGCGCGCTGATATGGCTGAACTGGCCTCGGGAGCCGGTATCGCGCGATCTTCGCAGCGATGGCGAGGAAAACTTCAACCAGCCGGAGTTTCGCCCGCCGGCGTTGAACGAGCCGCCTCAACCTGCCGACGGCACGATCGACCAGATCGTGGTGCCGCCACCGGCTGACGACCAGAAGGCCACGCAACAAGCCGAGAACGTCGATCAGACAGTGCAGGAGGGCGCGGATCTCGATGCGCAGCGGCGGGCGCTGGAAGCACAAATGGCGGCCGAGGAAGCTCGCCGCAAGGCCGAGGCGGAAGAAGCCCGCCGCAAGGCCGAGGCTGATGACGAGGCTCGCCGCAAGGCTGAGGCCGCCGAGCATGAAAAGGCCGTGTGGGAACGCCTACGATCCAACCAGATGGTGACAAATGGTGAAACCGGCTCGACGGATACCGGCGCCCAGGCGGCACAGGCCGAAATCGCGCCCGACGGTCAGATCATCCCGGTCCCCGGCGCCGACAGCGATCCCAACAAGGCATTCCTGGCGCAGTCAGAGGCAAGTTCTTCTAGTATTGTCAAAGCCAGGGTCTCCCGACGCACCGATGCGTTGATCCCAGAGGGAACGATCCTTCGCGGCTATTTGGAAACCGCTGTTAACACCGACCTTCCCGGTGCCGTACGCGCTGTCGTGCGGGAGGATGTCTTCTCGCTCGACGGCAGGCGGATCCTCATTCCGAAAGGATCGCGTCTGACCGGAGAATACCGCTCGGGGCTAGCGCGCGGACAAAAGCGTGTTTTCATCGTCTGGAACAGGGTCATTCGCTCGGACGGTATTTCCGTCGATATAAAGTCGCCTGGTGCAGATGCGCTCGGCCGCGGCGGCATGGGCGGTCGTGTCGATACGCATTGGGTTGAACGGTACGGCAACGCCATCATGCTCTCCGTCGTTGGCGGCGTCTCTGAATATCTGTCTTCGCTTGGCGACAGCAGCCAGAATGGACAACAGCGTCAGGTGTCGACGACCGATCCCGTGACCGGTGAGACCACAACCGTAACGTATGGTGGCAATGGCTCGCAGCGCGACGCCCGCGGTATCGCGTTCGACAAGTCATCGACCGCCTTGCAGCAACTCGCGCAAGAGGCGTTTCGCGACACGCAGAGCATTGGCCCGACAGTCTACGTAGACCAGGGCACGTCCATCGTCGTGCTGGTGCGGCGAGATCTCGATTTCTCGGATTTGTACGCCGATCCGGTTCAGGAAGAAGTTGCACGAATGAGGGCAGGTGGGCGGCCGAAGGCCGCGATCGATCCGACGCCTCTTTACGCGACGCCAAAGGATCATTTTTATCGCGGCTATGGGAGCCCGGTGAAATGAACGCCCTGCATCCCCTCCCCGACCCTTGGGCAAGAGCCCCGGTCCTGCGCGCGCATCTGGAGCCAGTATGGTCCTATTTGAACGAAGACTCGGTTTCCGAGATTGCGATCAACAGGCCAGGTGAATTGTTCATCGAACGCCTCGGCGCCAAGGAAATGGAGCACGTCGTCAAGCGCGAGGTCACGCCCGGCTGGATTAGGCATATCTCGACGGGTGTCGCCTCGGCGACAAATCAGGTCATCAACGAAGAAAAACCGGTCCTGTCGGCAGCACTACCCTCAGGCGAGCGCATCCAATGCATCTTGCCGCCGGCGGCTCCCGAAGGCGGGGCGATCTCAATCCGCAAACAGGTCATCATGGATATGAGCCTTGATGCCTACAAGGATCTTGGCGCATTCGAGAATACGGCGATGGGCAGCGGCCTGGCGCTTTCAACCGAAGAAAAGCGACTCGTCGAAATGCTGCAGGACACCTCGCCGATGGAGTTCCTCCAGTATGCGGTGCGCAACCGCGTCTCGATAGTCGTTTCAGGCGGCACGTCGACCGGCAAGACGACGTTCTTGAATGCACTCCTGAAGGAAATCCCGGCTCATGAACGGATCATCACGATCGAAGACACCCGCGAACTGAGGCTGCCGGCTCCTAACAACGTCACCCTGATAGCCTCGAAGGGCGACCAGGGCCTTGCCAAAGTCTCCGCGCAACAGCTTCTCGAAGCCTCGCTTCGCATGCGACCCGACCGTCTGTTGTTGGGCGAGTTACGCGGCGCTGAAACCTTCGCGTTTCTCCAGGCGATCAACACCGGCCATCCGGGCTCGCTCACGACCGTTCATGCCAATTCCGCCCGGTCCGCCTACGAGCGGCTGGCGCTCATGGTCATGCAGGGCAGTACGGGGCTCTCACGGAGTGAAATCCTCGATTACTTGCGCGAGGTCATTCCGGTGGTCGTCCAGATGGTCCGCAGTGAAGGCGGACGGCGCGGTATCAGCGAGATCAAGTTCACCAAGGCGGAGACGATCTAACGAGGCCCATCCATGCAGAAAATCGCAACAGCAATTTTCATGGTGCTCATGGCGATGGCCATGGGCGCCCTGCTCTTCACGGTCGCCTATGTCGCGACAGATTGGTACCGGACTGGCTCCCACGTCCCGTTTGACCAGCTGAACGCCAATCCCTTGCCGGTTGTTCGTCTGGCCTGGACTGACGTGACCGCGAGAAATTTTGACCGCGTACAATATGCCGTTGCAGCGGGTGCATTAGGGTTTCTCTTGCCACTGGTCAGCTTGTTTCTCATGCGCCCGAGAAAGCGCAATGACTCTCGCTTCATGACCATGAGCGACATATCGAAAACCGGCCTGACAAAAGTTGGCGGCGTCTTCGTCGGTCGAGCCGGCGGCAGGTTTGCCGAAATTTTGTCGCCCGGCCGCGATCAGCGCTCCGGCAAGATTCACTTGACCCAGCGCAAGCTGATCGGCGGCAAGAAATTGTGGATTGATGGCGATGATGTCGGCGGCTTCGTCATAGGGCCGCCGCGCTCCGGTAAGGGAACGTCACTCATCATCCCGAACGCCTTGACCTGGCCGCATTCGCTCGTGGTTCTCGACCTGCGGGGCGAGACCTATGCGGCCACCGCCGGTTATCGTTCAACCATCAGCCGCGTGGTGCGTTTCGCGCCGGCTGATCCAGACGGAGATACCGCATGCTACAATCCGATGGACTTCATCTCGCTGGACTCAGCTCAGCGCGACATCGACCTCCGCAACATCGCTGCGGCGCTTTTTCCGCGCCCCCCTTCGAACGCGGACCCCTATTGGGTCAACGATGCCCGCCTCCTCTTTACCGGCATCGCGTCCTTCGTCATGGAATCGCATGCGATCCCGAGCGAGAGGAAGACCTTCGCCACAATCCTCGAAATCATGAATGGTGCCGAGCAGCCACTCCTGGAGTTCATCGGCTCGCTACGCGAGGAACGACGCCGCGAATGCTCGCATTTCACGCTGCAAACCCTGTTGCCCTATTTCGAAATGTCTGAGCGACAGTTTTCCGGAATTTACGCCGGCGTGCGGACCGGCATGGCCCCCTTTCTCAACGAGCGCCTGAGGCGAGCTACCTCGCGCAGCACGTTCGATATTCGCAAACTCAAGCGCGACCGGATCTCTCTTTATCTCGACGTACGGCGCGAGCAGATCACCTCGCTCGGACCGTTGTTCAACGTCCTGATTACGCAGATGATGAACTTCATGTCGGAAACTATGCCGCGTCCGGACGAGAATCCGGTGCTAGTGCTGCTCGACGAATTTCAGAACCTCGGCAAGCTCGAGAACGTGACCGAAATGGCGAGCGTGCTTGGCGGCAACGGGGTTTCCATGTGGTTTTTCGTGCAGTCGCTGAAGGCCGTAGACGAGATTTATCGCCAGGAAGGGCGTAAGACGCTCATCAACGCTGCTCGCGTACAGATCTTTTTCGGCGCGCAGGACGCGGACGATCTGCGCTACGTTTCCGAGCAGCTCGGCGAAACGTCGGACGTGCAAAAGGACGTGACGCGCACCAAGGCAACGTTGTTCGACACATATTACACGCGCTCGGAGCACCGCAAGGAAGTGCGGCGGCCCCTGATGCGGCCAGATGAAATCCGTACGCTCGACACGAACAAGGTCATCATATTGCCGCGCGGCGAACTGCCGATCCTCGGCACCCGCAATTTCTATTTCGCCGACGGCCAGCTCGCCAAACGCGCGTTCATGCCCCTGCCCGCCTCTACCGACGCTTCGCGCACGACAAGCCCTGCATTGGACGCTTCCGCTGCGGTTCCATCTCCTGGGGTCCCGACAATTGTGCCGACAGCACCGGCGTACCGCTCAGGCCTCTTGCAAACCCGCCTGCGGCGCGGCGCAACATTTGCCGCAAAAGCAGGCCATATAGCTCCGCCGGCGGGCCGGCGCACAATTGTTAAAGAACGGCTGAAAGCAACAGACGCTGAACCCGTACCAGCTTATGCCGCTATAGATTTTTCCGCTCTGGCCGCCAAGGCGGTGACAACACGCATAGCGCCCGACAAAGAAGCGGCGGTTGCGGCCATCCTGAACAAGGTGCGTTCTCTGCGCGTCAACGCATCCGACACCGAGACTTTCGATCGAAATCTCAGCATCGTCGAAGATACTTTACCTGAGGTAGTCGATGGGTAGGATAGCGATGCGGCGGAGAGGTCATTGGCTACCGTGACCTTGTCGCACACGTCGTTGCGGCGGAGGACATTGCCGCGCGTTTCGGGCAGTGCCGAGGTCTCAATCGAGTTCAAGCGCAAACCCGCATAGACCGCGCTTCGCGCAATGAGATCGCCAAGTTCCCAGTCCGTGAGTTCGCAAAAGGGAAGCACTTCTTGTCTGAACAGCCGCTCACAGGCCGGACGACACTCTGTGACGGTAGCGGTTCTCTCAGTGTCCGCTTCAACATCCACAATGTCGATTTTATTGGTGTAGCGAATGACCGTTTACTGCGAACGCGCTTCCGCACAGGCCTCAGTAAGCAGGCTCGCAAATTATCCGCCCTGAAAAGCGGGCGAGAACAAGAATCTCATGGGGCGTGTTCGCATAATGTTCTATAGTGCGAATATGGCAAAAACTATCACCCCGAATCAACTCCTCGGCCAGATCGGCGAGACCGCGGTTCAATTGCGATTTCTCACAATGGGATTCCAATTCGACGTGCGCTCGCGGCTCGAAGCGGGAATCGATGGCATCGCCGAAGTGATGATAGAGGGGCAGCCCTCCGCCAGAATGATTGCGGTTCAGGTCAAGACAACCGAGTCCAGCACGTACACGTCGGAGGATGCGAACGGCTTCGCCTATCTCTTACGGAGCGAAGACCTTGCGTACTGGCGCGGTGCCAATCTACCAATCATTGTTGTTCTCTACCGCAGAAGTGACGAGAGTTACTATTGGAAGGAAGTACTTGGAGGCACGGGGCCGGGTGAGCGGCGGTTGCGCTTCGACAAGCAGCAGGATGTGCTCGACACGAATGCTGTCGACAGGCTTGCTGCTCTTACAATTCCCAAAACCGGCTTCGGCTACTTCGTTCCACCGCTTGGCGGCGGTGAGGAAGCGCTCGTCAACATATTACCTGTGGCCCTTCCGGATGAGGTGTTTGTGACGACTACCGCATACACCGCAAAGCAAGCCACGGCGATGCTGCTGGCGGCAGAGGAGCCTGCGCGATTTGATTGGGCGATCAAAGGAAGTGCATTCTGGTCGTTCCACGATCCGCGAACTTCATCGTGCGATCAAATCGTCGACCTTGATCAGGTGGAGGCTATTGAAGTGGAACATCTGGCGTTCCACCAGGACCTCGACGAGAGAAACAATTTCGCTTTCCTGCTGGCCCAAACTCTCCGGCATCAAATACGAGCCGACCTCGGGTGGGACAAAGAGGGGAGGCTTTTCTATTTCAGGGCTCGCGTCGAGAACGAGTCCCGCGCCTTTCAGTACCAAGCCTCGAAGAAGAAGGCTGAGGCAGACGTCGTCAATGTCGTTCGCAACAAATTAGACGCTGCTCGCGTCGAGTTTGTGAGGCACCACGCGTTCGTCCCGCGGTTCGAACTCCTCTACGACCAGTGGTTCCTGGTGATCAATCCAACCTATTTCTTCACCACCAACGGCTTCATTCCACACTCCTACCCAAGCGCGCTTCTTGCGGGGAAGAAGCGGCTGGATAAGAGCGCATCGCTGCGGGGGCAAGTCATCATGTGGCATCGTTTCCTCACCGAAGCGGATCGCAATGCAGACGATCTTTTCGCCATTGCCAGCACTGATCCGCGCCTGACATTTGGTGATCCGCCGACGGTAAAGCTCCCCACCAAGGTGCCCGAAGACGTTTGGGGTGCGCAGAAGAAGGCGAGTGATGACGAAGAGAGCAATCAAGAACTGCTGAGGTTCGCATGAAGTTCGAAACTAAGATCTTCGAGGAGCCCCTGTTGGAATTTGGCAACCAACATCAACACCCCGATCCTCGCCTCGGACTTTTCGAGGCCGGTCCGCTGCAGACGCCCTTTGGCGACGTGATCAACATCGCGGTCATCGGCAGCCAGAAGACCATTGAAGATGCCCGTAACTTTCTTGAAGCCGCCAGCGTCGGGTTTGCCGGGAAGTCTGAAAAACATCCCAACATGCATCCGCCCTTTCCGGGCCTCGGCAATCGCAATCCTTTCCGATGTCGGTTCGAGATTCCCGACGGCGCCGTCGCGGCTATTCCGCAGGCACGCATCGAGCGAATCAGGAAAGAGCCGCATCACGGCAAAGCCGTCGAGATGGCTGTGGATGAGATCATCCAGCAGCTGCAGGCCCTCGACGAGGGCAGCAGTCGGCCCGACGTCGCGATCATCGCTCTTCCCGTAGAACTCATCGAGCGCGTCTGGAACGCCAAGGTCGATTCCGACGCTACTGTGGAGCAGGAGGATAGCGGAGGCTCAGATGCCCCTAACTTCCGCGGCTTGCTCAAAGCGAAAGCGATGCACTTCCGGTTTCCCATTCAGATCGTGTGGGAAGATGTGCTCGACGAGCGGGCCGTCATTCCTCTCAAGATCAAGGAGAGCAGTGCCCGTCAGATCCAGGACCAAGCGGGACGAACATGGAATCTGCTCACCACCCTCTACTACAAAGGGTCAGGGCGCGTTCCATGGCGCCGGGCTCCGCAAGAAGGCGAGTTCTCCGCCTGTTACATCGGCGTCAGCTTCTACCGCGAGGCTGGTGGCCAGCAGCTTTTTACGAGCGCTGCTCAAATGTTCGACGAGCGAGGCAGGGGGTTCATTCTCAAAGGAAAGGGCGCACAAACCGAGAGTCGGGGAAGGCATCCTTACCTCACGCAAGACGATGCAAAGTCGCTCATCGCCGACGCGCTCGCTGCGTACAAAAAGCATCATATGAATTATCCGGCGCGCGTCATCGTTCTAAAAACATCAAAGTTTCGCGACGAAGAGGCCGACGGGATTTTTGAAGCTCTCGACGAGGTAGGGACCGAGCTGCGCGACTTGGTCTGGGTGCAGGAATCGTCGTTTGTGAAGGTTTTTCGCGATGGCAACTACCCTGTTATGCGCGGCACGTTCGTGGAACTCGATGGTAAAGGGCTGCTCTACACAAACGGCAGCATTCCTTACTACGGGACCTACCCCGGTATGTATGATCCAAAGCCTCTGTTGATCTGTCCCTATAATTCCAGCGACAGCACGGTAGCCCAGATCGCGAACGAGATTCTCGGGCTGACCAAAATCAATTGGAATTCCACCCAGATGAACCAAAAGCTGCCAATCCCCATCAGGGCAGCGCGCAAGGTCGGAGAAGTGCTGAAATATATCAGCGAGGGACAGGTGAGTTCCGACTATCGCAAGTACATTTGATTCTGGTTTGTCCGGCATTTTGTGCCGCACCGGCCAACGGCAGCCCGAGCTATATCTCGTTTTCTTTCGACGAAGCCACTTCGTGGCTTCGTCCCACTGCCCTGCAGCCTGATCATTCTGTGACGAATGCGTCGTTTTGGTAGACCACCGCGCGAGGACGCAAGGTTGGCCCTTGCTCAGCGCTCGTAATCGTTATCGTTTGAGCGCTGGGTCTTACGGTCCTGCTCTTCCGACTGCCGTGCCTTCTGTTCGTTGGCGTCCTTCTGTTTGGCTCTCACCTTCTCCTGCTCGGTGCCTGTGCGCGGTTGCTCTGGCTCGCGCGGATCGTCCCGGGTTGGAAGGTCTCGCCCTCGCGCCTCGCGTTCGGGGATCGGCTCGCCACCGCCACCACCACGACGCTGTTGCTGCCGCTCGAATTGCAGCCGCGCGAGACGATCGTGCATCTTGTCGTTCACCTCTTCACGATACTCTTCGAACTGTCCTTGATGCGCCGGCGGGAGCGTCTCGCGCATGTTGTCGAGAGCCTGATTGACGCGGGCCATCTGACGCCGCATTTCCAAGGGGGTTTGCGCCATGTCCAAATCTCCTATCAGTGCGTTCAATTCTCTCATACCGGGGTGAGACAGGAAAGACTTCTGCCCCAATTGATCAGCTCCGCGACCCGCGGCAGAACCTGCCTGCCCCTCCCCTGCTCGATCGCGACGGAACTGCAGAAAATTGTTTCCGATCGACTCCGCTGCCGTGAGAGCCTGACCGACTACGCCCGCGGTACGCATTGTCGACACAGTCTTTTGCCATCCGGCAGCGATTGCATCGCCGTTCACGACAAGGGATTGTCCATCCAAACGGCTTTGCCGCTTGGCCTCCACCCGCTCGATCGTCTTGGCGCTGACCTGGTAGCGCGGATCGCTCTGGGCGCGGCTGTAGGCGCCGGCATGCTCCTTCGTGAATGGCCGCGTCATCGCATGATCCATGCGCCGCGTCGCCACCATCGCAATGCCGTTCTCCCGTGCCTTCTCTGCAAAAGTCTCGCGCCAGGCGACCAGATCTGGCTTGTAGAATTTCAGGCGCTCGCCGTCGGCCGACCGTGCCTGCACCATCGCATGGATATGGACGTGCTTGGTGTCCTTGTGATGCGCCAGGACGAACTTGTATCCTGGCGCTCGCTCCTCAAGCACGGCGCGCGCCGCGGCCATCACGGCGTTTGCATCGGTGCTGGCTCTTGCCGAGAAAAGCAGGTGATAGGCATTGCGGCGCTCACGCCCCGAAAAATGCGGGCGCCATTGTTCATAGGCCGAAGTCGCAGCCTTCGTGAGATTCTTCACCCCGGGCACGGGCTCGCCATTTGCGTGGCGGACCTGGCTGTGGGTGCGGATGAACTTCTGCAGGAAATATTTCGCCTTGGGTTCACGGCTGACGGCCGCCGTTACCTCTGCCTTGGCGACCACCCCCGCCGCACCCATTGCTTCAGACAAGCGCGCCTCGATCTTGTCGAGCGCCTTGATGCGCGAATTCTCCCGACCACCGGCCAGGACTCTCGCAAGCGGCCCGGCCCGCTCATCGGTGTGCGCGTATACCTCCACCGATTGACCATTCTGTGCGTAGATGAACGGTTTTGCGCCGAAGGCCTTGTTCAACGCCTCGCTCAAGGCGGCATCGGCGACTTCGCCGGCGAGCTCAAAACGAACCTCCATAAAATTGGTGTTTTCCAAGGGCGGTTCGAACGTCTCGCAAAACGTATCCAGGAACGCCTTTCGTGCGCCGCCTGTCGCAACGACCTGTCCATCTTCGTCAAAAATCTCGATGTCGTGTTTCTCGCCTTTTTCGTCTTCGCGCTTGCCGATGTAATTGAGCAGCCGAGTGGCAGCTTCCCTGGTCGATGGCGGATTGGGCATGACCTTGAAAACAGCAGGCTGCGCGCCCGCCGCAAAGCCTGCCCGTGCCGCCACCGCCCGCGCCTGATAGGCGACCCGCGCCGCTCGTCCCGTACCGCTCGGACGACCAGCACCACGGCCACCACCGCCGCCGCCGCGCCGCTTCCAATCTTCCTCCTCCTCTTCCGGCCGGAAACCGGCGAGCGTAGCGCCATAGACCATGATCGGCGCGCTAGCGCCGTTGGGGGAGCTCGCAGCCGCAGTGGACTTCGACGTCCTGCTGGACATAGATCTCCCCGCCACTCCTGTTACTCCCGGCGACGAACGAGGGACGTTCCTGCCGCCACCCACCACCGAGCCGGCTTGTCCTTGCCCGAGGCGTCCGCCGCCACCGGTCCGCTCATAACTCTTCATCGCCTGGAATTCACCGGCATCGCGCCGGGCGCCCGTCAGTGACTTGTCGTCGTCCAGGTCCTCGCGCTTCACGCCGGACTTGCCCCGCAGATAGCGTTCGATTTCGGCCGCGTAGCCAGCAAGACGACCGCTCATGGCTTGGCCTTCCTCGCCTTGCGGGACCCGACGGTCATCGCCTTCAGTTCCTCGCGAAACTGCCGCACGAGGTCGCCCACGGCGATCAGCGCCTGCTCAAGATCCTCATCCTGGGCAACTCGGCCGTCGTTCATGGCGCGCACGGCCTGATTGAAATTTATGCCAACGCGCCGCAGCTGATCGGTCATGTCCACGATCGCCGGTCGCAACGCCTCTGATGCAACAGGCAGGCGCCCCGCCTCTGCCCGCACCAGACGCCGGACGACCTCGCTGACGGTTACGCCGTCCCGCTCCGCAATGGCTTTGAGGCCGACCAGCTCGTCAGCCGAAAACCGGATGTGCGTCACCTCGCCATAGCGTCGTGACGCGCTCTTGACCGCTGCTTTCTGGGCGTCTGCATCCATCGTCAAGCCCGCTTGCGGGCGCTAAGGCCCGCCAGGGCCGCGCCGCCTATTTTGTGTGTATCACAAAATAGGCTATCCTGCCAATAAAAAAGGAGGGAGGCCGCAAAAAACCAGCGGACGTCCCCTCACGACCTAGCCCAGTTTTCAACACTAGACCGCGGCACGCCAACGTCGACATGTTTCCACAGTGATTTGTTGTGATGTGTCGGTGATGCATTGGAGACTTGTTTCCATGTTAACATGGAAATGTCCGAGCGGTTGCAGTCGGGATGCTCCACCGTATCCGCACTCACTGAAGATAGCAGTCCGGAATGATTGCGCCTTGCGATAGAGCCTTTTATTGGTACGCGCCTGGGTTGCCAAACCGGTCAGCCCCGTTGACTATGTCACCATGTTTCTAACGTGACATTCCATGTGTCCATGATGCCGGAAGGAGGCCCTCATGATCATTTCCGCTGCGATCCCAAAGGGCGGCACCGGCAAATCGACGATGCTGCGCGCCCTCGCATCCGTCGCGCTGCATAGGGGCTATTCGGTCACTCTCATCGACGGCGACCGGCGGCAGAACATGAATCGCTGGTTCCAGATGCTGGGCGAAGCTGGCAATCGTCCTGACAGGCTCACGATGGTGAGCGCGATGACGCCGCAGGAAATCCTTCGCGCGGCAGCCACTCACAACGGAGAACGCTCGGTCGTCTTGATCGATACGGAAGGCACCACAAACGATAACCTCATGGCCGGGCTCTTCGCCGCCGACATTGTCGTCGTGCCGGTCTATTTTGCCCTCGACGATGTGACCGCCGCCATCCAGGTCACCGACCACTACATCCCACTGGCGGTCGAGAGCCGGGGGAGATCGCTGCCTGCGATATTCGTGCTGACCAAGCAGACCATCATCGATGGCAGGGCGCGAGCCCTGACCGAACTGCGCGCCATTATCCAGGCCAACGGCACGCCGATTGCGGAACACGTCCTGCACAATCGTGTTGCCTACCGCGACCTTCAGACCGGGCAGACCCTTTACAGCCCCGAGGTGCCTGACGCGAAGGCGGTTGCCGAGAGCGAAGGGGTGTTTGACGACCTTCTGCAAACCCTCATCGAAGCCACAAGGAACGCGGCATGAGTGAAGAAACCGCGCCTAAACCCGGGGACGACAAGAAGGCCCGCATGATGAAGGCGATCTCCACGCAGCCGCCCGTATTGCCGAGCATGTTCATCCCACCGAAGGTCGAGCCGTCAGGGGCCAAGCAGCAAGCAGCGCCACTGATGCAGGAACCGACAAAGCCGTCCCCGGCAGTCGGGCCCGATTTCCGCAAGCTGCTGCGACAGGGCCAGAAAAAGGATCCCATCGCCGGCAAGAAGATTCGCGAGGAGGAGATGGTCCGCTGCGGCTACTATCTGACGGCCGCGGAACAGCGTCAGTTCAAGTTGCTGGCGATCAGCAACGGGCACAGCATGACCGAGCTGCTGCGAAACGCTGTGCAGGATTATATCCGAATTCATAAGCACAAACTGCCGAAGGAATGATCGGCGGTCGGGCGTCGCTATCGCATGC